>SEEL01000102.1 GCA_004144345.1 Hyphomicrobiales bacterium
GTGGTGCTGGGGACGACCTCCGATTTCGAGGGCTTCGTCACCGAGAACGGCATCGAGTTCTTCAGCCTGGGCGGCGACGTCCAAGCCTTCCTGCGGCAATCGCAGTTTGACGACGCGATGAGCAAGAGCGTGCTGCTGCACGCGCCGGGCCTGTTGCGCGACGGCGCCAAGGTGCTCAAGCATGCGGCCAAGCAGGCCTGGGAAATGGCGCAGTCGGCCGACGTGATCCTGTTCAACAATGCCACGACGTTCGGCATCGACATTGCGGAAGCGCTTGGCATTCCGGCGATCATGACGGTGTTCCAGCCGATCAATCCGACGACCGAATTTCCGTATTTCAGCTATGACGGCCCGGCCGTCGATCCCCTGCTCTATCGCTTCAACCGCGAGCCTTTCTCCAAGAGCCCGAGCCTCGATCCGGTGATCAACAAGCTCAGCTACTGGATGCAGAAGGCGCAGCAGACCTATTGGGACCTGCCGCGCGACCGGTTGCGGCGCAGCATGCTGGGGCTGAAGACCAAGAAGCGCGGCGGCTTCCTCACCAATTCGCATGGCGTGCCGATCCCGACGCTGCACGCCTATTCGGCGACGATCTCGCCGGCGCCGGGCGACTGGCCGGCGGGCAATGTGATCACCGGCTTCTGGCGGCTCGAGGATCGCAGCGGCTGGACGCCGCCCAAGGATTTCGAGGATTTTCTCAGCAAGGGCGAGGCGCCGATCTATCTGGGCTTCGGCTCGATGTCGTTCGGCGCGCAGCGCAACAGCGAGATCATCACCAAGGCGATCCGCAGCTGGGGCGGCCGCGCGGTGATCGGCAAGGGCTGGGGCGGCATCAAGGAAGAGATGCTGCCCGACACGGTCTATGTCATCGACCGGGCGCCACACACCAAGCTGTTCGAGCATGTGAAGGCGGTGGTCCATCATGGCGGCGCCGGCACGACGCATACGGCGCTCTATGCGGGCCGGCCGACATTCATCGTGCCGCAATTCTTCGACCAGCCCTATTGGGGGCAATTGGTCTATGAGCTTGGCCTCGGGCCGAAGCCCGTACGGCTGAGGAAGCTGACGCCGCAGATCCTCGCCTCGGCGCTGGAAGACCTGGCGACAACGCCGGCCTATGAGCAGGCGGCACTCGCAGTGCAGGAAAAACTGCTGCTCGAGGACGGCACCAATTCGGCAGTCGACGTGATCGAGGAAACGATCGCCGAGCATGCCAGCAGCCTTGCCGAGCGGACCAACCATCATCTGGCCGGAGCCCCGAATTGACCATCGCGTACGACCCCTCCAACATCTTCGCCAAGATCATCAAGGGCGACATTCCGAGCACGAAGGTGTTCGAGGACGATGTGGTGCTGGTGATGATGGATCTGTTCCCGCAATCGCGCGGGCACACGCTGGTGCTGCCCAAGGCCATGTCGCGCAATTTGCTCGATGCGGACGCCGATGCGGTGGCGAAGGCGGCGAGCTATCTGCCGCGGCTGGCACGGGCGGTGAAGGCGGCGACGGGCGCCGATGGCATCCGGCTGGCGCAGTTCAACGAGGCGCCCGCGGGGCAGACGGTGTTCCATCTGCACTTCCACCTGATCCCGGTCTATGCCGGCGAGGAGTTGGGGCGCCATGGCGGCGGCAAGGCCGATGCGGCGGAGCTGGCGGCCCTCGCCAAGACCATTGCGGCGGCGCTGGACTGAGACATGACGCCGGCGCGGACGCTGAGCCTCGGGCTGTTGCTGACGGGTCTTGCGGGCTTCGTCGATGCGGTCGGCTTTATCGTGCTGGGCGGCTATTACACCTCGTTCATGAGCGGGAATACGACGCAGCTGGGCGCCGGCGCGGCGAGCGGCATGGGCTGGGCGCTCGCCCTGCCCGCGGCACTGATCGTGCTGTTCTTCATCGGCAGCTTCATGGGCACGCTGATCGCGCAGTCGAGTTCGCGCTGGGGCCAGGCGGCGACGCTGGGGCTGGTGGTGCTGACGATCGGGCTCAGCCTGCTGCTGCATTTTTCGGGCTATCCGGCGGCGCAGGCGATGCTGCCGCTGGCGCTGGCGGCGGGCACCCAGAACGCCGTTCTGCAACCGATCGGCGCGGCGCGGCTGGGCACGACGTTCGTGACTGGAACGCTGTTCGCCGCGGGACAGGATCTGGCGCGCGCCACGGCCGGCAAGGCGCCGCCCTGGCGCTGGCTGCAGCACGTCATGGTGTGGGCGGCGCTGTGCGCCGGGGCCCTGCTCGGGGCGCTGGCGTTCGGCTGGTGGTCGACGGATGCACTGCTGGTGCCGGGCATTGCCTATCTCGCCTGCATGCTGTGGTTTGTGGTGGTGCGGCCGCGCTGAGCCGGAAGACGGCTCGCTTGGCCAACCGCTGGTTCGGGGGCATGCGAAGATTTCCGGCGACCCGTCGGCCCCGGTTGTTACCTTGCCGTGAGACAAGCGGTCTCACGGACGGAAAGCGCGGAGCGCCTCCGATTGCTTTAGGAGCGTAAGAAGACGCTCCGCGCTTTGCCGGACGGGAT
>SEEL01000026.1 GCA_004144345.1 Hyphomicrobiales bacterium
GATGCGTTAGGAGCCGGTAGGGCGGCGCATCTGAACCACCGCCGGACGTGGAGAGAGATTCCGGCAGATCATCGATCCTGAGGCGAGCCCGGTTGCAGCGGCGAGGCGCGAGCCTCACCTCCTGCGGACTACCCGCGTCGAGGCAAAGCCCTCGCCGCTGCTCGCTCCATCCGGCCGGATGGAGCCCCGCGTAACCGGGAGCCATGAGGGCGGTCCGGTGCCTCCACTCGCCCCATCACGGAGATCAACTCGTTGCCTCGCTTACAAACGCGCTCATCTTCGGTTCATCCGCTGCCGCTTACCAAGCGCGCATCAGGTGATGAGTTTCGGTCACGCTTGCCGCGTGCCGCAATTGTCATCGGGGTCAGGCTTTGTGGGCATGCCCGCGAGGTGCTAGGCTCGCACAGTCAGTAGGGGGATCGAGCGTGAAGAGTTTTTCGTCGACGAGTTTTGCCAGCGACCAGACCGAGGCGCTTGAGCGCGCGCTCGCGGCCGTCAACAAGCATCCGCAGGCGCTGTTCAGCGACTTCCAGTGGTTCCTCTATGAGGGTCATGATACGGTGTTCTACACCGCGTTTTCGACCCAGATTTTCGATCGCGAAACGCTCGACAATCTCGTCGCCGAAATGGTGGCGCTGGCGCCGCAGCTGACGCATGGCTTTTATGGCGCGCGTCCCGGCCAGCCCTTCCCCAAGCAGATCCTCGACGCCATCACCACGCTCGAAACCGTCGACAGCTTTGAGGGCTATCCCGACAAATGGCTCGGCAAGTCCGACGACATCTTCCATCGCGATGACCTGCCGCTGTTCCGCGTCCAGGTCGCGGTGCGCCGCGATGGTCCCGATGCCGAAGGCCGCTCCTCCATCATTCAGGTCCGCTCCTCGCATGCGCTGCTCGAAGGCGCGGACTCGGCGCTGCTGACGCGCTCGCAATCGGCGGCCCATGGCGTCATGTCCGACAAGACCAACAAGATTGGTCTGTGGCCCCGCATCATCGGCACCATCAATGCCTGGGCCATGACGCTCACCTATGTCGGCCTCGGCCTCGCCCTCGCGCCGCCCGAGAAGATCTTCGGCTTCAAGACGCTGGCCATCTCGCGCCATCGCCTGCGCCTGCTGGCCAACAAGCTCGGCGTGCGGCAGCGCTCGCTCTATTTCGCGCTCGTCACCCACGCCCTCAATGGCGATGGCGACAAGAAGCATTTCGACGATCGCGTCGTCGGCGCCGTCTACACCATGCTCGACACCAACCGGAACAATGCCGACGACAGTTTCTTCCGCGTCCGCGCCATCCAGGCCAAGTTCAAATGGTCCGATGATTTCGTCGACTATGTCCGCTCGATCGACGACACCGTGGGCACCATCGAGCGCAAGGATCTCACCAAGTTCCAGGTGATGATGAACACCGTGTTCCGGACGCTCCGCTCGCTCAACTCGATGGCCTCGTGGCTGCCGGGCCGCCGCTTCTGGCGCTTCTCGGCCGGCATCAAGATCACGCTCACGCTCGTCCCGCCGCATCGCACCTACGGGCCGATGACCAATGGCATGGTCGAGCCGATCTATTGCGGCGCCTGGCATGACGGCATGAACATCTGCACCTTCTGCCCCGGCCGCGAATATGTGACGCTCAACTTCGCCATGGAAGAAAAGCTCATCCCGCTGGTGGGCAAGATCGAGACCCTGCTGGAGCGCATCGAGGCGATGGACATCGCCCCCACCAACCGCAAGGTCATCGACGCCGAATAGGCGAGTAAATGGCGGCTCTTGTGTTGCGAACACAATAGAGCCTCCGCCCTTGCCAGTTCATCCCGGCGCGGTTACTCACCCTGCGCAAATTCAGGGAGATGCGCCGTGACCAACTTCGCCACTTACCCCAGCCTCAAGGGCCTCCCCGTCGTCATCTCGGGCGGCGCCTCGGGCATCGGCGAAACCATCGTCCGTGAGTTCGCCGCGCAGGGCAGCAAGGTCGGCTTCGTCGACATCGCCAGGGACCGCGGCGAGGCCCTCGCCGCCGAGCTGGTCGCCGCCGGCCAGAGCGCCAGATTCGCCGCCGTCGACATTACCGACGTTGCCGCCTACCAGGCCGCCATCGCCGGCTTCGAAGCCGCCCACGGTCCGGCGCTGGCGCTGGTCAACAATGCCGCCAACGATACCCGCATTGCCTGGAACGAGGTCACCTCCGAGGCCTGGGACAAGGCCATGGCCGTTAACCTCAAGCATGCCTTCTTCGCCGCCCAGGCGGTGATCCCCGGCATGATCAAGGCGGGCAAGGGCTCGATCGTCAATTTCGGCTCGATCAGCTGGATGATCCTCACCGGCAATCTCACCGCCTACACGGCGTCCAAGGCCGCCGCCCACGGCATGTCCCGCTCGCTCGCCCGCGACCTCGGCCCGCATGGCATCCGCGTCAACACGCTGGTCCCCGGCTGGATCATGACCGAGCGCCAGCTCACCCATTGGGTCGGCGACGCCGAGAACGCCCTCATCGACGCCCAGCAGGCGCTGAAGGGCCGGCTCTATCCCGCCGATATCGCGCGCATGGCAATGTTCCTCGCCGCCGACGACAGCCAGATGATTTCGGGTCAGGATTTCCTGGTCGACGGCGGCTGGGCGCACGGCTAACGTTTGCCTTCGGAATCGGCGCACACTGGCCGTCCGGGGGGACATATTGTTAGCACGGTCACTGGTCGCAATTGCCGCGACCCTGTCGCTGGCTGCCTGCGCAACCAACGACATCAAATCAGGAAAGGCGACGGCCCGCCCGGCCCTCGCCATGTTCGAAGAAACCGGCGGTTCTAGTATTCGGGTCAAGCTGGACCCGGGTCCTGTCGGCATGGCGCCGAGCGACGTCACAAGCTACATGAACCGGCAGGAAGCCGCCCTGCGCGCCAGCATGGAAGGCACCGGGGTGCGGGTCGAACGGTTCGCCGACGAAATCCTGCTGACCTTGCCGGGCAACGTCACTTTTGTCAGCAACAGCGCGGACCTCCGAGACGGCTCCCCCGAAGTGCTCCGTGACATAGCGCGTGTCGTGGCGGAGTACGACCAGACGAAATTGACGATCACCGGCCATACGGACTTCACCGGCAGCGACAAGATAAACCAGCCGTTGAGCGAGCGGCGGGCGGACGCTGTCGCCTCGTTTTTACGGTCACAGCGCGTCGCCAGCAGTCGCATCAGTTCGGCGGGCCTTGGGTCGAGATATCCCGTCGCGTCGAACGACACGCCCAGCGGTCGCGAACAGAACCGGCGGATCGAGGTGCTGATCACGCCGATCACGGCGCCCGATCCATGAGACTCGGATTGGCTGTTGACGCTGGCCGGATTAACGTTGCCCCGGACAAACGCGGCCGGTGCGACACCGTACTGCCGCAATCGCTAGCGAAAACGCGCGCAAACCTTCCGGGGACTCAGATGAATTCCAAGTTTCTCATTGCTGGCATTGCCGCCCTGGCGCTGAGCGCCTGCAGCACGACCAATCCGTTCACCGGCAGCCCGGAAATGTCGAAAACCGCCGGCGGCGCCCTCATCGGCACCGGCTCCGGCGCCGTGCTCGGCGCCATCGTCGGCACCGCCACCGGGGCGGACCCGCGTGTCACCGCGCTGCTTGGCGCCGGCATCGGCGGCCTTACCGGCACCGCCATCGGCTCCTACATGGATCAGCAGGAAGCCGAGTTGCGCGCCCAGCTCCAGGGCACCGGCGTCTCGGTCACCCGCGTCGGCCAGCAGCTCATCCTCAACATGCCGTCCAACATCACCTTCGGCGTCGATTCCGCCGTGGTGCAGCAGAGCTTCAGCGAAACGCTGATCTCGGTCGGCCTCGTACTCAAGAAGTTCAACAAGACCATCGTTGACGTCTACGGCCACACTGACGACACCGGTTCGGACGCCCACAATCAGGATCTGTCGCAGCGCCGCGCCGTCGCTGTCGCCACCATCCTCGCCAATCAGGGCATCGACCAGCGCCGCTTCTACATCGAAGGCAAGGGCGAGGCCGCCCCGATCGCCTCCAATGCGAACGAGACGGGCCGCTCGCAGAACCGCCGTGTCGAAATCCAGATCTCGCCCATCCAGCAGAGCTGACCGGCCGCTTCACCCGCGGTTCAGCCTCATCGGCCCAGCCTCCTGTTGACAGCAACAGGAGGTCTCCATGCTGAAACTCGCTTTCGCCGCGATCCTCGTGACCGGCCTCGTCTCGATCAGCCCCGTCTCTGCCGGCCAGAACGGCAGCACCATCGGCCGCGGCTGTACGCTCGACCCCTTCACCAAGACGATGCGCTGCATCGACTTCGACAAATGCACCACCGACAAGAACGGTAAGCGCACCTGTCCCGTCGTCGTCACGCCCACCCGCGTCGCGGGCTAGGGAGTCGCCGGCTGCGTCTGCTGGGGTGCGGCGGTGGGCGTGCCGGGGATCACATCTGTACCGCGATTGCCACTCAGCCATTGCAGCCCCAGCAGGATAGCCGCCACGATGAACAGCGCCACGAGACCATAGCCCCACCAATTGGTCGGGCTCGTCCCGCCCACTGCCGGATCGAGTTCGCCGGCGATCTTGATCGAGCTGTCGTCATTCAACGGCACCTTGTAGCCGCGCTCATCGACCAGATTGTCGACCTGCGCCACACTGCCGGGCTTAACCGAGGCGCTCATCGTTCGCCTCCGTGATGAACGAGGGCAGGGGACGTTCGCCATCCTGGCCTTCGGCCCTGAGTTCTGCGATCGCCGCGTCGATCTCCTCGGCACCATAGCCGAGACCGTCCGGGTTGGGCGCTTCGCCTGTCACCTCGGCCTTGAGCTTGTTCAAAAGCTCGATCTTTTCCTGCAGTGTGAAGAGCGGATTGTGGGCGATCTGCATCGGCGAGGTCCGCGCCTCGGTGCGTTCGATTGGATCGAGATGCATCGGAATCTCCTGTCGATTGGCTCGACAGGAGAACGCATCGCCTTGGGGCCGGTTCCGGCCTTACTGGTTGACGATAATGGGAGAACCGACCGGCGCGCGGTTGTAGAGGTCGATGATGTCGTGGAACAGCAGTCGGACGCAACCCGACGAGACGGCCCCGCCGATGCTCCACACTTCCATCGTGCCGTGCAGCCGATACAGCGTGTCGCGGCCGTCCTGGAAGATGTAGAGCGCACGCGCCCCGAGCGGATTGGTCAGCCCGGGCGGCATGCCATTGGCCCATTCCCGCGTCTCGGGCTGGCGCTCCATCATTTCCTTGGTCGGCGTCCAGCGCGGCCATTCCGCCTTGCGGCCGACTTTGGCTCGGCCCGACCAGGTGAACCCATCGCGGCCGATGCCGACGCCATAGCGGATGGCCCGGCCACCCTCGAGCACATAATAGAGATGCCGCTCGCCCGTATTGACCACGATCGTGCCCGGCGCTTCGCCGGTAGGATCGGGCACTTCCGTGCGGAACATGTTGGGGTCGAGCTTGGTCAAATCGACCGCCGGCACCGGGAACTGCTCATACGGCAGGGCACCGTACATCTGCAGATAATACTCGGAGAACTGGGGCTGATCGATCGTCGTGAGGCGCCGCGACGTGGCGCAACCGGCAAGGGTAAGGGCAGCAAGGCTGGCTCCGCCCACAAGGAAACTGCGGCGCGAAGACTGAAGAACGGCGGCGGTCATACACGAACTCTGGATCTGGAATGCCCGGCCATCAACGCGGCCGGGTAGACCCGGTTCCCTACCGCAATCATCCTTAACAGCCCGACAACCACGCGTTCACGAAGTGGTCACTTGCCGGTTTCGGCTATCGGACCACCAGGCGAGCCCGCTCCAGCCACTGCAACTCCGTCGCTGGCCGGCCCTCCACCGCCGCGACCAGCGCGGCTGACAACCGCTTGCCCGCTTCGAGCAACGGATAATAGAGGCTCGATACCGGCGGCTCGAGATAGTCGAACAGCGTTGTGCCATCGCGGCTGACAAAGCCGCACTGGCCCAGCTCTTTCCGCGACAGGGTGCGGCACGCACCCAGCGTGCCGATGGTGGCGATCTCGTTCGACGTCACAAAGCCCGTTGGCCGGTCCTCGAGCTTCAGCAGCTTGGCGACGCGGTCGCGCACGCTACGGATGCCGATGCCCATCTCGGCCACCAGCTTGGGGTCGTAGGGCACCCCCGCTTCCTCCATCGCCCGCTTGTAGCCGCGATGGCGCTGCCCGGTGAACAGGAAGCGCTGCGGCGGGTCGATGAGCGCAATCCGCTTGTGGCCCTTCTCAATGAGATGGCGCGTCGCTTGATAGGCCGCGTCCTCATTGTCGATGTCGAAATAGGGGTGCTCCGAATAGAGCTCCGTACGCCCGAACGTGATGAATGGAATGCCATGCTCCAGCAGGTAGAGCACGCGCGGATCCTGTGGCTCCGTATGATCGAGCAAGATGCCGTCGAAACGTCCGTCAACCACGGCGTCGCGGCAGGCAGCAAGCTGCTCCTCGACACTCTCGACCGGCCGGATCACTACCTTGAACGGCGTTCCGGAAACACCACTGAGCAAGCCTTGGATGAAGCTCATCATCGCCGGATCGCCGAACTCCGCCGACGCCGGCAGCGAGGTCAGCAGCGCACACAGCGTAAAGGTGCGGCCGGTGCGCAGATTGACGCCGCGGAAGTCGCGGCGATAGCCCAGTCGGTCCGCCGCCTCATTGATCAACTGGCGCGTCTCGGACTTGACCGCCGGGTCCTGCTGCAGGGCGCGCGACACCGTCGATATGGACAGGCCCACATCCTTGGCGATCGTTTTGATCGTGGCCGGCTTGCGCCGCGCTGGCGGCTTTTCGTCAATACTCAACGGTAGTCCCCGGTCCCCGCGCGGCAACATGCCGTCCGGCAAACCAACGGTCAACGGGCGTATGGCCAGATGATTGGCGCAGTGCTCAAGAAAATGCAAACGTTTGCATTGACAGTGTCGCAAACCGCAAAATAAGCTCCATGACAGGTGCCCCTACGTGGCGCCCGGTCGAACAACGACCTTTGGGAGGATCATCATGAAGAGCCTTTTGGCGGCAGGCGTTAGCCTGCTCGCGCTGAGCGCGGTTGCGCCTGTTTTTGCCCAAAATCTGCCCGATCCCGCCAGCGTCTCCGGCAAGATCGTCTACTACACGCACTGGACGAACTACATCGACAATGGCGATTTCGATAAGTGGGAAACGGCCTTCAAGGCCAAGTATCCCAACGTCGAAGACGTCGAAGTGCTCGGCATTGCAACGTATGCAGAAACCATGTCAACGCGCCTTGCGACGGGCGACTATGGTGACGTTCTCGACACGCCGGCGACCGTCTCGAACGCCGAATTGCCCGACTTCTTCCTGCCCATCACCGATCTCGACCTGGCCAAGGATTTCTACTTCGGCGACCGCTGGGCCACGGATGGCGAAGTCTATGGCCTCACCTTCGGCGTGAACGTCGAAGGCCTCGTCTACAACAAGGAGGCTTTCGCCAAGGCCGGCGTCACCGCGATCCCGACCAAATACTCCGAGCTCAAGGCCGCCTATGAAAAGCTCAAGGCCGCCGGCTCCTATCCCATCGTCACCAACCTGCCCGACGGCTGGCCGCTGTCGATCTGGGACGGTGCGGCCGTCGCCATCTCGGGCGATGCCGACTACTTCAACACGCTGGTCAATGACGATGCGCCCTTCGCCGCCGACAAGCCCTATGGCAAGTCGCTCGGCATCCTGAAGGATCTGGTCTCCTCCGGCCTCGTCGAAGAAGATCTCACCACCGGCCATTGGCAGGATTCGAAGGGCTGGCTCGCGAGCGGCAAGGGTGCCACCTGGTTCCTCGGCAACTGGTCGATCAACCAGATCATCGCCGAGGGCGCGGTGCTCGCCAATCTCGAGAACTACGACCCCAACAATATCGGCTACTTCCCGTTCCCGTACGATGAGAGCGGTGGGCCGTACAATGTGAACTCGGGTCCCGACTATGCGCTGTCGGTTTCGGCCAACACGCAGAACCCCGCTCTGGCGAAAGCCTGGCTGGCGTTCCTTCTGACCGAGACCTCGCTCAGCCAGCAGGCGGGCTTCATCCCGGGCTACAAGAAGCTTGAGCCGACCCTGCCGCAGCTGGCCGAACTGGCGTCCTTCAACCCGGTCATTATCGAGCAGAAGAACCCCTCCAGCGCCTACACCAACATCACCAACGCTACCGGCTTCACCGGCGGCAGCGGGACGCGTGATCTGATGAATGCCGCCGACTACGACGCGGCCATCGCGGCGCTCAACGAGAAGTGGGCCGCCGCCGCCGCGCGCGAACGCTAGGCCACATTTCGACCCCGGGCTTGCGAGCCCGGGGTCTCGCCATTGGTCGGGTGGGGGAAAAGCGCGTGACCTTCGATGCCAAATTCCAGCGCCGGCTGACGATCTTCGTCTTCCTGCTGCTGCCGGTCACGATGCTGATCGTGCTCAACATCTATCCGCTGTTGCAGCTGTTCTGGATCAGCTTCACCGACTTCAATTCGATCAACTGGGCGCGCGCCAAATTCGTCGGCTGGCGTAACTACGTCGATCTCTTCACCTTCGATCGCGACCTGACACTGACGATGGTGCGCAGCCTCTATTATCTCGCGGGCAGCCTTGTGCAGCTGGTGCTCGCCACGTGGTTCGCCGTTATCCTCAATCAGCGCCTGCCGGGCAGCCGGGTGTTCCGCACGATCCTGTTCATCCCCTTCGTGCTCAACGCCGTTGCCGCCGGCCTCATCTTCCGCAATTTCCTCGAGCTCAACGGCGCGCTCAACAACATCGCGCAGCTGTTCATGGGCCCGGACTTCAAATTCGCCTGGCTCGACTCGGGGCAGGGTTATTCCAACTTCTCGCTCGCGGCGGCCAGCGTCTGGCGCTACCTGGGCTTCAATCTCGTCGTCACGTTCGGCGCGCTCCAGGCCATCCCGCAGGATCAGTATGACGCCGCCCGCCTCGAAGGCGCCAACAATTGGCAGATGTTCTGGCGCATCACGTTCCCCACCATCAAGCTGGTGCTGCTGCTGCAATTCATGCTGTCGGTCGTCGGCTCGCTCGAAGTGTTCGAAGTGCCGCTGCTCATCACCCGCGGCGCCGGCGAAACCGCCACCTTCGCCATCAAGATGGTCGAGACCGGCTTCCAGAACCGCCGTGCCGGCACCGCCGCAGCCATGGCCGTGCTGATGCTGGTCATCGTGGTCATCGTCTTCATCACCACGCGCCTCATCACCCGCAGCCGCAATCGCGAGAACACGGGAGGCCTGATATGAGCCGCCGCCGTCCCCTCACGCCGGGCAAGTTCCTGTCGCTGGCCTTCCAATATGTGACGCTCGTCGTCATGTCGGTCATCGTGCTGCTACCGCTGTGGAGCCTCATCATCTCCTCGCTGAAGGCGCCGCGCGAATATCTAGATACCAACCGCATCGTGCCGCCGCGGAACTGGTTCAACATGTCGAACTATGTGGAGGCGATCTGGCCCGAGCAGAACAACGGCATCACCATCGGCGGCGCCTTCCTCAACACCGGCATCATCCTGGCCTGTTCGCTGGTGCTGCTGATCCTGTTCGGCTCGATGGCGGCGTTCGCCATCAACCGCTTCAAATTCCCCGGCCGCACGTTGATTCTCCTCGCCTATGGCGCCCTGATCGCGGTGCCGGGCATCCTGACGCCGGTCTCCACCTTCCAGGTGCTGAAATTCCTTGGCCTCACCAACTCCAAATGGGCGCTGGTCGTACTCTATTCGGGCGTCGATATCGTCTCGATCCTGATCTTCATCCAGTTCCTGCGCGGCATCTCCACCGAGATCGATGACAGTGCGCGCATCGAGGGCGCCAACTACTTCCAGATCTTCTTCCGCCTCATCCTGCCTATGCTGGCGCCGGCCATCGCGACGGTGGTGATCCTGCGCACCGTCGGCATCTACAACGATTTCGTGCTGCCCTTCCTCTATGTGCCGCAGCCGCAGGAGGCGACCGTCTCGATGATGCTGTGGAACATGGCGGGCTACCAGTCCGGTACCACCCAGGCGGTGCTGCTCGCCGCCATCGTGCTGGTCATCCTGCCCACGGTGATCGGCTTCTTCCTCCTGCAGAAATACATCTACGCCGGCATCACGAACGGCTCGGTCAAGGGATAGAACAATGTCGTTCCTGAAGCTCGAAAACGTCAGCAAGTCCTTCGGCAATTTCAAGGCGCTGGACAATATCAACCTCGAAGCCGAGGCGGGTGCCTTCGTCGTGCTGCTTGGGCCGTCGGGCTGCGGCAAATCCACTTTGCTGCGCCTCATCACTGGCCTCACCGAGGACCATGAGGGCGAGATCCACATCGCTGGCCGGCGCGTCACCGATCTCGATCCCAAGGACCGTAAGGTCGCGATGGTCTTCCAGTCCTACGCGCTCTATCCCCATCTGAGCGTCGCCAAGAACATCTCCTTCGGCATGGAGATCAAGCGCGTGCCGCGCGCCGAACGCGACCGCAAGGTGACCGAGGCAGCCCGCGCCTTGCAGCTCGACACCATGCTCCACCGCCTCCCCAGCCAGCTCTCGGGCGGCCAGCGCCAGCGCGTCGCCATCGCCCGCTGCCTTGTGCGCGAGCCCGATCTCTTCCTCTTCGACGAACCGCTCAGCAATCTCGACGCCAAGCTGCGTCACGAGACGCGCGTCGAGCTGAAGCAGCTCCACCAGCGCCTCAAGGCCACCACCATCTACGTCACGCACGACCAGCACGAGGCCATGACCCTCGCCACCCAGGTCGTGCTGATGAAGGATGGCGAGATCGTCCAGGTCGGCACGCCGCTCGAACTCTACAACCGCCCCGCCAACCGCTTTGCCGCCACCTTCATCGGCTTCCCGCAGATCAATCTGACGCCCGGCCGGCTCACCCCCGAGGCGAACGGCGGCGCCCGCTTTGCCGGTGCCGGGATGGACCTCCTGCTGCCGGCCACGGCCTTCGGCGCGCCGGTAACGGCGCCGGTCGAGGTTGAACTCGGCCTCCGTCCGGAAAGCGGCAGCCTCGCCAGCGGCACGCCGCACCAGTCGATCACCGTCGATTATGTCGAACCCACCGGCGCCGACCTCTACGTCAACGGCAAGGTCGAGGGTCGCGACACCGTCGTGCGGCTCGATCGCTCCTCCGGCGTCGCGCCGGGCGACAAAGTGCCGGTTCAATGGCGCCTGTCCGACGCCTCGATCTTCGACCTGAAGAGCGGTGTTCGCCTCTGACAACGCCGCATCTTCTGCTACATCATGAGTCTGCGGGCCGCTGATTGGCCCCCTGGAAGCCCCTATGCTGCGCATCGCCGAATTCATCAGCCCCACCCCGACGCCCGTCTGGAAACTCGCCCGGCAGTGCGGTGTCGATCTCGCCGTGGGCGGGCTGCCCTTCGATAGCCTCGAGGCCAATGAGCGCGTCGTCGACCTCGCGCCGCTCACCCGCATGAAGCAGGCTTACGAGGACGCCGGTTTCACCCTCGAAGTCATCGAGTCCCGACCCCCGCTCAACAAGGCCAAGCGCGGCCTTGCGGGCAGGGACGAGGAGATCGATGCCGTCTGTACCCTGCTCGAGAACATGGGCAAGCTCGGTATCCCGGTCTGGTGCTACGAGTGGATGACCGATTTCAACTGGCTGCGCACCAATCTTGCCACCCCCTCGCGCGGTGGCTCGGTCGTCACCAGCTTCGACGCCAACGATGTCCCGGCCGATCTCACCTCGAACCCGCCAATCAGCGAAGACGAGCTCTGGGCCAATCTCGATTATTTCCTGCGCCGCACCTTGCCGGTCGCCGAACGGGCCGGCGTCAAGATGTCGATGCACCCCGACGATCCGCCGATCACGCCCATCCGGGGCGTCAGCCGCATCATGCGGACCATCCCCAATTATCACCGGCTGCTCGAAATGGTGCCGAGCGATATGAACACCATCACGCTCTGCCAGGGCAATTTCACGCTGATGACCGACGATCTGCCGGCCGAGATCCGGCGCTTCGGCAAGAAGATCTCGTTCGTCCATTTCCGCGACGTCGAAGGCGTGCCGACGCAGTTCCGCGAGACCTGGCACGATGCCGGCAAGACCGACATGCTGGCCTGCATGCAGGCCTATAAGGACGTCGGCTTTGATGGCGTGCTCCGGCCCGACCACGTGCCGACCGTTGAAGGCGACAGCAATTCCAACGCAGGCTACTCCGCCTTTGGCCGCCTCTACGCCATCGGCTACATCCGCGGCCTCCAGGAAGCGGTCTACGGCACGCCATGAAGATCGCGATCACGGGCGGCAGCGGCACTGTCGGCTCCGCCATCGTCGAGCGCGCGGCTGCGCGCGGCGACAGCGTCATCAGCATTGATCGTGTCCGGCCGAAGAAAAAGGTCCCGGGCGTTCGCTACCTCGTCAAGGACATGACGAATTATGAGGCGCTGCTGCGCGCCTTCGCTGGCTGCGATGCGCTCATCCACATGGCCGCGATCCCGTTTCCGTTTCGCGATCCGGATCACACCGTCCACAACAACAATGTGGTGACCAGCTACAACGCGCTGCGCGCCGCCGTCGCAACGGGGATCACCCGCATCTGTCAGGCCTCGAGCGTCAACGCCATCGGCCTCTCCTACAGCCGGGCGCCAAGATACGACTACTTCCCGCTCGATGAGCGGCACCCGACTTATGCCGAGGACCCCTACAGCCTGTCGAAATGGATCTGCGAGCAGCAGGCCGACACGTTCGCGCGGCGCTACGACAATCTGTCGATCGCCAGCCTTCGCTTTCACTGGGTGGTGCCCGACAAGGCGAAGGCCGCGGCCAATTTCAACCGCCCCCTCCCGGATCTCGCCAAGCATCTGTGGGGCTACACCGGGCTCGATGCCGCGGCCCGCGCCGCGCTTCTGGCGGTCGAGGGCAAGTTCACCGGCCATGAAGTGTTCTACATCACCGGCCGGGACAGCACGCATGATCGTCCGAGCCGCGATCTGGCCGCCGAGTACTTTCCCGAGGTCCCGGTTCGTGGTGAGTTTACCGGCACCGCCAGCTTCTTCGACAGCAGCAAGGCCGAGCGCCTCCTCGGCTGGACGCACGATCAGTAGAACGGTGGGCTAGCTGCCCGGCTGCGTGCTCCGGCGCGCCACAAGGCGCGGCGTCACCACATAATGCTCGGCCTGCGTCCGCCCCTTGATCCGCTCGATCAACAGCCGCGCCGCCTGCAGCCCCAGCACCTGGCCCGATTGGTCGATGCTGGTCAGCGCGTTCTGCGCCAGGTCGCAGTACCAGGTATTGTCATAGCCCACGATCGCCAGATCGCCGGGCACATCCAGTCCCATGTCGCGCGCCACGCTCAGCACTTCGAGGGCAATGAAGTCGGTCCAGCAGAAAATCGCATCCGGAGGGTGGCGCGCCTCGAGCATTTGCCGCGCGGCATTCTGTGCCTCGCGTGAGGTCTGTCCCGCATGCACCACCTGGATGTTCCGCGACAGGCCAGCCTCGTGCATCGCCGCCCGGTAGCCGATCTCGCGCTGGGTGGTCACCATCGTGTCGGAATTGTGCGCCCCCAACTCCTGGCTGAGATAAGCGACATGCTTGAAGCCCGCTGCCACCAGATGCTGCACCACCAGCGTCGCGCCAAGCCGGTCGTCATTGTTGACCGTGTCGAAGTCTGGCTCGCCGATGGGATGATGGGCGATCACCACGATCGGAATACGCGAGGCCACGCGTTCAAGCTCATTGATGGGCAGGCGCGACCCGATCAGGATGATCCCGTCCATCTGCCGGTCGGCCATCGCATCGATAAGCGCCAGTTCGGTCCCGGCCGCTGAATCGCTGACGCCCAGCAGCGGCTGGTACTGGCTGCGCTGCAGCGCCGTATTCACGCCTTCGAGGATGTCGGCAAAGAACGGGTTGTGCAGGTCCGGCATCAGCAGGCCGAGCGTATAGGTCTGCCCGCGCATGCCGCGCGCCGCAGCATGCGGGCGATAGCCGAGCTTGGCAATCGATGCCTGCACGCGGCCGCGCAGCGCATCGCTGACGCCATAGGCATCGCGCAGCACCTTTGACACGGCCGCCACCGATACCCCGGCGTCCTCTGCCACTGTGCGGATCGTAACCCGCTGCTTCTGCGTCGGAATTGCCACCAACACCCCCTGCTGGCACCCGTCATATCAAATCGCCGCTGCCGCGTCGAACTGAGCGATATTGCCCGAAGCTGCGCGATAATGAGGGAAGTTGTTCGCTGCTGAGCGAATGGGGGTTGTAAAGCGCGCGTAGAACGGTTTACGTAGAACGATAAACAGAACGATGCACATGAGGCATCGGCGGGCCAAAAGGCCCACAGGGAGGAATATCTTGAACGACGCGATGCTCGCGGCCGGCGGAGCCGCTTTGTCCGAAAATTCGGCTCCGTGGCCGGCGCAGATGATCCGGCCATTGACCGATCAGGGCGTCGGCACCCGCGCTTCCTTCCTGCGCAAGAATTTCACGCTTTCCTCCGTGGGCGGGGCCGGGACGCTGCGCATCAGCGCTCTCGGCCTCTACCGCGCTTTCATCAACGGCAAGCGCGTTGGCAATGATCAGCTGACGCCCGGCTGGACCGTCTACGACAAGCGCCTGTCGTTCCAGACCTATGACGTGAGCGATCTCCTGGTGGCCGGTGCGAACACCATCGACATCTGGCTTGCCGATGGCTGGCTGCGGTCGAAGATGGGCTGGCGGCCGCCACAGGCCTCCTACAATACTTGGGGCAGTGAGATCGGCGCCATTGCCGAGCTGACCATCGGCAACGCCCTCGTGCTCAAGTCCGACACCTCCTGGCAGAGCGGCCTGCTGCCCATCCTCAAGAGCGGCATCTATTTCGGCGAGATCTTCGACAACCGCGAGACTGCGCTGCAGGCCACCGATGGCTCGGCCGTCGTCGCCAGCTTCGATGCCGCCCGCCTCATTCCGCATGAAACGGGCCCCGTGAAGGAGCTCGAGCCCTTCGCCGCAGCTTCGGCCACGCCGGATGCCGAAGGCCGTATCGTCTACGACTTCAGCCAGAACATCGGTGGCTATGTCAGCTTCACCGTGCGCGGCGAACCTGGCGCCAGGATCATCGTCGAGCACGCCGAAATCCTCGACAAGGGCGGCAATTTCTACAACGTCAACTACCGCACTGCCGAAGCCCGCATCGAATATGTCCTGAGCGGCGAGGGCGAGGAACGCTACACGCCGACCTTCACCTTCTTCGGCTTCCGCTATGCCCGCGTCACCATCGAGGGCAAGGCCGAACTCACCTCGATCATCGCCATCCCGATCACCTCGGCGACCTCGCCGTCAGGCAGCTTCAACTCGGCCAGCGCGCTGGTGAACCGGCTCGTCCAGAACACCATCTGGTCGCAGCGCGGCAATTTCATCGAAGTGCCCACCGACTGCCCGCAGCGCGACGAGCGCTTCGGCTGGACCGGCGACGCGCAGGTGTTCGCCGGTACCGCCTGCTACCTCAATGACAGCCATGATTTCCTCGCCAAATATCTGCGCGACGTCATGGCCGACCAGCATGCCGATGGCGGCATTGCGCACGTCTCGCCCGATCCGTTCCGGGACATCGACGAAGTGTCGTTCTACGGCTCGACCGGCTGGGGCGATGCCATCGTCATCATCCCCTGGGTGCTCTACACCCACTATGGCGACCGCGCGATCCTCAGCGAGTGCTTCGACGCCATGCTCCGCTGGAACGAGTTCGTCTGGTCGATCAGCAATGGCCCGATCGTCCATCCGCCATCGGCCTGGGAGGGCAGGGGCTTCACCTTCGGCGACTGGCTGCAGCCGCAGGGCGATTTCGCCAAACCCTATCCGACCATCGGCGATGACGCCGCGGCCACCCTCTATCTCTATATCTCGTCCGATCTCATCGCCCGCATTGCCGAAATCATCGGCAAGACCGATGAGGCAAAGCGCATGCGTGAGCGTGCCGAAGAGATCAAGAAGGCCTTCCAGCGCGAATTCATCACCGCCTCGGGCCGTATCGGCTACAACGACCAGACCTCCTACGCGCTGGCCTTCCTGCACGATCTGATCCCGGCGCATCACCTCGAAGCGGCCAAGGGCTATTTCAAGGAAACCGTCGAGCGCGCCCACCGCCGCATCGGCACCGGCTTCATCGGCACGCCCGCGCTGCTGCCGGCGTTGGTCAAGATCGGCGAGCCCGATCTCGCCGCCGCTGTCTTCCTCCAGGAAGAAGTGCCGGGCTGGCTCGCTCAGGTGAAGCGCGGCGCCACCACCATCTGGGAGCGCTGGGACGGCATCAAGGCCGACGGCTCGATCTTCGAGCCGCAGATGAACTCCTACAATCACTATGCCTATGGCGCCGTCTGCCAGTGGCTGTTCGAAAGCGTCGCGGGCTTCAGCCCCGACCCGTCGCTGCCCGGCTTCAAGCACATCTTCTTTGAGCCGACCGTGATCCCGGCTCTGTCGCCGGTCTCCGCAGCCCACGATTCCGCCGCCGGCCGCATCGAGGCCGCCTGGTCCGTCGCTGGCGACAAGGTCAGCTACGACATTACCGTGCCCGAGGGCTCGAGCGGCACGCTCGTGCTGTCGCCTGACTATCGCGATATCGTCGTCGACGGCATGCAGCTCGGTTCCAACGGCACCGAAAAAGCGCGCAGCCTGCTCGCGCCCGGACGTCACAATGTGACGTTCCGGATCAGCAGGTCCGGCAACTAGGGAATGCCGGCGAACGACCGAACCACCAATGCCGGAAGGCCGGCCTAACGGGAGGACTACAATGACATTCTTGACTTCGAGGCGGACGCTCATCGCGACCGTCGCCGCGCTCTCGCTTCTGGCGGGGACCGGCTATGCCCAGGCGCAGGTGACACTGTCCTATCTGATTGACGACAACCCGACCAATCTGGCGACGGCCGAGGCCCTCAAGGCCGCGTTCGAAGCCGAGAACCCCGATATCAAGATCGATATCGAAACCCGTCCGGGCGGCGGCGAAGGCGACAATATCGTCAAGACGCGCCTCGCCACCGGCGAAATGACCGACGTGTTCCGCTACAATGCGGGCTCGCTGTTCCAGGCGCTCAACGCGCCGCAGACCATGATGGATCTGACCGACGAGCCGTTCCAGGCCAATGTCATCGACAGCTTCAAGCCGGTCGTGACGGCGACCGACGGCCGCGTCTATGGCGTGCCGGAAGAAGCCTCGATGGGCGGCGGCATCCTCTACAACAAGAAGATCTATGCCGAGCTCGGTCTGTCGGTGCCCAAGTCGTGGGCCGACTTCATGGCCAACAACGAGAAGGTCAAGGCCGCCGGCAAGGTGCCGGTCATCCAGACCTTCGGCGACACCTGGACCAGCCAGCTCTTCGTTCTGGCGGACTATTACAACGTGCAGGCGGCGGTGCCGACCTTTGCCGCCGACTACACGGCCGGCAAGGCCAAGTACGCCACGACGCCCGCCGCCATGGCCGGCTTCCAGTACGGCGAAGACGTGTTCAAGGCCGGCTACCTCAACGAGGACTTTGCGGCGGCCGTGTTCGATGACGGCCTGCGCATGGTTGCTACCGGTGAGGGCGCGCACTACCCGATGCTGACTTTCGCCATCGGTGGTATCTCTCAGAACTATCCCGAGAACCTGCAGGATGTCGGCTTCTTCGCCATCCCGGGCCCTGATGCGAGCTCCAACGGCCTGACCGTCTGGATGCCGGCCGCGGTCTATATCTCCAAGACCACCCAGCACCCGGAAGAAGCCAAGAAGTTCGTCTCCTTCATCGCCAGCACTAAGGGCTGCGATGCGCGGACGTCCGCCAACGGCGCCACCGGTCCGTACCTGATCAAGGGCTGCGAACTGCCCGCCGACGTGCCGGCTGCCGTCGCCGACTTGCTGCCGTACTTCCAGACGGAAGGCGGCACGGCGCCTGCCCTCGAGTTCCTCTCGCCCATCAAGGGCCCGGCGCTCGAGCAGATCACGGTCGAAGTCGGCTCGGGCATCCGCCCGGCTGCCGAAGCCGCCGCGCTCTACGACGAAGACGTCAAGAAGCAGGCCATGCAGCTCGGTCTTCCCGGCTGGAACTGATCCTGACACACTGACCTCGCACCCGGGCAACCGGGTGCGAGCCTTCCTGGGAGAGTGAGGCGTATGTCGGTAGCCATCGAAGCAAGCGCCGCACCGCGTCCGGCGCCGGACAATCTGCGTCGCGTCAAGAGCGCCTATCCGACCTGGTTCTTCCTGCCCGCCGCGATCATCTATGGCGTGCTGTTCCTCTTCCCGACCATCGCCTCGCTGTTCTTCAGCCTCACGCGCTGGACCCTGTTTGAAGCGCAGTTCATCGGCCTCGACAATTTCGCGCAGTTCTTTCGCGAGCCGTTCCTCGTCAAGGGACTGGTCAACACCCTCATCTACGGCTTCGTGACCTCCGGCCTCAAGGTCGTGCTCGGCACGCTGCTGGCTCTGCTGCTGACCTCCGACATCATCGGTCGCGGCTATCTGCGCGCCGTCGTCTTCTTCCCCACGCTGGTCTCCACCATCGGCGTCGGCATCACCTTCACCGTGATGATGCATCCCACCAACGGCATCATCAACGAAGCCATCTCGCTGTTCGGCATCAAGGGGCCGGGCTGGCTCACCGATCCGCGCTTCGCGCTGCTCTCGGTCGCGCTTGTCGATGTCTGGAAGGGCGTTGGCCTCGCCACGCTCATCTACATCGCCGGCATCGTCTCCATCCCGCGCGACTATTTCGAGGCCAGCAAGATCGATGGCGCCAGCGCCTGGCAGAATTTCTGGGAGATCACGCTACCGCTGCTGAAGCCGGCGACCATCACCGTCGTCACGCTCTCGCTGATTGGCGGCCTGCGCTCCTTCGATCTCATCTGGGCCATGACCCGCGGCGGTCCGGGCTTCACCTCCGACGTAATCGCCTCGGTGATCTACAAGCAATACCAGGCCGGCTTCTATGGCCTCTCGACCGCGGGCAACGTCGTGCTGTTCGTCATGGTCGCCATCATCATCGTCCCGATCTCCGTCTTCCTCAACCGGCGCGAGGTCGAAGAATGAACCATGCCCGCCGCTACTGGGTAGGGGGCATTGCCATCGTTGCGTCGGTGGTGGTCTTCCTCGTGCCCTTCGCCTTCATCATTCTGATGTCGATGAAGGACCGCAAGCAGGCCTCGCTGCGCAATTTCGACCTGCCGGTGAACTGGCAGCTGTGGGACAACCTCGTCGCCGTCGTGCAGACCCGCGACTACATGCTGGTCACGGCCTTCATCAATTCCACCATTCTCACCGTCGCCAGCGTCACGCTGCTGGTGATCTTCGGCGCCATGGTCGGCTTCGTGCTGCAGCGCCGTCCGTCGCGCTGGAGCGGCATCGCCAATTTCTTCGTCCTGGCCGGGCTCATCATTCCCCCGGCCGTCGTGCCCACCATCTGGGTGCTGCAGGGCATCAATCTGTTCAAGACCATGCATGGCATGATCCTGATCGAGGTCGCCTACGGCCTCAGTTTCTCTGTGCTGCTGTTCCGGGCCTTCATCGCCTCGGTGCCGCGCGAACTGGACGAAGCTGCCATCATCGACGGCGCCGGTCCGTTGCGTCTCTTCTTCTCGGTCATCCTGCCGCTGCTCAGGCCCGTGGTGATCACCGTGATCGTCGTCCAGTCGGTGGCCATCTTCAACGATTTCACCAACCCGCTCTATTATCTGCCGGGCAAGGAAAACGTCACCGTGCAGCTGACGCTCTACAATTTCCAGAGCCAGTTCAGCACGCAGTTCAACCTGCTCTTCATGAACATCCTGCTGATCACCATACCGCCGCTGCTCGTCTACATTTTCTTCAACCGGCAGATCGTCGCCGGCATGACGGCCGGCGCGGTGAAGGGCTAGGCGCGAACGCCCCAACGCCAGACGCCGGCGATTTCGACGGCGTCGCTCAGCAGCACGAAATCGGCAATCGCGCCCGGCACCAGGCGGCCGGTCGCACTGCCGATCGCGGCCGCCGGATACGCCGTCGCCATCCGCAGCGTCTCGCCGAGGTCGAGCCCGTAGGTGAAGTGCGTGTAGCGCAGCGCCTCGTCCATCGTGAGGTCGGCGCCGGCCAGCGTGCCGTCATCGAGCCGCAGCGCGCCGTCGCGCCGGTGGATCGTCCGGCCATTGAGCTCGAAGCTCGTCAGGTCGGTGCCCGCCTGCGACATTGAATCGGAGACGAGGAAGATGCGCCCCGGGCCGGCCTTGGCGCGCAGCGCCACGCCGATGCTCGCCGGGTGCACATGAATGCCGTCGGCGATGAGGCCCGCCGACACCGTGCCGTGATGCAGCACCGCGCCCACCATGCCGGGGTCGCGATTGCCCATCTGGCTCATCGCATTGAACAGATGCGTCGCCATGCTCGCCCCGGCGCGGATCGCCGCCGCTGCCGTCTCGAACGAGCAATCCGTATGGCCGAGGCTCACCACGATGCCGGCCTTCACCAGCCGCGCGATCTGCTCCGGCGTCACGCTCTCGGGCGCCACCGTCACCTTGAGATGCGGCAACGCCGCGCGGCCGCGCTCGAGCCGCACGAGGTCGGTCTCATCCATCGCACGGATCAATTGCGGATCATGCGCGCCCTTGCGCGCCTTGCTCAGATGCGGGCCTTCGAGATGCAGCCCAAGAAAACCTGGCGCGCCTCGTTGCGTCGCCGCGGCACCCGCCGCCAGCACCCGGTCCGTCACCTCGGCCGTGTCGGTAATCAGCGTCGGCAGTAGCCCCGTCACGCCAAAGCGGGCATGCACATCGCACACCATCGCCAGATCGTCGGCGCCGGTGTTGGGGCCGACCAGATGGCCGCCACCCCCATTGACCTGCAAATCGAGAAAACCCGGCGCAATCATGCCGCCGGGCAGGGGGATCTTCACCGCGCCGTCGGGCGCCGGCCCGATGGCAACCACGCGGTCGCCCTCGACGACGAGCGTGGCGTCATCATGCCAGGTCGCGCCATCGAAAATGCGGGCGCCGCTATAGGCGGTGAGGTCACTCATCAGTCAAATGGTCCCGGGCGGCAGGGTCAGCTCCCGCCCGGGTACACTCCTTAGCCCTGCTTGGCCATGGACTTCTTGAACTGCGGCAGATGCTTCTGCTGCGCGTCCAGCATGCGCTCGCGATACTGGCCGTAGATGATGTCGGTATCGTGCAGCGTCACGCCGGCAATGGTCGGCGAGGCGAAGACCGGCAGCTCGACGCCCTGGTCGGCCAGCTTCTGCGCCGTGCGCGCCACCAACTCATGCATCATCATCATGGCGAGCACGGTGGACGATCCGGCGACCGGACGGCTCCAGCCCTTCACGGCGACAATCGCGTCTTCCACCGGCGAGCCGGTGTCGATCACGATATCGGCCGCATGCGGCAGGCGCTTGCCCGAGCTGTGCGTGGCCGGCTTCGACGCGTTCGACGTCGCCGTGATGGCGATCACCGTCATGCCGCGTTCCTTGGCATAGAGCGCCGTGTCGATGCCCGAGGCATTGCTGCCCGAATGGCCGAAGATCACGATCGTGTCGCCGGCATTGAGCGGCTGGTGGTCGAGGAACTTGTCGGCATAGTTCTCGGTACGCTCGAGCCACAGCAGCTCGCGCACGCCGCCGGCGCCCAGGATGTTGTGCCACATCAGGCGCGGGTCGGTTAGCGGATTGAAGCCGACATAGGAACCGTAGCGCGGATAGGTTTCCTGCACGGGCAGCACCGAGTGGCCCGA
This sequence comes from Hyphomicrobiales bacterium, assembly GCA_004144345.1. Lineage (GTDB taxonomy): Bacteria > Pseudomonadota > Alphaproteobacteria > Rhizobiales > Devosiaceae > Devosia_A. Next base: position 21,637 of record SEEL01000026.1, read on the forward strand.
ACCATAGAGATGGACGAGGCCCTTGTTGGCGAGCGTGGCGCTCATGGCGTTCGATGCGGCTTCGAACGCCGCTTCGTTGCCGGCCGCCGCCTTCTCGGCGATGGCCGCCAGTTTGGAAATGTAGAGCGTAGACATGGGGGAGTGCCTTTCAGGGTCAGACATAGAGGGTGGAGCGGATCTCGTAGCGGTCCGCGCGCATGGTGGAGAGGGCATATTCGAACGGCCCCCTCGCATCGAAGGCGATACGTTCGACCTCGAAGGCCGGCGTTCCCGCCGGCAATTGGATGATCTCGGCATCCGCCGCATCGACACTGCCGACGCGATAGACTTCCTTGGCCTTGACCGGGATGATCTCGCAGCGCTCCTTGAGCCAGGCATAGAGCGACTGCACATTGCCGGCATCGTCATAGAGCCCCGGCACCCGCGCTTCCGGCAGATGGCTGGTCTGGATACCGATGGGCAGGCCGTTGCCGAGCCTGAGGCGCTTCAGTTGCACCACCGGTTCGCCCAGCGCGATCTCGAGCGCATCCGCCATCTCTTCGTTCGCCGGCACGCGATGCGCCTCGATCAGCCGGGTGCTCGCGGCGAGCGCCAGCGTCCGCATTTCGTCGGTGAAGCTGGTGAGGCCGCGCACACCGGCGACCACGGTCGCCGAGCGCACGAAGGTCCCGCGCCCATGCTCGCGCCGCAACAGTCCGGCTTCCTCGATATTGCGCAGCGCATGGCGCACCGTGATCCGCGAAATGCCCAGCATCTCGCACAGTCTGTCTTCGGTCGGGATCTGCGACCCCGATGTCCATTCGCCGCGCTCGATGAAGGAACGCAGTACCATCTCCGCCTGGTGCCACAGCGGCTCGGGGCGGCGGCGGTCGGGCCGCTGCAGGCCAGTCGCTTCAGCCATTGTCGTTCCTCCATGACGGACCGCGGGCGCCGGCCACCGCCGCGCCCACCAATCCCGCTTTCGGGCCGAACTGCCCGGGCCTGAGTTCGATTGCGCGCAGATGCGGCGGCAGCTGCCACTGCAGCGCATCGAGCACCAGCGGCGCCAGCACGTCGAACGACGCAGCCACGCCCCCGGCAAGGATCACGGCTTCCGGGTCGAGCAGCGCGACGGCCCCGGCGAGCGTCGTGCCCAGCGCGTGCATCGGCACCGCCAGCGCTGCGCGCGCTTCGGCATTGCCCGCCCGCGCCGCTGCGACCAGCGCCGTACCATCTTCGAGCCCAAGCCCATGCGCCGCCGCATCGAGCGCGCGGCCCGATGCCTGTCGCTCCAGCCAGCCGCTGCGATCCTCACCCGGATCATCGAGATCGGCCGCCGCCCAGCCGAACGAACAGGCGCCGCCATTGCTGCCGGCGACAATCCTGCCGCCCGTCAGCACGGCCGAACCAATACCCGTGCCGATGGCGAGGAGAATGGCGTCATTGAGCCCGACTGCCGCGCCGGCCGCCACTTCCGCCAGCAGCGCCAGTTGCGCATCATTGCCGAGCCCGATGGTGATGTCGGGAAACGCTTCGGCGAGGTCGAGCCCGTCGAGATAGGGCAAATTCGGTACCCAGCGGCACACGCTGCCGCGCGCCAGCCCCGGAATGCCGATGCCCAGATGCGTCGCGCCATGCTCGGCTATTTGCTTCGACAGCAGCGTCAGGAACGCGCTACGCGTCGTCGGCGCCGCCCAGTCTCCGACCGATTCCACCGCCGCCGGATTGGCAAGATCCGCGAGCCCGGCGCGACAGCGCGTACCGCCCAGATCGATGGCGAGAACCTGCGCGCTCATCCCTTCACCCCCGACGAGACAATCGAGTCGACGAAGAACCGTTGCAGCATCACGAACAACAGCACCGGCGGCAGCACCGCCAGCGTCGCGCCGGCCATCACGAGACCCGTATTCAGCGCGCCGCGATTGTAGCTGAGCAGTCGCGACAGTGAGATCACCAGCGGATAGGCGTCCGCATTGCCCTGCAGCACCGTCAGCGGCCACAGATAGCTGTTCCAGTGATAGACGAAGGCAAACAGCGTCAGCGCCGCGATCGCCGGCAGCACCGCTGGCGCCACGATCTGGAACAGGATGCGCAGTTCGGACGAGCCATCCACCCGTGCCGCCTCGATCAGTTCATCGGGCACGCCCTTGATGAACTGCCGCATCAGGAAGATGCCGAAGGCGTTGGCGAGATTGGGCACCAGCACGCCCGCGAGGCTGCCATTGAGCCCGAGATAGCCGGTGATGCGGTAGAGCGGGATCAGCGTCACGATCGGCGGCAGGAACATCGTCGCGATCAGGATCGCGAACAGCGCCTCGCGATGCTTGAACTGGTATTTGGCGAACGCATAGCCCGCCATCAGGCTCGTCACGATGATCGCCACCGTCGTCACTAGCGCGATCACTGCCGAGTTGAAGAACGACCGCCCGAGCCCGATCACGTCGGACACCTGCGCATAGGCGTCGAGATTGGGCGTCGCCGGCAGCCACACCGGCGGCACCTGCATCGTCTCGGCCGGCGTCTTGAGGCTCGACATTACCATCCAGGCCAGCGGGAACGCGGCGATGACGGCGATCACGATGATCAGCAGCGTCAGCAGCGCGGCGCCCGGCTTCAACCGCAGGCGCGGGCGTTCGATCGGGCGGCGGTCGGCGGCAATGGTGCTCATGCGCTCTTCCCTTCGCGCGACCGGAAGAAGGCGAACAGCGCCGTGATCGCGACGATCAGCGACAACATCAGCGTCACCGCCATGGCCGAGCCGAGCCCGCCTTGCGCCCGCTCGATACCGACGCGGCGGATATGGTAGGTCAGCACATTGGTCGAGTTCACCGGCCCGCCCTGCGTGATCAGCGCCACCGGCTCGAACACCTGCACGGCATTGATGATCGCGATCACCGACGAGAACAGCAGCGTATTGGCCAGCATCGGCAGGGTGATCGACCAGAAACGCTGCAGTGGGCTCGCGCCATCGATCTTGGCCGCCTCATAGAGCGAATCCGGAATTTGCGTCAGCCCGGCCACCGCCAGCACGGTGAAATAGCCGATCTGCTGCCACACATTGAGCAAGACGATCGAGCCCAGCGCCGTCTGCGGCGCACTCAGCCACGTCTGCGGTGGAATGCCGATCCAGCCCAGCATCTGGTTGATCGGCCCTTCGCTGGGCGAATAGAGCTTTGAGAACACCAGCGCCACGGCGATCATCGGCACCATATAGGTCGCGAACAGCACGGTGCGCAGGAAGATGCCGCCCGGCGCCAGCTTCTGGTGCACCAACAGGCCCAGCAGCACCGACAGCGGCAGGATCACCACCACCGAGGCGAGCGTGTAGATGCCAGTATTGAGCAGCGCCGCCTTGAAGTCGCGGCCCACCGAATTGCCGGCGAAAATGTCGAAGAAATTCTGCAGCCCGACAAAGGTCGCCGTCTCGAAGCCGGTCTGCGTCGACCATTCATGGAACGACAGCCAGATCGTCAGCAGCATCGGCACGATGATGAACACCCCGAGCAGGAGCGTCGCTGGCGCCAGCATGAAGAACGCCGATCGGTGCTGACTGAACTGCATTGGGGAGAAGAACCGTAGGCTGGAGGAAATTGCCAGGCGGAAAAATCCCGCCTGGCGAGGTTCGGGAGGAACCTGAGTTTACTTCGCGTTGCGCTCGAGAATCTCGACCGCGTCAGCCTGCGCCGTCGCCTGCGCATCGGCAGCCGAGAGCTGGCCGAACTGCACCGCTTCAAGCGTCTTCTGCAGCGATTCCGAGAACTCCTGGCCGCCCAGCACCACGGGGAAGCCCTTGGCGTTGGCAAGCGTCGACGTGTAGCCGGTCAGGAACGGGTCGCTGGCCAGCTGGTCGGCATAGGCGGCAACGTCCGAGGTGCGCGACGGCAGGATGCCCATCGACACGAGGATTTCGGCCATCGCCGAAGCGCCGTTCGGGCCCGATTCCGGACCGTTAAGCCACGACAGGAAGTCGAACGCGGCGGCCTGCTCGTCGGCCGAAGCCTTGGCGTTGACCACGGTCATCCACGAATAGGAGATCGAGCGCGCCTCGGTGCCCGACGGGCCGACCGGGATCGGGGCCGTGGCGATATCGGCAAAGGCGTCGCCCATGCCGGCCTTGAGCGCCGATTCCCACCAGTTCGCCATGATGATCATGCCGGTCTTGCCCGACACGAAGCTGTCGAGGAACGGGCCGGTGGTGTTGGCGTCGGCCGTGGCCATCGCCGGGTCGGAATAGCCGTTCTTGATCAGCTTCTCATAGAGCTCGAACGTCTCGGTCGCCTGCTTGCTGTCGAGCACCGGCTTGCCGTCGACGACGAGGTCGCCGCCATTGGAAACCAGCAGCGACGAGAACGGGTGCAGCACGCCGGCCGCCCACGAATTGATCAGGCCAAAGCCCTGCTGGCCCTTCGACTTGTCGGTCAGCTTTTCGGCCGCGGCGAGGAATTCGTCCCATGTCTTGGGCGCGTCGGCAATGCCGGCTTCGGCGAACAGGCGCTTGTTGTAGTTCAGCGCGTAGACGTTGATCTCGTTCGGGAAGCCATAGACGGTGCCGCCGATCGAGGCAGCGCCGAGCACGCCCGCCGGCCAGGCCGTTGCGGCGTCGGCAGCGGCAGCTTCCGGCAGCGCCGCCACGAGGCCGTCCTTGGCGAGGTCCGGCAGCCAGGCGTCGTAGATGCCGGCAATGGTGGCGCCGTCAGCGCCGCCGCCCGACGTACGCAGCGTCGTCAGCAGATCGCCGAACGGCACCGCGCGGACGGTGATCTTGGTGTCGGGGTGGCTGGCCGTATAGGTCGCGGCCGCAGCTTCCAGCTTGGCCACCGTGTCCGGGGCCCAGTGGGTGAGGAACGACACATCCGCCGCCTGGACGAGGGCGGTGCCGCTCAGAAGGACCGCGACGGTGCCGCTGGCACGCGCGAAGGCCCGGAACATGTGCATGTTGAAGTCTCCCTTGCTTTGTCCATCGCACGATGCCGACGAACGAAAGCAGGTTATGACGTTATAACAACATGGCGCAAGTGGGATTCTCCCGCCCTCCCTGCGTCAAACCGGCTGTGGCCGGGCAGGGCGGGGAAAGCCCCGCCGTCCGGGGTCAGTGCGCCAGTTCGGGCAGGTTGCGATAGGCCGCAAGGCATTCCGGATTGGCCAGCGCCGTATCATTGCCGATCGGCCGCCCATGGATCGTGTCGCGCACCGCGATCTCCGAAATCTTGCCCGACCGGGTCCGCGGGATCTCCGCCACGGTCATGATCCGCGCCGGCACATGCCGCGGCGTCGCGCCGCTGCGGATGCGCGAGCGGATCAGCTTTTCGAGCTCCTCGCCCAGCGTCACGCCTTCGCGCAGCCGGATGAACAGCACCACGCGCTGGTCGCCCTGCCAGTCCTGCCCGACCGCCACCGCTTCGAGCACATCGGGGATCGTCTCGACCTGCCGGTAGATTTCCGCCGTGCCGATCCGCACCCCGCCCGGGTTGAGCGTCGTGTCCGACCGCCCCTGGATCACAAAGCCGCCGGACTCCCGTTCTTCCGCGAAATCGCCATGCGCCCACAGCCCCTCGAAGCGCTCGAAATAGGCGGCGCGATAGCGGCTGCCATCATCATCGCCCCAGAAGCCCACCGGCATCGACACATGCGCATTGCGGCACACCAGTTCGCCCGTCTGCCCGATGACCTTCTTGCCCGTCGCGTCGAGCACGGCCACGTCCATCCCCAGCATCGGCCCCTGCATTTCGCCGCGCCGCACCGGCAGCAGCGGATTGCCGCCGAGGAAGCAGCCACAGATATCCGTGCCGCCCGAGATCGACCCCAGATGCACATCCGCTTTCCACGACTGGTAGATGTAGTCGAAATTCTGCGGCAGCAGCGGCGAGCCGGTCGAAAGGATCATCCGGAGGCTCGCCAGCGTATGCGTCGTCTTCGGCGCGCAGCCGCCCTTGTTGCTCGAGTCGATATATTTGGCCGACGTGCCGAACACCGTGATGCGCTCGGAATCGATGAGGTCGGCCAGCCGGTCGCTCTTGGGGTAGGCGGGGTTGCCGTCATAGCTGACAATGGTCGCGCCCGAAGCGAGACCGCTCACCAGCCAGTTCCACATCATCCAGCCGCAGGTCGAGTAATAGAACAGCGTATCATTGGCGCTCAAATCGCAATGCAGCTGCTGTTCCTTCTTGTGCTGCAGCAGCAGCCCGCCACCGCTATGCACGATGCATTTCGGCTTGCCCGTCGTCCCCGACGAGAACAATATCGCCATCGGCGCGTGAAAGTCCTGCCGGTGGAAATCGATCGGCCCCGGCGCGAACGGCGCCAGCCAGTCGTCGAGCGCCACCGACGCCTTGCCATAGTCGCGAGTCTTCGCGCCCAGCAGCACGATCTTCCGCACCGACTCCGCCGCGGCCACCGCCTCGATGCTCGCGCTCGTCTCGAAGCTCTTGCCCGCATAGCCGTAGCTCGGCACGGCCACCAGCACGCTCGGCTCGATCTGCGTCAGCCGGTCGCTCGCGCCGGCCGGTCCGAAATCGGGCGAACACGACGCCCAGATCGCGCCGATCGCGGCGCTGGCGAGATAGGTAGCGATGGCCTCGATATCATTGGTGACGATCGCCGCAATGCGGTCGCCCGGTCCGACGCCTTCGGCCCGCAGCGCCTGCGCGATCCGCGACACCAGATCGTACAATTGCCGCCGCGTCAGCGCCCGTCGCGTACCGTCGTCGCGATGCGCGATGATCGCCAGCCGCTCGTCCGGTTCCCGCAGTAGATTCTCGGCATAGTTGAGCCGCGCATTGGGGAAGAACCGCGTGTCGCGCAGCGTCGCGCCCGTGCGGACCGCGACATCGCCCTTCTCGCCGATAATGCCGGTATGGTCCCACAGCAGCGCATGGAACGCCGCTGGCTCCTCTACCGACCAGCGATGCAGCGCTGCCACGTCGCCGGGCACGAACCCGGCCGCGCGTGCAAACCGCGCCATGCTGCTTTCGGCCGCCTTCGCCGCATCCGGCGTCCACAAAATCTCGGGCGCGTCAGACATGTTCCACCGCCAGGGCAATGCCCATGCCGCCACCGATGCACAGCGTCGCCACGCCGCGCGGCGCCGCGCGCCGCCGCATCGCATGCAGCAGCGTCACCAGCACGCGCGCCCCCGACGCGCCGATCGGATGGCCCAGCGCCACCGCGCCGCCATTCACATTGACGCGGCCCGCATCGATGCCGAGCTCGGTCACGACAGCGAGGCTCTGCGCCGCGAAAGCCTCGTTGATCTCCCATAGATCGACGCTGTCGGCGCGCCAGCCCAGCCGCTCCAGCAGCTTCAGGGTCGCCGGGATCGGCCCCAGCCCCATCACCTGCGGATCAATGCCCGCATGCGCCCAGCCCGCAATCCGGGCCAGCGGCCTGAGGCCGCGCTGGCGCGCCGCCGCTTCGTCCATCAGCACCAGCGCCGCCGCGCCATCATTGATGCCCGACGAATTGCCGGCGGTCACCGTGCCATCGGCCGCGAAGGCCGGCTTCAGCTTCGCCAGCGTCTCCACGCTCGTCTCGGGCCTGATGTGCTCGTCACGCTCGACAAGCTGCGCGCCCTTGCGCGTCTCGATCGTCACCGGCGCAATCTCGCCCTCGAAATTGCCCGCCACGGCCTTCGCATGCGAGGCGGCCGCGAATTCATCCTGCGCCGCGCGCGAAAGCCCATACTGCCGCGCCACGTTCTCGGCCGTGTTGCCCATTGGATAGCCGTAGAATGCGTCGCTCAGCCCGTCGCTCATGACGGTGTCGCGCAGGCTCAGATCGCCGAGCTTCTTGCCGGCGCGGATCGACGCCACATGCGGCGCGTTCGACATGCTTTCCTGCCCGCCGGCAATCACCATTTCGGCGCTGCCGGTCATGATCTGTTGCGCCCCGAGCGCCACCGCGCGCAGCCCCGAGCCGCACACCTGGTTGACCAGCGCCGCCGGCGCCGCATCGGGTAGCCCCGCCGCCCGCGCGGCCTGCCGCGCTGGGTTCATGCCCGCGCCCGCCGTCAGCACCTGGCCGAGGATCGTCTCGCTGATCTCGTTCGCATCGATGCCCGCATCGGCCACCGCCGCCTTGATCGCCACCGCGCCAAGCTCATGCGCCGCCAGCGTCGACAGCCCGCCATTCAGCGAGCCGATCGGCGTGCGCCGCGCTGCCACGATCACCACATTCCGCATCTCATTTCCTCCACACGCCCGCGAATTCTACGGCTTGCGGCTCGACCGCATAGAGTAGTATTTTTACTGCAAATGGCGAAAAGACCCCCACCATCAACAGCCCCCTCCGGCCCGTTCTTCGCGCTCGCCGACATGCCGGTGCCGATGGTCTACGCCACCCACCGCATCATCCGCGACTGCAACGACGCCTTCGCCACGCTCTTCGCCTCGAGCCGCGCCGACATCGTCGATCGCAGCTTCGCGCGGCTCTATCCCGAGATCGGCGATTTCATCAATCGCGGCGAGCAATGGGCCGCCAATTTCGGCGGCCCGCGCATCTATCGCGACGAGCGCGTCATGGCCCGCTTCAACGGCGAGCGCTTCTGGTGCCGCGTGCATGGCCGCAGCCTCGCCGCGCAGGACGATCCGTTCGAGCGCGCTCTCTATTGCTTCCAGCCCATCGCTCGCCCGGTCGGCAAGGTCGGCGTGGTCCTCACCGAGCGCCAGCAGCAGATCCTCGCTCAGATCGCGCAGGGCAAGACCAATGCCGAGATCGCCGTCGAGATCGGCCTGTCGCGCCGCACCATCGAGGCCCATCGGGCCCGCCTGATGAAAGCGCTCGACCTGCGCAACGGCGCCGAGCTGATGAGCTGGTTCTCGAGCCTGCGCAGCACCGACTAATCGGGCCGAGGCTCGAAACTGGGCCCACTTTCACGCGAAAATCTCGACACACCAAGTCTTTGACAGCACAGCCGGTTTTAGGCCCCATGCCGCCCATCGACGGATGAGGAGAGCAGGGGCCGTGCATCGTATCGCAGTAGACATCGGGGGCACTTTTACCGATTGCGTGCTCGTGGATGAGGCGACGGGCGCCGTCACCTTGCACAAGCTCCTGACCACGCCCGACGACCCCTCCGATGCAGTCCTCGCCGGCGTCGATGCGCTGCTCAAGGCGGGCAATGTCGACATCGCCGACATCTCGACGCTGGTGCATGGCACCACCCTCGTCACCAACGCGCTGATCGAGCGCAAGGGCACCCGCACCGGCATGCTCGTCACCGCGGGCATGCGCGACATTCTCGATATCGGCCGCGAGCGCCGCTACGACCTGTTCGACCTGCGTCTCGCCTATCCGCAGCCCGTCGTCCCCCGCAGCCGCCGCCGCGAGATCACCGAGCGCATCGGCTTCGACGGCCAGCCCAGCGAGCAGCTCGATGCCGACGCGGTCATCGCCGCCGTGCGCGACCTTGTGAACAACGAGCAGATCGAAGCGCTCGCCATCTGCTTCCTCAACTCCTACGCCAATGACAGCCACGAGCAGGAAGCGGCGCGTTTCGTGCGCGACGCTTTCCCCGCTCTGCTGGTTTCCACTTCGGCCGAAGTCTTCCCCTACGTTCGCGAATATGAACGCTGGACCACGGCGACCATGAACGCCTACGTCCAGCCGCTGGTGAACCGCTACATCGCGCATATCGACGAGCGCCTCGCCGCCATCGGCTTCACCGGCCAGTTCTACATCATGACCTCGAGCGGCGGCATGGTCACCCAGGCCACCGCCCGCCGCTTCCCCATCCGCCTGCTCGAATCCGGTCCCGCCGCTGGCGCGCTGATGTCGGCGCATCACGGCAAGATCGGCGGCATCGGCAATCTGCTCTCCTTCGACATGGGCGGCACGACCGCCAAGGGCGCGCTGGTCCGCGAGGGCAGGGCGCTGCGCAAATACGAACTCGAAGTCGCCCGCGTGCATGAGTTCAAGGCCGGCAGCGGCCTGCCCGCCAAGGCGCCCGTCATCGACATGATCGAGATCGGCGCCGGCGGTGGCTCCATCGCCGCCGTCGATGAGCGCGGCGTCATCGGTGTCGGCCCGCGCAGCGCCGGCGCCAAGCCGGGCCCCGCCTGCTACGGCCGCGGCGGCACCGAGCCAACGCTCACCGACGCCAACCTTGTCCTCGGCTATTACGACGCCGCCTCCTTCCTTGGCGGCAAGATGGGGCTCGATCTCGCCGCGGCCCGCGCCGCCATCGACAGCAAGATCGCCGGCCCACTCGGCATCGAGACCTTCCGCGCCGCCTGGGGCATCCACGAAGCCGTGTGCGAAAGCGTCGCCAGCGCCTTCCGCATCCATGCCTCCGAGCGCGCCTTCGACTATCGCCGGTCCAGTATGGTCGCCTTCGGCGGCAGCGGTCCGGCCCATGCCGTGCGCATTGCCGCCAAGCTCAACGTGCCGCGCGTCGTCCTGCCACCGGGGGCCGGCGTGATGTCGGCGCTCGGCCTGTTGCGCAGCCCGTTCTCCTTCGAATTCGCCCGCTCGCAGCGTCAGCGCCTCGCCGCCCTCGACGATGCCGCTTATGCCGATGCCTTCGCCGCCATGGAGCGCAACGCCCGCGACATCCTCGCCGAAGCCGGCATCACCGGCGATGCGGTCACCATCGAGCGCCGCCTCGACATGCGCTACGAAGGCCAGGGCTACGAACTCGAGATTGACGCCGGCACCACGCCCGCCGGCCTCGCCGACGCCTTCGCCAAGGCCTATGGCGCGGTGTTCTCCTCGATCCAGCTCGACGAGCCGCTCGAGATCGTCAACTGGAAGCTCGAAGCCAGCGGCCCCGAGCCGATGGCCGGTCGCGCCTTCCGCTTCGATCGCGACTTCGCGCCCGGCAATGCCCTCAAGGGCGAGCGTCAGGCGTGGTTCCCCGAGAGCGGCCTCACCGCCATCCCGGTGCTCGATCGCTATCGCCTGCGCATCGGCGCGCGCGTCGAAGGCCCCGCCATCATCGAAGAACGCGAATCCACTCTGGTCCTCGGCCATGGCGACACAGCCACCATCGACCAGCATCTCAATCTTATCGTCGACGTCAGGGGAGCGAGCGCATCGTGAGCTACGATCCAGTCAGCCTGGGCATCATCTGGGATCGCCTCATTGCCATCACCGACGAGACGCTGAGCAGTCTCGTCCGTACCTCCTTCTCGACCAATGTGCGTGAGAGCTACGATCTCTCCTGCATGCTGTTCGACAGCAAGATGCGCTCCATCGCGCAGGGCACCTACAGCGTCCCGTCCTTCACCGGCACGGCGCCCACCACCGTGCGCCTGATGCTAGAGAAACACCCGCCGCATACACTGCGCGAGGGCGATGTGCTGGCCACCAACGATCCGTGGATCGGCACCGGCCATCTCTACGACATCAATGTGCTCCGCCCGATCTTCTATCGCGGCCGCATCGTCGCCTATTCGCTGTCGATCACCCATCTGCCCGATATCGGCGGCCTCGGCTTTTCCGCCACCGCCCGCTCCATCTACGAGGAGGGCCTCCGCCTGCCGGTGGTGAAGCTGGTCGAACAGGGCAAGCCCAATCCGCTCCTGTTCGAGCTCATCGGCCTCAATGTCCGCGTGCCCGAACAGACGCTGGGTGATTTCCACGCCAACATCGCCTGCAACGAAGTGGCGGCGCGCCTGCTCGTCGAGTTCCTCGACGAATACGGCATCGACAACATTGACGATGTCGCCGACGCCATCGTCGCCAATTCCGAAAAAGCCCTGCGCACCGCCATTGCGGCCATGCCCGATGGCTCCTACCACCATGCCATCGACATCGAGGGCGGCGAGGACAGTCTGCGTCTCGCCATCAAGCTCGATGTCATCGGCGACCGCATCCATGCCGATTTCACCGGCACCAGCCCGGTGCTCAACATGGGCATCAACGTGCCCATCGGCTACGCCAAGGCCTTCGTGGTCTATGCCGTCAAATGCGTCACCACGCCGTCCATCCCCAACAATATCGGCTGCGTCACGCCCATCACCGTGAGCGCCCCCGACAATTGCATCCTCAATGCGCTGCCGCCTTATCCGACCGGCGGCCGCCACGTCATCGGCCATTTCGTCAATCCGCTGACCATGGGCGCGCTGGCGCAGATCGTGCCCGACAAGGTGCAGGCCGAATCCGGCATGATGAGCCTCGTCAACATCCAGGGCCGCCATCGCGACGGCCGCGGCGTGTCCTCGATCTACTTCTCCTCCGGCGGCTTCGGCGCGCTCAAGGGCATCGACGGCCTGCCCACCATGCCCAGCCCCTCCAACATGACCGGCACCCCCGTCGAAGTGTGGGAGGACATCACCGGCATGACCGTTCGCCGCAAGGCGCTGCTGCCCGATTCCGGCGGTCCCGGCGAATTCCGCGGTGGCCTCGGCCAGGCCATCGAGATGGTCAACGATACCGGCAACGAGCTCACCATCTCGTGCCTCTCGGGCCGCACGCAATTCGCCGCGCAGGGTCTCGCCGGTGGCGAAGCCGGCGCGCTTCGCGCCTGCCTCATCAATGGCAAGGCGGTACACCCCAAAGGGCGGTATTTCCTCAAGCCCGGCGATGTGCTCACACTGGTCGAGCCCGGTGGCGGCGGTTTCGGTCCGCCGGACCAGCGCACCCCGGCCCGCCTTGCCGAAGACATCCGGGAAGGCTTCGTCACACTGGAGGCGGCGCGCCGCGACTATGGCTACACCGGCTAACGCATGACCTTCGATCTGCGCAGCGATTTCCTCGGCCCACCCCCGGCAGCAATGCTCGAGGCGATGGCTGCCGCCGCTGCACAGCCCGATGGTTTCGAGCTGCGCGAGAACAGTCACCAGCGCGCCCTCGAAGCCTATGCGGCCAATCTGCTCGGCAAGCCCGACGCGCTGCTCTTTCCCACCTGCACCATGGCCAATCTGGTGGCCGTCATGGCGCAGTCGCGGCCCGGCGAAACCATCATCGGCGATGCCGAGAGCCATTGCCTCACCTCCGAGACCGGCGGCATCGCCGCCATCGCCGGCGCCATGCCGCGCGGCCTCGCCGGCCACAACGGCCAGCTGCCGCTCGACCAGTTGCGGGCGCTGCTCGAGGCCTCACCCGATCCGCAGCGCATGCCGGCGCGTCTCGTGCTGCTCGAAACCACCCACAATCGTTCCGGCGGCCTGCCGCTGCCGCTCGATCACATCGGGCAGGTGAGCGATCTCGCCCACCGCAGCGGCGCTGCCCTCCATATCGACGGCGCCCGCTTCTTCAACGCGGCGCTGGCGCTGGGCGTGTCGCCCGCCGATATGGCCGCGCCCGCCACCACCATCTCGCTCAGTCTCAACAAGGGCCTCTGCGCCCCCAATGGCGCGTTGCTCGTCGGCCCGCGCGACATCATCGCCCGCGCCCTTATCCTCCGTCAGCAACTGGGCGGCGGCATCCGTCCGGCCGGCGCCATCGCTGCCGCCGGCCTCGTCGCGCTCGAAACCATGCTGCCGCAGCTGCAGCGCGACCACGACAATGCCCGCGCCCTCATCGCTGCGCTGGGCGAACTCGGCCTCGCTGCCGGCCCCGCCGCGCTCAGCACCAACATCGTGCTCGTCGATCTCGGCCTCTCCCGCGCCGGCGTCGATGCGTTCCTTGCCGCGCTCGCCACCCAGCAGGTGCTGGCCATCGCCTTCGGCCCCGGCCGCATCCGCCTCTGCCTCCATCGGGGCATTCACGCATCAGCCATTCCCGCCATCGCCGCCGCCTTCCAGGTGGCGCTCACGGCAAGTGGCGTACTCAAACAGGAGAAATGATCGATGTCGAAATGGGGGCCGATGCCGGCCGATTTGCAGGCAGCGCGCCGTGTCGTGGTCTCGCGCAACGTCATGATCCCGATGCGCGACGGCAAGCGTCTCGCCACCGACATCTATCGGCCCGCGCTGGAGAACGGTGAACCCTCGCCCGGCCCGTTCCCCATCATCCTCACCCGCACCTCCTACGACAAATCCAACCCGGCCATGCAGGTCGAGCCGGTGGGCAATTTCTTTGCCGCCCATGGCTATGCCGTCGCCATCCAGGATCTGCGCGGCCGCGGTGAATCCGAAGACGTCGGCAACTACCACCACGTTGCCAATCCCGAAGAAGGCAATGATGGCTACGACACCGTCGAATGGCTCGCCGCCCAGCCGTGGAGCAATGGCCGCGTCGGCATGGTCGGCACCTCGCACAGCGCCGTGTGCACCAATGCCGCCGCGCTGAAGAACCCGCCGCACCTCGCGGCCGCCTGGGTCGATTCCGCGCCCACCAGCGGCCTCGATTGGCAATGCCGCCGCGGTGGCGCCATGGCCATGCAGATGTTCCCGGCGCTCTTCGTCCATGCCCATGATGCACCCGAAATCCGCAACGACCCGGAGGCGATGGCGCGCATTGAGTGGGGTGGCCTCCATGTCCGCGACCAGTTGCTGGGGATGCCCTTCAAGCCGGGCGAGACGGCGCTCGCGGCCGTGCCCAATCTCGAACGCATCCTCTTCCACTACTATTACGACGGCACCCACAACGAGTTCTGGGCGATGGAAACGCTCGAGAACAAGACGCGCTGGGACCAGTTCGCCGATGTGCCCTGCGTCTTCTCCACCGGCTGGTACGACCTCTTCACCGAGGAAGCGACGCAGGAATTCGCCGAGCTGTCGCGCCGCAAGAAGTCGCCGATGAAGCTCGTCGTTGGTCCCTGGAACCACACCGCCATGCGCGGCGGTGGCAGCGTGGTGGGCGAGGTCGATTTCGGTGCCGATGCCGCCTGGGGCTATGCCCGCTACAATACCGAGCGCCTGCGCTGGTTCGATCACTGGCTCAAGGGCGTCGACAATGGCGCGGAGAATGACCCGCCCGTCCGCATGTTCACCATGGGCGGCGGCGATGGCGCCTTGATCGCGCCGAAAGCGAGCGGCGCTGGCGTCTTTGGCACCGGCATCGCCGCCAAGGGCTATCTCAATCATGGCGGCCGCTGGCGCAATGAGCAGCAATGGCCGCTGCCCGAAGCCATGCCGACGCCGTTCTATCTGCGCGAAGGAAATCGCCTCTCGACCGAGGCGCCCACCGAGGCGGGCGCCGCCAGCTGGGTGCACGATCCCGACCATCCCGTGCCGACGCTCGGCGCCAGCGTCGCGCCTTTCCTCGAATTCCTGCCCATGCCCAAGGGCATCTCGCCGGATTATCTGTCCACCCGCGGCCGCATGACCACCTTCACCTATGATGGTCCGATGCATCAGCGCGAACGGCCCGACATCTTCGGCTCGGCCGAGCCTTTCCCGCTGCTCAGCGAACGCGACGACGTCGTGGTGTTCGAGACCCAGCCGCTCGCCAATGCGGTCGAAGTCACCGGCCAGGTGCGCGTGAAACTCTGGGTCAGTTCCGACGCGCTCGATACCGATTTCACGGCGCGCCTGATCGACGTCTATCCCGCGAGTGATGACAAGCCCGAGGGCTATCACATGAACATCATCGACTCGATCCTGCGGGCCCGCTTCCGCGATGGCTTCGAGGCCGAACGGCTGATGGAGCCGAGGAAAATCTACCCCATCACCATCGTCCTGCCGCCCACCTCGAACCTCTTCGCCAGCGGCCACCGCATCCGGCTCGACATCGCCTCGGCCAACTTCCCGCAATTCGACGTCAACCCGAACACTGGCGAGCCGCTCGGCCGCCACACCCGCACAATTCGGGCCACCAACACGGTGCATTTCGACGCCGCGCATCCCTCGCACATCCTGCTGCCGGTGATGCCCGCGTGACAGGCAAAATGGCGGCGCTATAGTTCGCCGCCATGAGCACCTCCGACGAATCCAGCCGCCTCAGCGACCTCGAATTTGCGATGATCGTGGCGATCAACGGCTTCCATAGCTGGGTATCGCATTGCGCCGAGGCGGCGGGCGGCCGCGGCATGGGCCCGCTCGATGTGCTGGTGCTGCACGCCATCAACCAGCGCGCCCGCAACAAGCGCCTCGCCGATATCTGCCTCGTCCTCAATGTCGAGGACACGCACACCGTCGCCTATTCGCTCAAGAAGCTCGAAGAATACGGCTACGCCACTCACCGCCAGGATGGCCGCGACCGCATCTACCAGGCCTCGCCCGACGGCGATGCCTTCTGCGCCCGCTATGTCGAAATCCGCGAATCCAATCTGGTCGAAAGCCTCAAGACCGACGAGCTCGATTTCGTAAGGCTCGACGAGGCCACCAAAACCCTCAACCGCATGACCCGCTACTACACCCACGCCAGCCGCACCGCGACCGTCACCAAGCGCAAGTAGGTCACGGGCCAGCAGTCAGCACGGATACCCTCTCCCGCTTGCGGGAGAGGGGGGACCACGAAGTGGTGGGAGAGGGGTGCACCTGCCCCGACGGCCGGGAAGGCCTGCGGCACCTTGAGTGGAGTTGGCTCCTCCCCCGTGCAACGGGGGAGGGGGACCGGCGAAGCCGGTGGAGGGGGCGGTCGCGACCTCGGTGCCAGCCCCACAATGTTCCGAGTAGAAGCGCCGGCCCCGCAGTCAGGACTCCTCTCCCGCTTGCGGGGGAGGGGGACCACGCTTCGCGTGGTGGAGGGGGGAGCACCTTGAGTGGAGCCCTATCCACCGAGGGGTGGAGGGGGGAGCACCCGACTCGATGCTCCCAGCCTCGTTCTTACCGCTCGCTCCGATGCCGCGGATCAATGATATCCCGCAGCCCGTCGCCCATCAGGTTCAACCCCAGCACGGCGACCGCGATCACCAGCCCCGGGAACACCGCCACCCACCAGGCTTCCTGGATATAGGTGCGGCCATCGGCGATGATATTGCCCAGCGACGGGGCCGGCGGCGGCGGGCCGACACCGAGGAAGCTCATGATCGCCTCGGCAATGATCGACACCGCGAACACGAACGTCATCTGCACGATCAGCGGCGACAGCGCATTGCCCAGGATATAGCGGAAGATGATCCGCGCATGGCCGGCGCCAACGGCTTTGGCGGCCTCGACATATTGCATGCCCTGCACCACCAGCACCGCGGCGCGCACCACGCGCGCCGTGCGCGGCGTATAGGTCACCGTCAGCGCGATGATCACCGTCATCTCCGACGGGCCCAGCGCCGACGCCAGCGCAATCGCCAGCAGCACGCCGGGGAAGGCCATCAGCCCGTCGAGCATCCGCATCAGCAGCCCGTCGAGCCATTTCACATAGCTCGCCGCCGTGCCGAGGATGGTGCCGAAGATGCCGGTGAGCACCGCCACCACGAGGCCGATCATCAGCGACACGCGCAACCCGTAGATCACGCGGCTCAGAATATCGCGGCCGAAGCCGTCGGTGCCGAACCAGAACGTCGACGACGGCCCCATCAGCACGTCGCGGTAATTGTTCTTGTTCGGATCGTACGGCGCGAGCCATGGCGCAAATGCCGCAATCAGCGCCAGCACCAGAATGATCGTCGCGCCGATCGTGAACGATGGATGCAACGCCAGTTCGCGCGCGAATTTGAGCGTCCGCCGGCGGCGGGCGCTGGCCATTTCGCTGCGCAGCGATTTGCCCGCATCGATGTCGAGTGCTTCAGCGCTCATCACGAACCCTCGGGTCGAGCCAGCCATAGAGCATGTCGACGACAATATTGACGAAAACGAAGATCGAGGCGGTCACCAGAAGCCCGCCCTGGATCACGGGGAAGTCGCGCCGCTGGATCGAGCCGACGATCAGTCGGCCGACGCCCGGCAGCGAGAACACGGTCTCGATCACCACCGCGCCCGAGAGCAGCACGCCGGCGGTCACGCCGACCACGGTGACGATCGGCACCAGCGCATTGCGCAGCGCATGCTTGAAGATCACGGTGCCGCGACGCATGCCCTTGGCGCGCGCGGTCCGCACGAAATCCTGGTCCAGCACGTCGAGCATCGACGAGCGCGTCATGCGCGCGATCACGCCCATCTGCGTGAAGGCCAGTGTCAGGGCGGGCAGCGTCATGTAGCGCACCCAGCCGATGAAATCTTCGGTGATCGGCACGAAGCCGCCGGTCGGCAGCCAGCCCAGGGTCACGCCGAACAGGATGATCAGCACGAGGCCGAACCAGAAATCGGGGATCGACAAGCCGACCAGCGCTGCCACCATCGAGCCCTGGTCGAGCCAGCTATTGTGGCGCACCGCCGCGACGATGCCGAGCAGCGTGCCCATGATCGTCGCCAGCACCAGCGCGAGGCCCGCGAGCGATAGCGTAACCGGCAGGCGCTCCAGCACCGCGTCCACCACCGAGCGGTTGAGCAGATAGGAATGGCCGAGGTCCCCGCGCAGCAGATTGCCGTACCAGCTGACGGCGCGCTCGAGCAGCGGCTTGTCGATGCCGAGCTGTTCGCGGATCTGCTGGATCTGTTCGGGGGTGGCGTCGGTGCCGCCGATTTCGGCCGACACGTCGCCGGGCACCAGCCACATGATGACAAAGGTCATCAGCGAAACGACGAAGAGCACTGGAATGGCGCTCAATAACCGCCGGGCGATAAAAACTAGCATCTCGTCACCCGTCGTCTAGGGGAGAAGCCGGCGGAGCGAGAACGCCCCGCCGGCGATTAGGCTAACAGCAGCTTAGTTGGCGCGCCAGACGTCGTAGACGCGCGGGAAGCGGAAGGTCTTGAAGCCTTCGATATTGCCGCGCGAAGCCTGCATCTGGCCGGTATCGCCCAGCTTGATGACGCCGAAATACTCGTACAGGCGCTTCTGGATCTTGGCGAAGGTCGCCTTGCGGTCTTCCTGCGTCGCGCCCGAGATCAGCTCGGTGTAGAGCGCTTCGAGCTGGTCGTCCTTGGCCACGAAGTGCGGCCGGGTGCCGGTCAGCGTCGACACGATCGCGGCCGGGCCGAGATACGGTTCGATGCCCATGGTCAGCGTCCAGGCATTCCAGCCCGTGTCCTGCATGCGCAGGTTCAGCACGGTCGGGAAGTCCACCTGGTTGATCACCGCATTGATGCCGACGGCCTTGAGCTGTTCGGCGATCACGACAGCCGAGCGCCCGTGGAACGGGATCGTGTTGTCGGTGATGATCGTGAACGGCTCATTGTTGTAGCCGGCTTCAACGAGCAGGGCCTTGGCCTTCTCGGTGTCGTGCTTGTTGTAGTAGTCGGCGGCGCCGATATCGCCCACATCATACGGCGAGCCCGGATAAGCCCAGCCGCCATTGGGGGCGAACAGGCCTTCCGACGCGATGCCGACGATTTCTTCCATGTTCAGCGCGACCTGCACGGCCTCGCGGAACTTGATGTTGGCCGTCGGGCCGTCATTGGCGTTGAGGATCAGCGTGCCGAACGCCCATTCCAGGTTTTCGTACAGCTTGATGTTGGCGTCGTTCTGGAGACGGCGGGCCGCCGGCACCGGGATCTGGTCGAGCAGATCGACTTCACCGGCTTCGAGCGCGGCAACCTGCGCACCCGGCTCCGGCATGATGCGGAAGGTGACCTTGTCGAAATAGGCCGTCTTCTTGCCGCCGAACCCGTCCGGGCCCGCATAACGCGTGTCCTGGGTGTAGTCGGCGAACTTCTCCAGCGTCACATGGCTGTCGGGAACGTACTCGGTGATCTTGTACGGGCCCGTACCGACGAGGCTGGTCTTGCCGGCTTCGGCGTTGGCGTCTTCTTCCGGAATGATCACGGCCGGCGAACGCGGGTTCGAGAACGATTCGAGGAAAGTCGGCGTGACGCGCTTCATCTTGAGCGTCACTTCATACTCGCCCGTCGCTTCCACCGTCTCGATCGGCTCGAGGTTCGGCGTCGCGCCGACCTTGAGATAGCGCTCCAGCGACGCCTTCACGTCGGCGGAGGTCATCACGTCGCCATTGTGGAACTTCACGCCCTGGCGGAGCGTGAACACATAGGTCAGCCCGTCATCCGAGATGGCGACGCCTTCGGCCAGGATCGGCATCGGCACGATCTTCTCGTCGAAGCCGTAGAGCGCCTCATAGACGTTCATGTTGATGTTGCGCGACGCGCCAGAGGACGTCGCCATGGCGTCGAGGCTGGGCGGATTGGAGCCCTGGGCCACGACCAGTTCGCCACCGGCCACCTGCGCGAACGCGCTGCCCGCCGGCATGACCGCGGCCAGCGCAAGCACGCTGGTCATGGTCAATGTGCGTAAGAATGATCTCAGTCTCTTATTACCCAGCATAGTCATCAATGCTCCCCGTGAGATAACTTTGGACGATCGGTACGTGCCATCCGGAGGGTATTGCGGGCATTTCGCCTCTTGGCGTATAGCCTGCTCCGCTATGATCGTATAATCCGATATCGTATACGATCCTACGACCAGCCTCTTGTCAATTCCATTGAGCCCACATGCCCGCTGCTGACGGTTCTGCACCAAACGGCCGCCTCGCCGGCCTTACGCCCCTCGTTGCCAAAAGCCTGGTGAATCAGGTGGTTGACGCCATTGTCGAGGCCGCCGCCAAGGGCGTGTTCCTGCCCGGCGATCGCATCGTGGAAGCGGAGCTGGCGCGCTCCCTCAACGTAAGTCGTATTCCGGTACGCGAGGCCCTGCGCCTGCTCGAAAGCCAGGGCGTCGTGGTGTCCGAGCGCTATCGCGGCATGAGCCTGATGAGCGTCGACATCGACCGGCTGGAAAAGATCCTGAAGGTCCGCCTGGCGCTCGAAATGCTCGCCGGCCACGAAGTCATGGCGCGGCTCAAGACCGACAAAAAGGCGCTGGCGCCGCTCGAAAAGGTGCTGGCCGAAATGCACAAGGCCGGCAAGGCCGATGACGGTTTCCGCGTCGCCAGCCTCGATACCGAATTCCATCAGGTGCTGTGCGGCCTGTCCGGGAACGAAGTTCTACTCAAGACCTTCGAGCCGCTGTCGCGCCAGCTCACCATCATCTTCGGCCTGTCGACCATGAAGAAGGGCGTGCAGAGCATCGTCGAGGAGCATGACGAACTGCTCGAAGTGCTGCGCGCCGGCGATCAGGCCGCCTTCGATTCGCTGATCCGCGTCCACATCCTCGATTACTCGCGGGCCGTCGATTACGAACATCTGGTCGAGCAGCTGCGCAAGCTCGCCGATCGCCGCAAGACCGGCTGACCCCGGCAGGGGCAGCCCCGGCTCTTGCAAATCGTATACTTGTATACGATCATGGCCGTGCCGGTCGCGGCGTAACTCTGGGAGGCCATCGCCGCTTCATGACTTCTGCCGCGCCTATCTCACCCGAAACGCCCTTGCTCGAAGTCGAAAACCTGCGGGTCACCTTCGGCAGCACCACCATTGTGCGCGATGTCAGCTTCTCGCTGCGTCCCGGTGAAACGCTCGGCATCGTCGGCGAATCGGGCAGCGGCAAGTCGATGACGGCGCTGGCGCTGATGCGCCTGTTGCCGCCCGGCGGCCGCATCGAGGCCGACAAGCTCAGCCTCCTTGGCGAGGATATCCTCAAGGCCGGCGAAGCGCGGCTCGAAGCCCTGCGCGGCTCGGCCATGGGCATGATCTTCCAGGAGCCGATGACCGCGCTCAACCCGGTGCTGACGGTTGGCGACCAGCTCATGGAGACGGTTCGCCGCCACACCGGCATCGGTCCGCGCGAAGCCCGCGAGCGCGCCATCGAGGCGCTGAAGCGGGTCGGTATCCCGTCGCCCGAACAGCGCGTCGACGACTATCCGCATCGCCTCTCCGGCGGCATGCGCCAGCGCGTCATGATCGCCATGTCGCTCATCTGCCGCCCCAAACTGCTCATCGCCGACGAGCCGACCACCGCGCTCGATGTCACCATCCAGGCGCAGATTCTCGATCTCATGCTCGGGCTCCAGCAGGAGTACCGCATGGGCATCATCCTCATCAGCCACGATCTGCGCGTCGTCTCGGCCTTCACCGATCGCGTGCAGATCATGTATCTGGGCCACGTCATGGAAGATGGCCGCGCCGCCGATGTGTTCGGCACGCCGCGCCATCCCTATACCGAGGCGCTGCTCTCCTCGATTCCGCCCGTCGATCGCGACGAGGAGCGGCTCCAGGCCATCGAGGGCACCGTGCCCATGGCCTATGCACGCCCGCCCGGCTGCCCGTTCGAGCCGCGCTGCACCTATGCGCAGCCGCCCTGCCGCGAGGCCATGCCGCCGCTTGTCGATCTCGGCGGCGGCCATCGCGCCGCCTGCATCCGCAATACCAACTACACTTTTGCGGGGGCCGCCGAATGACCGACGCCGAACCGCTGCTCCGGGTCGAGCATCTCAGCAAGAAGTTCGTTCTGGGCGGCAAGAAGCTGTTCGCCGAAAAGCGCACGCTGCTCGCTGTCGATGACATCAGCTTTTCCATCGCCCGCGGCGAAACCCTGGGCCTCGTCGGCGAAAGCGGCTGCGGCAAGACCACCACCGGCCGCATGGTGCTGCGCCTCATCGAGCCCAGCAACGGCGTTGTCAAATTCCGCGGCGAGGATGTCCTGGCCAAGTCGCCTGCCGAAATGCGCCGCCTGCGCCAGGACATGCAGATCATCTTCCAGGATCCGTTCGGCGCCCTTAATCCGCGCATGACGGCGGGCGAGCTGATCATCGAACCCATGGTCATCCACGGCGTCGGCGACACCGTCAGCCGCGAACAGCGCTTGCGGAAGCTCCTCAATCTCGTCGGCCTCACGCCGCAGCATGCGAGCCGCTTCCCGCACGAATTTTCGGGCGGCCAGCGCCAGCGCCTCTGCATCGCCCGGGCCCTCTCGCTCGAGCCCGATTTCATCGTCTGCGACGAAGCGGTGTCCGCCCTCGACGTGTCGGTGCAGGCGCAGGTCCTCAACCTCTTGCAGGATCTCAAGCGCGAGCTCGGCCTCACCTACCTCTTCATCTCGCACGATCTCGGCGTCGTCCGGCACATCTCCGAACGCGTCGCCGTGATGTATCTCGGCCAGATCGTCGAAATGGGTCCGCGCGCCGCCATCTTCGAGGCGCCGAGCCATCCCTACACGCAGGCGCTGCTCAATTCGATTCCATCGGCCGCCAAGGGTAGAAAGTCGTTCTTCACCATCCCCGGTGACGTGCCGAGCCCGGCCAACCCGCCCAGCGGCTGCCGCTTCCATACCCGCTGCCCCATCGCGCAGCCCATCTGCAGCACCACCCCGCCGCCGCCCAAGGAATTGAGCCCCGGCCACACCGCCGCCTGCCACTTCGCGGCCCCCTTCAACGCCTCCACGCCCGCCTGAAATGCCCCCGCCGCGCCACGCCCAAACCGGACGGGGACTGCGCGGCGCCAATGATGGCCCGCTTCCGCGCGCGATGCCGCAGTCAGTGATCCTCCCCCGTAGAAC
>SEEL01000027.1 GCA_004144345.1 Hyphomicrobiales bacterium
AGGGGGGCGATGGCGAGGGGTTTGGCCAGCAGGGGGCCGCGGAATTCGCGGCAGCCGAGGCGGAGGAGTCTGGCGGCCTGGGCGGGGCGTTCGAGGCCGGGGACGGTGATGCTGGCGTCGATGGTGCGGGCGGCGTCGATGGTGGCTTCGACGAGCTTGAGGCGCAGCGGGTCGGTATCGATGCCGGCGATCATTGCCGGATCGAGGCAGAAGCGATTGGCGAGACCGGGGCGGATGTAGCCGATGGTGCCGGCGCCGAGGGTGAAGCCGGCGAAGGCGACAGCGACGCCCATGCGGTGGAATTCGGCGATGGGCGCGGCGAGCGCCTCGGCCGGCGGCAACAGCGATGTATCGACATTGAGCTGCAGGCGGCGGGCCGGGAAGTTGGTGGCGCCCAGCGTGCCGGCAAGCTTTTCGGCGAAGACGCCGTTGAGCAGTTGCGAGGGCGTGACGCTCATGGTGAGCATGACGCCGAGGAGCGGGCCGAGTTCGCCGGCGGCGTGGCGCAGCGCCATGATGCCAGCGCGTTCCATCAGCGCGGCGCAATCGGCGGCGGCCAGATCTTCCTGCAGCAGCGGCGTGCCGTCGGGCTTTTTCCAGCGCAGCAACGCCTTGACGCCGACCATGGTCTCGGCGCGCAAATCGAGAATGGGCTGATATTCGACGGTGAAGTCGGCGGCGGCGACACCGGCGATCGGGCTGTCCGGCGCTTCGGTGACGACGCTGGACGATGTGGTGGCGAGGGTTGGCGCGGGCGCCGCGACGGATGCGGGCGCGGCAGCAGCGATGGGGGCGGCCGGACGGTCGGCAAGCGCCGCATCGTCAATGGCGGCGCGGCGGCGCATGGCGCGGCGCAGCAGGCTGAGGCCGAAGGCCAGCAGCACGCCGATGACGGCGAACACCACTGCGACGTTCATGAGCGCGCCGCGGAGGGCGGAATCACCGGGGCGGTCGGCGGTCCAGGCGATGATGCCGGCGGGCTGGCCCTCGGCATCGACGATATTGATGGACGTGGTACCCGCGGGCGTTTCGGCGACCAGCGCGGCGAGTGGCAGCTGGTAGCGCCCGGCAATGTCCTGCAGCACGCCGGCATCGACATATTTGGCGATCCACAGGACGCGGCGGGAGTTGCGCGGCACCGCGCTCTCGCCGGCGATGGCGCGGTGGATGCTGATGGCGGCGAGGCCGACGGGGGATTGGCCCTGCTGGGCGAAATGGGCGATCACCGCGGTGTCGCCGCTCTGGGCGATGGCGCGATCGAGCTCGGTGAGCATGGCGGCGGCGGCCGGGTAGCGCGATTTGATGGGGCCGCTGATGGGCCCGAGATTGTTCTCGCCGAAGACGATGTTGCCGCCGGCGTCGGTGACCATCACATCGTCGTAAGTGGTGCCGAGACGGGCCGTGGCGCCCCAGGTGGAATCCATCCACGCCAGATCGGGATCGACCACCACGTTGAGGTGGGCCTCGTTCCAGGTGCCCTCGTCGGCGACGGCGGCGCTCAGCTGGTTGATGAAGCCACTGAGAGCCGCGTTCATGACCGTGAGGCCGCGCTGGTCCTCGAGGCGGTTCATGTGCTGGGCCATCATGGAGAGGCAGAAGACGACCACGGCGGCGCTGACCACATAGAGCAGCAGAGCGGGCACGACGATGGCGGCGGTAAAGCTGCGGCGCGGCTTCACGACGGAGGTAACGCGCGGCGCTTCTGCCGTGCCCCCTAACGCCTGTTTCGGACGTCCTGTCCTCTTCGCCACCTGCAGTCCCTCAGTCGGAGACAAGGGTAAGCAGTCAGGCTTAATGCGCGGCTAACGTAAATTCAGATTTGAACGCCAATGGCTTACGCCGCGCCGGACGGCTCAGGCCGTCGCGGCGCGCCTGGCAAGGCGGGCCTTGATGTGTTCGACATCGGCGCGCGGCGTGGCCGCGAACAGGGCCTGCGTGTATTCGTGCCGGGGGTTGGCGAAGACTTCCTCGCGCGTCCCCTGCTCCACCACATCGCCCAGATACATCACCATGACGTCGTCGGCGATGTAGCGGACGACTGAGAGGTCGTGGCTGATGAACACATAGGTCAGCTGGAACTCGTCCTGGAGGTCGGCGAGCAGATTGAGGATCTGCGCCTGGACCGACAGATCGAGCGCCGACACGGGCTCGTCGAGCACCAGCAGCGAGGGATTGAGCATCAGCGCGCGGGCGATGGCGATGCGCTGGCGCTGGCCGCCCGAGAACATATGCGGGTAGCGATTGAAGTGCTCGGTGCCGAGACCGACCTTCTTGAGCATGGCCATGGCGCGATCGGCCCGCTCGGACGCCGGCATGTCGGTGTTGATGGCGAGCGGCTCGGCGAGCACGTCGCCGATCTTCTGGCGCGGGTTGAGCGAGCCATAGGGGTTCTGGAACACCATCTGCACCTTGCGGCGCAGCTGCTTGCTGACGCCCTGGCGCGCGATGTCGATCTTTTCGCCCTCGATGAAGAGCTCGCCCGAAGTGGGCTCGTCGATCAGCGTGAGGATGCGCGCGAGGGTGGATTTGCCCGAGCCGGATTCACCGACGATGGCGAGGGTCTTGCCCTTGTGCACCGAGAGCGTCGCGTCCTTGACGGCGCGGATGGTGCGCTGGCCGCCGAAGAGGGAGCCGCCGACGTGATAGTCGCGAACGATGTGGCGGGTTTCGAGGACGGGAGTGGTCACGATGCAGCCTCGACGTATTCGCCAATGGTGGGCAGGCGGTCGCCGGTCGCATTGTCGGGCAGAGCCGAGAGCAGCGCGCGGGTGTAGCCCGATTTGGGGGCGGTGAAGAGAGTCAGCACATCCGACTCCTCCATCTTGTGGCCGCGATATTGCACGATCACGCGGTCCGCCGTTTCGGCGACGACGCCGATATTGTGGGTGATCATGATGAGGCCCATGCCGTGCTCGGCCTGGAGCCGGACGAGGAGATCGAGGATCTGCTTCTGCACGGTGACGTCGAGCGCGGTGGTCGGCTCATCGGCGATCAGCAGTTTCGGGTTGCAGGCGATGGCGATGGCGATCATCACGCGCTGGCACTGGCCGCCCGACATCTGGTGCGGGAAGGCGCTGAGACGCGACGCGGCATCGCGGATGCCCACCTGCTCGAGCAGCTCGATGGCGCGGGCGCGGCGGGTGCGCTTGTCCATGCCGAGGTGGAAACGCAGCGTTTCCTCAAGCTGGAAGCCGATGGTGAAGCACGGGTTCAGCGAGGCCACCGGCTCCTGGAAGATCATGGCGATGTCCTTGCCGATGATCTTGCGCTTGTCGGCGACCGACATGTTCAGCAGGTCCTTGCCGTCGAACATCATGCGGTCGGCAGTGACCGTGGCGGTCGGCGGCAAGAGGCCCATCACGGCCAGCATCTCGACCGATTTGCCGGAGCCGGATTCGCCGACGATGGCCAGCACTTCGCGCGCATCGACATGCAGGTCGATCCCCTCGACGGCCTTGAACAGGCCGACGGAGGTGTCGAAGGCGACGGTGAGGTTCTTGATCTCAAGTAGCGGCATGATGGATTAGCTCCGCTTCAGCTTGGGATCGAGCGCATCGCGCAGGCCGTCGCCGATCAGATTGATCGACAGCACGGTGATGAGGATGGCGATGCCCGGGATGGTGATGACCCACCAGGCGCGGGTGATGAACTCGCGGCTGTCGGCCAGCATGGTGCCCCATTCGGGGATCGGCGGCTGCGCGCCGAGGCCGAGGAAGCCGAGCGCCGCGGCGTCGAGGATGGCGCTCGAGAAGCTGAGCGTCGCCTGGACGATGAGCGGGGCAAGGCAATTGGGCAGGATGGTGCGGAACATCAGCCGCAGATTGCCGGCGCCGGCGAGGCGGGCCGACGTCACATATTCGCGGTTGGTCTCGGAGATGACGGCGGCGCGGGTCAGACGCGCGAAGTGCGGCTGCAGCACCAGCGCGATAGCGAGCATGGCGTTGAACAGGCCCGGCCCGATGACGGTCACCAGCACAAGAGCCAGCAGCAGCGAGGGGAAGGCGAGGATGATGTCCATGATGCGCATGATCAGCGCATCGACCCAGCCGCGGAAGAAGCCGGCAAGGAGGCCGAGGATGATGCCGCCGACCAGCGAGATGGTGACGACGACGGCGCCGATCAGCAGCGAATAGCGGGCGCCGTGCATGAGGCGCGAGAGGATGTCGCGGCCGATGGCGTCGGTGCCGAAGATGAAGCGCGGATCGCCCCCCGCCTGCCAGACCGGCGGGGTGAGGAATTTGTCGCGATACTGGAAGATCGGGTCATGCGGCGCGATCCACGGCGCCAGCAGGGCGACGATGACGAGCGCGACGAAGACGGCAAGGCCGATCACGGCGCCGCGGCTGTGGGAGAAATAGTACCAGACCTCGCGCAGGCCCGCGAGGCGCGGCTGGACGGGAGGAGCGGTGACGGGAGTGGTGGTGGTATCGGTCATCGGTCGCGCCTCACTGGTGCCGGATGCGCGGATTGATGATCGCGTAGAGGACGTCGACGATCAAATTCACGGTCATGATGATGAGGGCAATGAGCAGCAGGCCGCTCTGCACGACGAAATAGTCGCGCTTGTTGACGGATTCGATCATCCACTTGCCGATGCCGGGCCAGGAGAACACCGTTTCGGTGAGAATGGCGCCGGCCATCAGCACGCCGACCTGGAGGCCGATGGTGGTGACGACGGGGATGAGCGCATTGCGCAGGGCATGGAGCGCCACCACGCGGCGTGACGGCAGGCCCTTGGCGCGGGCGGTGCGAACATAGTCCTCGCCTAGCACTTCGAGCATGGCGGAGCGCGTCTGGCGCGCGATCACGGCGAGCGGGATGGTGGCCAGCACGACGGTGGGCAGGATGAGATAGTGCAGCGCCGAGGTGAAGGCGCCCTTTTGCCCCGACAGCAGGCTGTCGATGAGCATGAAGCCGGTGACGGGCTTGAAGAAGTAGTTCAGCGCGATGCGGCCGGAGACGGGCGTCCAGTGGAGATAGCCCGAAAAGAAGATGATGAGCAGCAGGCCCCACCAGAAGATCGGCATGGAATAGCCGACCAGCGCGGTGCCCATCGTCGCCTGGTCGATCCACTTGCCGCGATTGACGGCGGCGAGGATGCCGGCGGGGACGCCGAGGAGGGTCGCAAGGAAGATGGCGCACAGCGACAGCTCGACCGTCGCGGGGAAGCGCGAGAAGAATTCGTAGAGCACCGGGCGCTTGCTGGCGAAGGAGGTGCCGAAATCGCCCCGGAAGATGTCGGTGAGGTAGTTGAAATATTGCTGCCACAGCGGCAGGTCGAAGCCGAGCTGGCGCATCACTTCGGCATGGCGCTCGGGGCTGACGCCGCGTTCGCCGGCGAGAACCTGCACCGGATCGCCGGGAAGGATGCGGATGAAGAAGAACGCGACAAGCGTCACGCCGATGAAAGTCGGAATGAGAAGCGCGAGCCTCTTGAGGAGAAACTTCAGCATGTGGGCCCCGAAAGCCGACCGGACATACGGCTGGCGAAACTAGAAGAAATCCGGCCTAGCGAAGGTTTCCACGGACCCCCTCAGGGCAACACCGGGAGACCGGACGAGACAGGGGGCGCCGGTGGGCGCCCCCTGAAGGCGGTAGCTATTACTCAGCCACGTCCACGCCGTCGAAGCGGTGGAAGCCCAGCGGGTCCTGCTTGAAGTTCAGGACGCGCTTGGAGTGGGCGAGGTACTGGTTCGAGTGCGCGAGCAGCAGCCACGGAGCTTCCTCGTGGAAGATCTTCTCGGCTTCGAAGTAGATCGCAGCGCGCTCGGCCTGATCGAACGTGGCCTTGGCCGCGGCGATCTTGGCGTCATATTCCTCGTTGCACCACTGGGCGCGGTTGTTGGAACCGACCGCAGCGCAGGAGAGCAGGACGCCCAGGAAGTTGTCCGGGTCAGCGTTGTCCGCACCCCAGCCGATCATCACGGCACCGTCGCGATCAACCTTCGAGGATTCCTCGAGGTAGACCGGCCAGTCGGCGCTGTAGAGCTCGACGTTCACGCCGATGGCGCTCCAGTCAGCCTGCAGCAGTTCGCCCATACGCTTGCCGTTCGGGTTGTACGGACGGGCAACGGGCATCCACCACAACTTCAGGTTGAGGTCGGTGACGCCGGCATCGGCCAGCATCTTCTTGGCCGCTTCCGGATCGTAGGTGCCGATCGTGCCAGCCGGATCCGACGCCCAGGACGAAGCCGGGAGCGGGTTGATGGCGAGCTGGGCCTTACCCGAATAGACGCCTTCGAGAATGGCCTGCTTGTTGACGGCCATGTTCAGAGCCTGGCGGACTTCCTTCTTGTCGAAGGGAGCCTGCTGGGTGTTGTAGGCGATGAAGCCGACGTTTTCACCCGGGGTCTGCGTGACGACGAGGTTCGGGTCCTGAGCCAGCGCGTCAACGTCGGCCGGGATCGGGTACGGGATCACGTCGCACTGGCCAGCCTTGAGGGCTTCCTGCGCAGCGGCGGGTTCCTTGGTGATCGCGAAGATCAGGTCGTCGATGTTTTCCTTGCCCGACCAGTGATCCGGATGCGCCTTGTAGCGAATGACGGTGTCGGTCTGGTAGTCGACATACTGCCAGCCACCCGTGCCGACCGGCAGGGTGTTGAACTGGGCCATGTTGCCGGCAGCTTCGAGCTGGGCGGCATATTCGGCCGAGCCGATCGACAGGAAGTCCATCGGGAAGTTCACGAACACGGTCGAATCGGCCGAGTTGAAGGTGAACTTCACGGTGTAGTCGTCGACCTTTTCCACCGACTTGAACGCGGCCTTGAAGCCGGTCGAGTCGAAGTACTGGTAGGACGCGCCATCGACGTAAGTCGCCCACGGGCTCGCCGCATCGGCCTGGCGGTTGAACGACCAGAGCACGTCATCGGCGTTGAATTCGCGCGTCGGGGTGAAGTAGTCGGTCGTCTGCCACTTTACGCCCTTACGCAGGTGGAAGGTGATCTGGGTGCCGTCTTCCGAGATGTCCCAGCTTTCGGCCAGCGACGGCACGATGGCCGAACCGCCGAGCTCGAAATCCACCAGGCGATCGTAAACAGCGCGCGAGGACGCGTCGAACGTCGTACCGGCCGACCACAGTGCAGGGTCAAAGCCTTCCGGCGAGCCTTCCGAGCAGTAGACGAGCTGCTTGGCGTAGACACTGCCGCCGAGCAAGGCGGTAAGTGCTGCTGCCGTGAGCAGGGTTTTCATCAATTTCATGATGTTGTTTCTCCCGAAGATTATAGCGCTCCGGGCATTACCACCCCGAGCCTGGGCCGCAACAAAGCGTTTTTCCTGATGTCACGCAATCGGAATAATCATCCCGCAGGACCGTGACATTTCACGACTTTTTGCCTCCGGAGGCTGCGCCCGTAGTATTGGAAACGTGCTAAAGCTCTGACTCATTTGACCAATTGGTCAATTCCTGGACGCAAAGGGGCGGCACGATGACGTTGCGGATCGCGAGCGTGACACTTGTTGTGGACAGTTACGAGCGGGGCCTCGGCTTCTATCGCGATGTGCTGGGACTGAGGCTGGTCAGTGACTTAGCCATGGGCGGCGGCAAGCGCTGGGTGGTGGTCGAGGGCCCGAGCGGGGCGCGGCTGGTGATCGCCGAGGCGAGCGACGAGCGGCAGCGCGCCGCGATCGGCAACCAGACCGGCGGCCGGGTCGGCTTCTTCATCGAGACGGATGATTTTGCCGGGGACCATCAGCGGCTGAAGCAGGCCGGCGTGCGCTTCCTCGAAGAGCCGCGGCATGAGCCCTATGGCAGCGTGGCGGTGTTCGAGGACCCGTTCGGCAACAAGTGGGACCTGATCGAGCCCAAGACCGCTCAGTCGTGATCGGGATGCTGGCGGCTGGCATAGGTGCGCAGTGCCGCGGCGGGCGTGGTGCCCTCGGTGGTGGAGCGCGGCAGATGGCCGAGCAGATCCAGCCAGCCGAGGCGGCTTTCGCCGCCGAACTCCTGCGCCGGGCGGATCGCCTCCGGCTCGTCGAGGCTGGCCAGCGCCACATCGAGGCGCGGCGAGCCGACATAGCGGAAATGGAGCGACGTGCCGCAGGCCGCGCAGAATCCGCGCTCGACCGCCTCGGACGAACGGAACCAGGTGGGCTGCCCGCGCGTCCAGCTGAAGCCGGCGCCGAGTTCGGCCTCGGCAAAGGCCATGAAGGCAGCGCCGGAGGCTTTCTGGCACATGCGGCAATGGCAGATATGCGGTTTCACCGGCGCGGCCGCGATGCGATAGCGCACAGCGCCGCATTGGCAGCCGCCGGTAAGCGGCTGGAGAGCATAATCGCGCGATTCGATATGGGTCATGGCGGCGAAGATGCCGATGGCTTAGCACGACGGCAAGCACGGTCCTGACGACCAGCGAGAAGAGAGACAAGAGATGACCCGACGCCTTGGACGCACCGACATCCATATCGAGCCGCTGGTGCTGGGCACCAATGTGGTGGGCTGGACGGCCGACGAGGCCACGTCCTTCGCCATTTTCGACGCGCTGCTGGCCGAGGGCTTTACCGCCATCGACACCGCCGATTCCTATTCGCGCTGGGTGCCGGGCAATGACAGCGAGAGCGAGAAGATCATCGGGCGCTGGCTGAAGGCGCGCGGCAACCGCGACAAGGTGCATGTGTTCACCAAGGTCGGCTCGGACATGGGCCAGGGCCATCGCGACCTCAGCGCCAAATGGATCGTCGAGGAAGTCGAGGCGTCGCTGAAGCGGCTGCAGACCGACTACATCGACCTCTACCAGAGCCATTGGCCCGACCCGAACACGCCGCAGGAAGAGACGCTGCGCGCCCATGACAGCCTGATCAAGGCGGGCAAGGTGCGCTGGATCGGTACCTCGAACTATGACGAGGCGCTGCTGACGGAGGCGCTCGATACGTCCAAGCGCGAGGGGCTGGCCCGCTACGAGACGATCCAGAACGAATTCAACCTCTATGCCCGCGACAGGTTCGAGGGCGCGGTGCAGGATATCTGCGTGGCCGAGGAAATCTCGGGCATCCATTATTGGGGCCTCGCCGCGGGCTTCCTGACCGGCAAGTACCGCACCGCCGAGGACGCGAAGAAGAGCCCGCGGGGCGGCGGCGTGGTCGGCAAATATCTCAATGCGCGCGGGCTGAAGATTCTTGCCGCGCTGGACGAGGTGGCGGCGCGCACCGGCGCGGCGGTGAGCGAGATCGCGCTCAGCTGGATTGTGGCGCAGCCGGGCGTTGCGGCGCCGATCGCCTCGGCGACCTCGGTCGAGCAATTGCAGGGCCTGATCCGCGGCGCGCGGCTGACGCTGAGCGCGGAGGATTTGAAGCTGCTGACGGATTCGGGGAAGTAGGGCTGACCACCGAGCCTGTGGCTCGCCCCACCCACCAGCTACGCTGGTCCCCCCTCCCCGGAGGGGAGGGAGGGGCTCCACTCAAGGTGCCAGCAGTCGGGTTATCCCTCCTAACCCACCACGGTCCCGAACAGCGCGCCGACACCGGCCGTCACGGCCATGGCCAGGGCGCCCCAGATGAGGACGCGGGCGGCGCCCTTCCAGAGCGGGGCGCCGCCGGTGTAGGCGCCGAGCGCGCCGAGGATGGCGAGCACGACCAGCGTGACGCCGGTGATGACGGGCACGG
This sequence comes from Hyphomicrobiales bacterium, assembly GCA_004144345.1. Classification (GTDB taxonomy): domain Bacteria; phylum Pseudomonadota; class Alphaproteobacteria; order Rhizobiales; family Devosiaceae; genus Devosia_A. The sequence goes on from SEEL01000027.1 coordinate 9,598, forward strand.
CCAGTGGGCCGGTGACGAACCAGGCAGCGGCGAGCGGCAGCACGGCGCCGATGGTGAAGGTCAGCGCCGAAGTGAGCGCGGCCTGGATCGGGTTGGCCGAGGCGACTTCGGTGATGCCGAGTTCATCGCGCGCATGGGCGCCAAGCGCATCGTGCTCGGTCAACTGCCGGGCGACAATGCGCGCCGTCTGCGGATCGACGCCGCGGCGCTCATAGATGACCGCCAGTTCCTCGAGTTCGAGATCGGCATTGTGTTCGAGTTCGTGCTTCTCGCGGGCGAGATCGGCCTGCTCGGTGTCGGATTGCGAGGAGACCGACACATATTCGCCGGCCGCCATCGACATGGCGCCGGCGACGAGACCGGCGAGGCCCGACACCAGCACGGCCTGATGATCGACGCCGGAACTCGCGACGCCGACGAGGATCGCCGCGACCGAGACAATGCCGTCATTGGCGCCGAGCACGGCGGCGCGCAGCCAGCCGATGCGATGGACGAGATGGGTCTCCGGGTGGATCGATGGACCTTCAAACGACAAGATAGCCTCCATCGACGGGCAGGATGGTGCCGGTGACGAAACCGGCGAGCGGTGAGCAGAGAAAAAGCGCGGGACCGGCGAGATCGCCGGGCGTGCCCCAGCGGCCCAGCGGGGTGCGCGCGAGAATGGGCGCGGCGCGCGCCTCGTCCTCCTGCAGCGCCTGGGTGAAGCCGGTGGCGATCCAGCCCGGCGCCAGCGCGTTCACGCGGATGCCGTCCTTGGCATAGGCGATCGCGAGCGACTTGGTCAGCTGGGCAACGCCGCCCTTGCTGGCCGCATAGCCGGGGACGAGGCCGCCGCCCGTGAAGCTCAGCATGGACGCGGTGTTGAGGATGACGCCGTGGCTCTGCGCGAGCAGCGGGCGGGCGGCGGCGCAGAGGCGCATGGTGCCCGACAGATTCACATCGAGCACGAGATCGAAGATTTCGGGGTCGTGCTCATCATTGCGGCGGATGATGCCGGCGCAATTGACCAGCACATCGAGTGACGGCAGTCCGCCGACGAAGGCTTTCACCGCATCGTTGTCGCGCACGTCGAGCCGCGAGAACGCTATTCCAGCGGCATCGGCATTGGCGACTTCGATGTCGGTGGCGCCGGTGGCGCGGACAGTTGCTCCGGCATCGCGGAAGGCCGTGGCGATGCCGAGGCCGATGCCCGAGGTGCCGCCGACGACGAGGACGGATTTGTTCGCAAAGAACCCGGCTGCCCAGCTCATCTGATGAACTGGTCCACATAGTCGGCGCCGAGGCCCACGGCATCATAGTGCCGGCGGCACATGTCGATCTTGGTGAAGACGTCTTCGAGGCCGGTCTGCCTGTTGTCGGCGTCGAGATAGATCATGCAGCCCGAGATGTTGAAGAAGGTGATCATCTCCGGCACGTCGTCGGGTACGGTGAGCGTGTGGATCTCGCCGGGCGGCTCGAACACATACGAGCCGGTCTCGGCCACCCAATCATGCTCGAGATATTTCCAGCGGCCCTTGATGACATAGCCATGCACGGGCGCCGGATGGAGATGGCGGCTGAGGATGCCGGCGCGGCGGACGCGCAGCAGATTGCACCATTGCCCCTGCACGGTGTTGAGCAGCAGCGGGCGGAACCAGACATTGTCGGCTTGTGGCACCCAGACACGCTCGTCGCCGGGCACGGCCTCGATCTGCATCTCTTTGGCCGCGAGCGGATGGGCGGAGCCGTTCATCGCATTGTACATCAGCGGGTCCTCTGGCTGACCATATCGACGAGGTCGCCGAGGCGGTCGAAATCACTGGGCAGATTGTAGGCCTGGGCGGAGAGGCGAAGCCAGTGGGTATCGCCAAGCGCCATGATGGGGATGTCGCAATCGAGCCCGTAGAACAACGCGCGGAGCTCGGCCTGCGTCTCGTCATTGGCGGGGCCACCGAAGGGCAGTTCGACCAGCGCCATCGCCGCTTCGAGGTCGGGCGGCGAGGCAAGGCGCGTGCCGAGGCGAGCGGCGAGCTTTTCGGCGGCGGCACGGGCGAGATTGCGGTTGGCCGCCATGAGCGCAGTGCCGCCGAGGCGGTTGTGGAAGGCGATGGCGTCCGGCATGACCAGAGCGGCGCTCCAGTCGCGCGTGCCGGTCCAGTCGAACTCAGCGAGAAAGCCGCTGCCATAGCCGTGCGAGATGATGGTGGGGTGCAGGTCCGCCTGATGCTGCGGCGCGGCCCAGAGGAAGCCGGCGCCCTTGGCGCCCATCCACCATTTGTGGCCATTGCCGACATAATAGTCGGCGCCGAGCGTCTTGAGGTCGAGCGGCACCTGCCCCGGCCCATGCGCGCCATCGACCAGCACCAACGCGCCGGCTTGGTGGCACGCGGCGATGATTTCGGCGACCGGCATCACCAGCGCCGAGGGCGAGGTAATGTGGTCAACGATGGCCATGCGGGTGCGCGGCGTGAGGTGATCGGCATAGGCGGCGATGAGCTTGTCCGCGGTGGCATCGGGGAAGGGCATCGGCGCGGTGACGATGATCGTGCCGGTGCGCGCCGCGACATGGCGGGCGGTCTTCAGCACCGCGCCATAGGTATGCGAGGTGACGAGAATTTCGTCGCCCGGCTGGAAGGGGAACGAGGCAAGGATGGCGTTGATGGCGCCGGTGGAATTGTCGACCAGCGCGAGGTCGCGGCCCTCGGCGCCGATGGCGGCGGCAACGGCATCGGCGGCGGCGCGGATGGCGGCCGGCAACTTGGTCGCCATGAACAAGGTGGGCGACGCTTCCATGCGGCGGCGCCATTCATCCTGCTGCGCCAGCACCTCCAAAGGCGTGGCGCCATAGGAGCCGTGATTGACGATCAGTTGGCTGTAATCGAGGCCCCAGAGGGGGCGGATGTCGGGGGTGTGCGGTGCGGCGGGCATGCAACTGGGATAGCGGGCGGTTGTGATCGCGGCAAGGGCGGGCAATGGACGCCTGCCGCCGGTTCCGGACTCGGCAGGCGCGACCGGGAGGGGTAAGGGCGGAGGGGTGCCTCCCCGCATGCCGACTCGAAGGACTGTGCCGTGACCACGACTGCCCTGCCCAGCGCTGCCCATCCGGGGCAGAAGACCGCCTTTGCCGTCATCTTCGCGGTGGCGTTCTGCCACCTCATCAACGATGTGATGCAATATCTGCTGGCGGCGATCTATCCGCTGCTCAAGGCGGATTACGGGCTGGATTTCGTGCAGATCGGGCTCTTGTCGTTCACCTTCCAGGTGACGGCGTCGCTGCTGCAGCCGGTGATCGGCATCTATACCGACAAGCGCCCCCTGCCCTATTCGCTGCCGGTGGCGGCGGCGTGCTCGGCGGTCGGGCTCATCATTCTGGGACTGGCGCAGGATTACTGGCTGCTGCTGGTGGGCTCAGCCTTTATCGGGCTCGGCTCGGCGATCTTTCATCCCGAGAGCTCGCGCGTGGCGCGGCTTGCCTCGGGCGGACGGCACGGCCTGGCGCAATCGACCTTCCAGGTCGGCGGCAATATCGGCTCGGCGCTGGGACCGATCCTCGCCGCTTTCGTGGTGCTGCCACGGGGCCAGGCGTCGGTCGCCTGGTTCGCCATCATCTCGATCGTCGGCATGGCGGTGCTGAGCTGGGTCGGCCGCTGGTATGCGGCGCATCTGCGCGACGCGTCGAAGCGGCCGCCAGCCAATACGGCGCTGCCCTTCGACAAGCGTACGACGGTGATCGCGCTTCTCGTGCTGGTGATGCTGACGCTCAGCAAGCACACCTACATGGCGGGGCTGGGCAACTATTTCACCTTCTACACGATGGATAAATTCGGCGTCGACGTGCAGATGAGTCAGTTGCTGCTGTTCGTGTTCCTCGGCGCGTCGGCGCTGGGCGCGTTCATCGGCGGGCCGATCGGCGACCGGTTCGGCGCGAAATTCGTGATCTGGTTCTCGATCCTGGGCGCGGTGCCGTTCGCGCTCGTCCTGCCCTATGCCGATTTCACTTGGACGGTGGTGCTGGTGCTGGTGATCGGCGTGGTGCTGAGCTCGGCGTTCTCGGCCATCGTGGTGTTCGCGCAGGAGCTGATGCCCGGGCGCATCGGCATGATCGCCGGCATCTTCTTCGGCTTTGCCTTCGGCATGGCCGGCATCGCCGCGGCGCTGCTCGGCGCCCTTGCCGACAGCCACGGGCTCGATTTCGTGTTCCGTGTGACGAGCTATTTGCCGCTGTTCGGACTGCTCACGGTGTTCCTGCCGGAGATGAAGCGGCGGGGCTGATCTAATCGCAGCAGTCGGCACGGATCTCCCTCCCCCGCGTGGGGAGGGTAGCGGAGCTTGCGAGTGAAACGAGCTAGCGGCGCTGGGTGGGGGGATGTTCGGCCCCACTGCGAACGAAGTCTGTCCTGGCGAGTCCCCCCACCCCGGCTTGCTAGGGCTTTCGCTGGTCGCGAAAGCCAGCGCGCCGCCCTCCCCACGCGGGGGAGGGAGAACTCGGTGGATGTCCCGCTCGAACGGAATTACGCCGCCGGGGGCTCCCATAGTTCGATGGGGTTGCCTTCGGGGTCGGCGATGCGGGCGAAGCGGCCGGTTTCGGGGGTGTCCCATTCGGCACGGGTTTCGATGGCGATGCCGGCGGCGCGCAGCTTTTGAAGCAGGGCGTCGAGATCATCGACGCGGAAATTGATCATCCATTGGCGGCCGGGCGGAAAGTAATCGGTGTCGGCCTTGAAGGGCGCGAAGACCGTCATGCCGGCCTCCTGCTGCCAGAAGCCGGTGACGCCGAGGTGCGTCTCGTACCATTGGCCGAGCGCTGCCGTGTCGCGGCTGCGGAAGAACACACCGCAGATGCCGACTGCCTTGCCTACCATGCCACCCTGACCTCGCGCGCATTGGGATCGCGAGCCTCACCATAGCGCTTTATGGCGTAGCCGCCACGGGCCTGCGGGTTCATCTGGAGGATCGGCAGGATGGCGTCGTAAAGCGCATCGGCGTCGGGGCCGTACATGAAGAGCGTGCACTCGCCGCCGCCGAACTCATTGCCGTCGAACTCGCCGGCATTGGCCTTGATGATGGCGGCTTCGAGCCGCTCCTCGAGGACGAAGATGGCGGTGTGTTCGTCCTCGGTACCGAAATTGGTGTCGGACAGGCGCAGATGGGCAATGACGGCTTGGTCCATGGCAACCTCCCAAAAGCAATGGGCGGAGGCTAGGCGGACTACCTTACCAAGATAGCCCGGAAGTCGTTGACATTTGTACCGGTCGGGCCGGTGGCCAGCAGGTCGCCGATGGCGTGGAAGGCGGTCCAGGCATCATTGTTGGCGAGCGCGGCGCGCGGGTCGATGCCGGCCTGCCGCATACGGGCGATGCTGGTGCCATCGGCAAAGGCGCCGGCATTGTCCTCGGAACCATCGATGCCATCGGTATCAGCGGCCAGCGCCGTAATGCCGCTGACGCCGTCGATGGCGAGCGCGAAGGCGAGCAGGAACTCGGCATTGCGGCCGCCCTTGCCCTTGCCGCGCACGGTGACGGTGGTCTCGCCACCCGACAGCAGCAGCGCCGGCTTGGCGAATGGCCGGTTGCGCAGCTGCACTTCGCGGGCGATGGCGGCATGCACTTCGGCGACGTCGCGGGACTCGCCGGTAATGGCGTCGGAGAGGATGTGGGCCTCGACGCCAAAGCCTGCGGCGCGGCGGGCGGCCGCTTCGAGCGACAGGGCCGACGAGGCGATGATCCGAACGCTGTTCTGGTCAAAGCGCGGATCGTCGGGACGCGGCGGCTCATTGTCGTGCGAGGCAAGCAGCTCGGTCACCGCAGGCGGCAGCTGCAGGCCGTGCAGCGCGATGAGGTGGCGGACTTCGGCGCGCGAGGAGCGGATCGGTACGGTGGGGCCGGAGGCGACCAGCGCCGGATCGTCGCCTGCAACATCGGAGATGACGAGCGTTGCGATGCGCGCCGGCGCGGCCAGCGCGGCGAGGCGGCCGCCCTTGATGGCGCTCACTTCGTTGCGGACGAGGTTCATCACGGTGATCGGCATGCCCGAGGCGAGCAAGGCGCGGGTCACCGCCTGCTCATCCTCGAAGGTAAGGCCGGCGGCGGGGGCCGGCAGCAGGGCCGAGCCGCCGCCCGAAATCAGTGCCACGACGAGGTCGTCATGGCCGAGGCCGCGGACCTTTTCCATCATGCGGCGGGCGGCGAGATAACCGGCCTCGTCGGGCACCGGGTGGCTGGCCTCGACAATTTCGATGCGCCCGGTGGGGACGGCATGGCCGTAGCGGGTGACGACAAGGCCATCGACCGGCTCGCCCCAGGCCTGTTCGAACGCCTGCGCCATCTGGGCCGAGGCCTTGCCGGCGCCGATCACCAGCACCTTGCCGCGCGGACGCGGCGGCAGGTTGGCGGCGATTCCGTCCGCCGGATCGGCGGCGGCGACGGCGGTCGAGAACAAATCCTGCAGCAGATCGCGGTCCATGATCCCCTTACCCGGCTGGCCGTTGGTCGCCCCGCTTGACCCGGCGGGCTTTCCTCGGGCGTATGCCACAATGGCGTCATCTGGCATGACTAGCCAGAGCCTTCCTTACCGAGCGACGCCCCACATGCCCACCCGCTACGCCATCTATTTCGCCCCTGCCCGCGAGTCCGCGCTGGGACAGGCGGCCGAAGCCTGGCTGGCGCGGCCGGAGCTCGCGGCGCTGACGCTGTCGGCGCGGCGCTATGGCTTTCACGCGACGCTGAAAGCGCCAATGAGTCTTTCGGGTGAGTTTGCCGAACTCGAAACCGGCATCGAGACGCTGGCGATGACCCACCGGCCGGTGGAGCTGAGCGGCCTCGCGCCGCGGCTGAACGATGGTTTTGTCGCCCTGATCTGCGAGCCACAGCCGAAGGCGCTGACCGATTTCGCGGCCGATGTCGTGACCGCGCTCGAGCCGATGCGGCAGCCGCTTTCGGCGAGCGAGCGCGAGCGGCGGCTCAAGGCGCCGCTGACGCCACGGCAGATCGAGCTGGTGGACCAGTTCGGCTACCCCTATGTGCTCGACCAATTCCTGTTCCACATGACGCTGAGCGACCGGCTGCCGGCGGAGCGCCGCGAGGATCTGCTGGCTGCCGCCACCGACTGGTTCGCGCCGGCGCTGAGCGAGACGGTTCTGCTTGACCGGCTGGTGATTTTCGACGAACCGGAACCGGGCGCGGCGTTCCGCCGGCTCGATCCCGATTTTCTGCTGCTGGGTGCGTGATGGAGAGTGTGTTCCGCAATGCCACTATCGTGCTGCCCGACGAGGTGGTGACGGGCAGCGTGCGCGTGGCCGACGGCATGATCGCCGCGATTGACAGCGGCGCCTCGCAGCTGGGCGAAGATCTCGGCGGCGATCTGCTGATCCCGGGGCTTGTCGAACTCCATACCGACCATCTCGAGAACCATTACCGGCCGCGGCCGGGCGTCTACTGGAACCCGCTCGGCGCGCTGCAGGCGCATGATGTGCAGATCGCCGGCTCAGGCATCACCACGGTGTTCGACGCGGTGCGTATCGGCTCGGACCCCGACATGCCGGGCATGGGCGACCATGTGCAGGTGCTGGTCGATGCGATCGCCACCGGCATGGCCGACGGACGGCTGCGCGCCGAGCATATGATCCATCTGCGCTGCGAATTGCCGTCGCATGACGTGGTCGACGATTTCGAGCGCTTCTGCGGCCTGCCGCTGGTGAAGCTCGCGTCGGTGATGGATCACACGCCGGGGCAGCGGCAGTTCCAGACCGTCAGCAAATACCGGCAGTACTACCAGAACCGGCTGCGGCTCTCGGAAGCCGAGATGGACGCCTATATCGAGGAACGGCATGCCGAGCAGGCGACATATTCGGCGCGGCACCGGCGGGCCATCATCAGGCGCGGGCTCGAAGCGGGCATCGCCTTTGCCAGCCATGACGATGCGACCGACGCGCATGTCGCCGAATCCGTCGCCGACGGCGTGAGCATCGCCGAGTTCCCGACGACGATGATCGCGGCCGAGCATTCGCACCAGGCGGGACTCGCCGTGCTGATGGGCGCGCCCAATGTGGTGCGCGGCGGTTCGCATTCGGGGAACATCGCGGCGGTCGACCTGGCGCGCGAAGGCTGCCTCGACGTGCTGAGTTCGGACTATGTGCCGGGGGCACTGATCCAGGCGGCGTTCCAGCTGCCGGCGCTCACGGGCAATGTCACGCTGCCTGAAGCGATCCGCATGGTGAGTTCGACACCGGCGAAGGCCGCGCATCTCGATGACCGGGGCGAGATCGTGGTGGGCAAGCGCGCCGACCTCGTGCGAGTCCGCCTCCATGGCGACATGCCGGTGATCAAGAGCGTGTGGCGCGCGGGGCAGCGGGTGAGCTGATGCTGGTGCTGGTGGTGGGACCGTCGGGCGCGGGCAAGGATACGCTGATCAATGCCGCCAAGGCGGCGTTGCAGGACGACCGGCGCTTCGTCTTTCCGCGCCGCGTGGTGACGCGCGAGGCCGTGGCGGCGCTCGAAGACCATGAATCGGTGACGGCAGAAGAATTCGCCCTGCGCGAGCAACATGGAGCCTATGCGCTGAGCTGGGAGGCGCATGGCCTCCGCTATGGCCTGCCGGCGAGCATTGCGGGCGACATCGCGGCAAAGCGCGTGGTGGTGATGAACGGTTCGCGCCGGATGATTCCGCTGGCGCTGGAGCGCTTCCCCGGCACCCGGGTGGTGCTGGTCGAGGCGACGCCGGAGGTGCGCGCGGCGCGGCTCGGCGGGCGGGGCCGCGAGAGTGCCGAAGAGATCGAGGCCCGCCTTAGGCGCGAGGTCGACACGCCCATGGCGGGCGCCATCCGGGTCGACAATTCGGGGACGCGCGAGGCGGGAGAAGCCCGTTTTATCGCTGTTCTCACGGAATTCGCCGCTTTTTGAACCTTTTGCCCCGGCAAGCGTTCTTCGCCGAATATATCTTTATCCGGGGTTCGCGTGGTGAGCAGGAATGGGTTGTACGCGCTGATTGGCGCGTTACTGATCGTGGTGGTGGGGCTGGCCGGCTATATGGTGTACCAGCAGTCGCAGGAGCCCTCGCTCGAAATCAAACTCGACAGCAATGGGCTGCAGGTCAACGGCAATGGGTGACCGGCCAGGCTCGAGCCGCGTGCTCGGGGCGCTGCTGCACGGACTGTCCGCCCAGGGTCAAGGGGGTGTGCCCGCCGATGATCCAAGCCGGCTCATGGCCTATCCCATTCATGGGACGATCGACGTTCTTGCCCTTGCCGAGGCCGTTGAAAATGCGCTAGGCGGCACCACCTCAGACGAAGACGAAGCAAAAGATCCGGCGGAACTTAACGCCGCCAATGACGGATGAGAATTGCTGGCGGTGGCGACGGGACCACTGCAAAGCGTCAAGGCACTAAGACACTCCTCCCCGGTCTACTCTCCTCCAACCAAGGGCAACCCCCATGAATCGCAATACCTGGATTATCATCATTGTCGCCGTGATCGTGATCATCGGCCTCATCTGGATTTTCAACCGCGGCACGACGACCACCGTGGTCGACACCACGCCGTCCTCGGCCATCTCCTCGAGCGAAGCCCCGGTGGTGAGCTCGTCGGAAGCGCCGCTCGCTTCCTCGGTCGAATCCGCCGTCAGCTCGGTGGTGAGCTCGGCCGTGTCGGAAGCCTCGTCGGCGATCTCCGAAATCCTGACGCCGTCGTCGGAGACCCCGATGGCCCCGTCCTCGTCGCTGGAACTGACGACCTCGTCGTCGGCCCCGTAAAAGCGCCGCAGCTAAACGAAACCCCCGCCGGCGACGGCGGGGGTTTTGTTTTGCGCAGATGCCGAGCCCGGGTTCAGCCGGGCGGCGCCTCGGCGTGAAGCGCCGCACCAATGCTGGAGCGGGCTTCCTCGACGGAGCCAAAGGTCTGGCCGTCGAGGGCGAAGGCGGAGAAGCGCACCGCGAGGAAGCGGTAGCCTTCGGCGGAAGGAACGACCACGCCGAGCGGTTCGCCATCGACCTCAATGGTCACGGGCTTGGCCGCGGGGGGACGCGAGAATGACTGATGCTGCATGGGACATGCCTCGTGACGGCGCCGATGCCGGCTGCCGGGGTGTTAGCGGAACTGTGAGAAGCTGATGTGACGGCCTGATGGCCCGTGGTCACATTCGCCAGTTTCGGAAACACCCTTTGGAGGCGTGTACGTGTTTGGCTTGCAGTCCGGTGCGGAGTTCGAGCGAAGCGATAATCATTTCTCGTCCTTTCCGTTCCGGGCGCCAGAGGCGCCAAGCCTATACCTAGCCGAGATAAGCACAAAAGGCCGATCTGCAAGCTGCCTGGTGGCGAATAGTTCCGCCACCAGAATCCTATGCGCCCCTTTGCAGCACGGTGCAAGTGGCCGCTGGCGGCCGGGCGATCCGACTTTTGGATCGGTCGCCCGGTGCCGTGTTTACTCCGCCGCGACGGCGCGCGAGCCAGCCGCTTCGAGCGCCTGTTCGAGGTCGGCGAGGATGTCGTCGATATGCTCGATGCCGATGGCGAGGCGGATATAGCCTTCGGTCACGCCGGCACGGACCTGCTCTTCGGGGCTGAGCTGCGAATGCGTGGTAGTCGCCGGATGGATGGCGAGCGAGCGCGCATCGCCGATATTGGCGGCGTGGTAGAACAGCTTCAGGCTGTCGATGAAGCGGCGGCCTGCCTCGCGGCCGGCATCGAGTTCGAAGCCGAGGAGCGCGCCCTTGCCGCGGGTGAGATATTTCTTCGCCCGCTCACCCTGGATGCCCGTCTGCAGGCTCGGGTGATTTACCGTGCGAACCTCCGGGCGCTTGGCGAGCCAGGCGGCGACCTTCTCGGCATTTTCGAAATGCCGGTCGACGCGCAGCGCCAGGGTTTCGAGGCCCTGGATGGTGAGGAACGCGTTGAAGGGCGAGAGCGCCGCGCCATGCGTACGGAGCAGCGTGGTGCGCGCCTTGAGGATGTAGGCGATGGGACCGAGGGGCTTGGCCGCCTCCACCCACACCGCGCCATGATAAGCCGGGTCGGGCGTGTTGAGCAGCGGCTGGCGCGCCGGATTGGCAGCCCAGTCGAAATTGCCGCCATCGACGATGATGCCGCCGATCGAGGTGCCATGACCGCCCAGATATTTCGTGGTCGAGTAGACCACCACGGCAGCGCCATGCTCGAACGGCCGCACGGTGAGCGGCGCGGCGGTGTTGTCGACGATCAGCGGAATGCCGAGCGGCCGGCCGATGGCGGCGACTTCGGCGATGGGGAACACCGCGAGCTTGGGATTGGGGAGCGTTTCGGCGTAGAAGGCGCGCGTCTTGTCGTCGATGGCCTTGCGGAAGTTCTCCGGGTCGGACGGATCGACGAAGCGCACTTCGATGCCGGCTTCGCGGAAGGTGTTCTTGAACAGATTCCAGGTGCCGCCATAGAGGTCGGTCGAGGCGACGATGTTGTCGCCGGCGACGGCAAGGTTCTGCAGCGAATAGGCCGAGGCCGACTGGCCGGACGCGACGGCGAGCGCCGCGGCGCCCCCTTCGAGCGCGGCGACGCGCTTTTCGAGCACATCGGTCGTCGGGTTGCCGAGGCGGGTATAGATGTTGCCCAGTTCCTGCAGCGCAAAGAGGCGCGAGGCGTGGTCGGTGTCCTCGAACTGGAACGAGGTGGTCTGGTAGATCGGCACCGCCACGGCGCCGGTGGCCGGGTCGGAACGCCAGCCGGCGTGGAGGCCGAGGGTTTCCGGATTGTTGGTTTTGGTCATTTCCCGCTCCTTGGCTTGATGTGGTCCAAGGCTAGAGGCGGCGGGTGTGGGGAGCGAGGCTTATTCTACCAAATTCGTCTGCTATCGGCAAAAAGCCTGCCCCCGGACCGGCAATCGGCGAAACCCCACAGGGCGCGCTTTTTGGCCGATCAATTAAACGTGAGCTAACTCGCTGAAATTCCTTACGACTTTTGACCTATTGCATCGAATCACCGATGGCTTGAAATCGATTGCATAGTCTGTTGATCTAGCTCCAGCGAAGTCACTTGCCCGGTCGGCGTCAAAGCCGGCGGGGGTCGTGAGGGATGGCCGGGCCTCGCTACGGAGGGGAAATTGTCTGGACTGGAGCCGCGGGAGAAACCCCGGGCAAAGCGTGGTGCGCCCCGTTCGGGCAAGCCGACGCTGCGTACCATCGCCGAAATGACCGGCCTCGCCATCACGACGATTTCGCGCGCCCTCAACAATGCGCCGGAACTGTCGTCGGAGACGCGCGAGCGCGTGCAGAAGATCGCGGCCGAAATCGGCTACGTTCCCGACCGCACGGCGCTGCGGCTGAAGACCGGGCGCACCCATGTGGTGAGCCTGATCCTCGACCCGCATGACGAAATCCTCAATTTCAGCCAGTCGCTGGTGGCCGGCATCACCTCGGCCTTTCGCGGCACGCCCTATCATCTCGTGATCACGCCGGGCTTCCAGGGCAACACGCCGCTGGAGCCGATCAACTATGTGCTGCAGAACAAGATGGCCGACGGCGTCATCTTCTCGCGCACCGAGCCGCACGATGCGCGGGTCAAGCTGCTGCTCGAGAACGACTTCCCCTTCATCTGCCACGGCCGCACCGAGCTGGCGACGCCGCACCCCTATGTCGACTACGACAATTTCGCCTTCGCCTATGCGGCGGTGAAGCGGCTCCATGCCAAGGGCCGCAAGCATGTGTCGATGATCACGCCGCCGCCGCGCTTCAGCTTTGCGCGGCATCTGCGCGATGGCGTGATGCAGGCGGCGCGCGAGACCGGAATTGCCTATGAATTCGAGACGCGGGTGACGCTCGACGACAGCGCCGAGGCGATCCGCGAGGCGACCGTGGCGCGCATCGCACAGGGCAAGGCGCCCGACGCCTATGTCTGCCCCGGCGACGCCGTGGCGCTCGCGGTGATTGCCGGCATAGCCGATGCGGGCAAGACCATCGGCAGCGACGCCGATGTGGTGACCAAGCAGATGAGCGGCATCTTCTCGCTGGTGCGTCCCAAGGTCGACGTGATCACCGAAGACATCACGCTGGCCGGCCGGCAGATGGGCGAATTACTGCTCCGCCGCATCAAGGGCGAGAAGCCCGAAGACCTGCAGCTGCTGCAGGTCCCCGAAATTCCGTTCTAGCCCTCGATCTCCTCGCGGATCACTTCGAGCGCCAGCCACTCATCCTCGGCTCTCGCCTTGGCGGCTTCGGTCGTGCCCAGCTTGGCTGAGGCATCGGCAAAGCCCTTGGGGTCCTTGCTGTAGAGTTTGGGATCGGCCAGCAGCTTGTTGAGCCGCACGATCTCGGCATCGAGCTTGGCGATCTCCTTGGGCAGCGTCTCGAGCGCATGCTTCTGCTTGAAGGAGAGCTTGGCCTTGGGCGTGGGTGCGGCAATGGGCGCCATGGCGACGGTGCGGCCGCCACGCGCCGGCTTGCCGGCCCCCGCTTCGGGCTTGGTGACGCCGAAGCCGCGCTGATTGACCATGTCGGAATAGCCGCCCGCATATTCGGTCCAGACGCCCTCGCCTTCCGCGACGATGATCGAGGTCGCAACACGATCGAGGAAATCGCGGTCATGGCTGACGACGATCACCGTGCCGGGATAGTCGCCCAGCATTTCCTGCAGCAGATCGAGCGTTTCGAGATCGAGGTCGTTGGTCGGCTCGTCGAGCACCAGCACATTCGACGGCAAGGCCAGGAGGCGCGCCAGCGCCAGGCGGCCGCGTTCGCCGCCCGAGAGCTTTTCGACCGCGGTGCGGGCCTGTTCGGGGCCGAACAGGAAGTCCTTCATGTAGCCCATGACGTGCTTGGGCTGGCCGTTGATGATGAGTGTATCGGAGCCGCCCGCCGTCAGCGCATCCTTCAGCGTCGAGGTCGGATCGAGCGTGGCGCGGCGCTGGTCGAGGGTCGCCAGATCAAGCTTCGAGCCGAGCCGGACCTTGCCGGAATCGGGTTCCAGTACACCGGTCAGCAGCTTGATCAGCGTGGTTTTGCCCGCGCCATTGGCGCCGACGATGCCGAGCCGGTCGCCGCGAATGATGCGCGTGGTGAAATCGTCGACGATCACCCGATCGGCGAAGCTCTTGGAGACGTGCTCGGCCTCGAGCACCATCTTGCCTGACACGTCGGCCTCGGTGACGGTGAGCTTGACGCTCCCCACCTGCCGCTTCTGGTCGCGGCGCTCCTGCCTGAGGTCGGCCAGCGCGCCGAGGCGGCGGACATTGCGCTTGCGCCGCGCCGTCACGCCATAGGTGATCCAGTGCTCTTCGCGCACGATCTGGCGGTCGAGCTTGTGGCGCGCCGTCTCCTCTCCCTCGAGCACGGTGTCGCGCCAATCCTCGAAGGCGCCGAAGCCCTTGTTGAGGCGGCGCGTGGTGCCGCGATCGAGCCAGACGGTCGAACGCGTCAGATCGGCGAGGAAGCGGCGGTCGTGGCTGATGATGATCAGCGCCGAGCGGAGCGACGCGAGTTCGGCTTCCAGCCATTCGATGGCGGGCAGGTCGAGATGGTTGGTCGGCTCATCAAGCAGGATGATGTCGGGCTCGGGCGCCAGCACGCGGGCCAGCGCGGCGCGGCGGGCTTCGCCGCCCGACAAACGCTTCGGGTCTTCGTGCCCGGTGAGGCCCAGATGCTCGAGCAGATATTGCGCGCGATAGGGGTCGTTGCCCTGCTCGAGCCCCTCGGACGCATAGTCGAGCGTCGTCGCATAGCTCGACAGGTCCGGTTCCTGGGGCAGATAGCGGATCGTCGCCCCCGGCTGCAGGAAGCGCTTGCCGCCATCGGCCTCGATTTCGCCAGCGGCGATCTTCAGCAGCGTGGATTTGCCAGAACCGTTGCGGCCGACCAGGGCGATCTTGTCGCCCGGCTGCACCGACAATTCGGCACCGTCGAGCAGCAGGGTCGAACCGAGCGTGAGCTTGATGTTCTGGAGGGCGAGGATAGGCGGAGAAGCGGCCATAGGGGGATATCAGTCTGTAAGGGAGCCGCCTTGTGACACAGTCGGCACCCATGATCCACCATTGCGGGTGGTGTTCTCGATATCGAGCCCCTCGATCAGCCCCGCGCCATCGCGGACGAAGACAATATAGCCATCGATGATCGCAAGGAGATCGCCCGGCGCGAGGTGCTGCATGGCGGCGAGGGCGCTTTGGGGATCGAGCAGGTAGATGGTCCGCGGCTCGAACGCCCCGCTGACCAGGCTTTCTTCCGCCTGCCGCCGGAGCGCGCCGAGCTTCGGGCCGTCAACGCGGGCAAGCAGCACCGTGTCGGTGGCCATGCCGTGGGTCACGGCGTAGTAGCCGATGTCCTTCCAGTCACTGCCATAGCCGTACTGCGTCGGGATGGTGCGCACACGGTTGTAGCCGGCGTCGGCAGCGCGCTCCCAGAAGGGCGAGCGCAGCGGTGACGACCAGGCCGTCGAGGGGTCTGGCATCCGCTCGGCGAAACGCCGCCATGCCGGCGCAGAATCATAAATCTGGGCGCCGAGTGCCAGCACGATGACCGGCAGCGCCAGCGCGCGCGGCAAATGCCGCCCGGCGAGCACCACGGCGAGGATGGTCAGCAGATAGAGCAGCGGCCAGATGAAGCGCCCGGTGGAACGGAAGGCCGCGCCGATGGCCGAGACGGGGAACGGCATGGCGATGTTGAGCAGATCGATATCGGTAAAGCTGATGCTCCTGGAGAAGGCGAACAGCATTAGCAGAAGCAGCATCGCCAGCAGTGGCCACCAGCGCTTGCTGGATAGTTCCCCGAGCCGCAGCGCGCCGCCCGTCACGAGCCCGAGCAGCAATAGCGCCATTATGCCGATGCCGAGGAAGCTCAACCCTTCATAGTCGAAGCGCGTATGAGCAATGTCGGGCATCAGCCGCGACCAGCCATAATCGATGAACGGCCAGGCGAGGTTGAGCTTGTACGACCCGTAACCACTGCTGCCGAGACTACCCGTGGCCAAGAGGCCCACGAAGCGGATCACCGCAGCGACGCCGATGAACACCAGCATGGTCTCGATGCTGCGGGCGCGGCGCGACGACACCCCCTGCATCCAGCGTTGCGCAAGCGAGGCGACCCACAGGCCAAGCACCATTGCCAGCAGCGTGACGTGGATGGAGGTGGTAATCGTCGCCAGCAGCGGCCATGCCCAGAGCGCGGCGGGCTTCCGCCGCACATTGAGATAGAGCGCGGCAAGGATGACCCAATGGCTCGACAGCGCCAGGTGCATCGGCACGCGATAGAGGAAGGCGGGCGTAATCAGCACGAAAGCGGCGGCGGCCAGCGCGACCAGCAGCGACGCGCCGAACTCCCGGGCGAGGCGATAACCGAAGAGCCCCTGTAGCGCGAAGCTCACCAGCAGCCACCAACCCCAATATTGGAAGGGTTGCGGCAGCCAGGGCGCGATCAGCTTGAACGGGAAGGCCAGCAGCGGCAGCCCATCGACCAGCGCGATGGACGTTGCGACCTCTATGCCCAAGCCGGGATTGAGCGAGAGCGGCCAGCTCCACGGCCAGCTCTGGAAATACATCCAGCCAATCTGGTGCATGGCGCGGTCGCCGGCATCGAGCCAGGCGATATTGGTGGGGATCAGCACCCACCAGCCGCAATAGATGAAGAAGATACCCAGCCCGATGAGGAGGGCGAGCCCATCGCCCAGCCGATGACGCTGCGGTTCGGTCAAGACAACTCCAGGCAAGCAGACGGCCAGCTGGCCGCCTCGCCTAATGTTGCGTGAAGTCGGTCAGTTCCTCAAGCTTCAAGCCGAGGCGGGCGCGCAGGTGGCGGCGTTTGTCGGCGAGATCGGCGATGGTGTGGCTGTCGAGCACTTCGAAGAAGGCGCCCAGAGCTTCGCGCAGCGCGCTGTTGAGGTCGCAATTGTCGGCCAGCGGGCAGGCCACGTCGTCGCCGCCGTCAAAGCACTCCGCCATGGCGAAGCTTTCCTCGGTCAGCTTGATGGTGTCGAGCAGCGTGATCTCGCTCGCCGGGCGGCCGAGGCGGATGCCGCCCTTGCGGCCGCGCACGGTCTGCAGCAGGCCGTTCTCGACCAGCGGCTTGATCAGCTTGAACAGGAAGAGTTCGGAGATCGAATGCGCCTTGGCGATATCGGCAATGCGGCTCAGCTCGGGTGCGTTGACGGCGCAATAGACCAGCGTGCGGATGGCGTAATTGGATTGGCGGGTCAGCCGCATCGTTAGTCCCCTGAGGCGCTAAGCCGTTGACCATAAACGGCTTTTTATCATGATGATTTTTCTCAGTTTAGATTGGTTCTAAACTTTGTCAACGCCTGTTTACCTTTCGAGATAGGGCGCGTGGAGCGACATATCGGCAGCCCCGAGGCGGTCGCTGGCGGTCCAGTTCTGGTGCCAATAGGGATAGAGCAGCGGCGGCTGGCTGACCTTGTCGAGCCGGGCGATGTCGTCGGCGGTCAGCTTGAGATCGACGGCTTTAAGGTTGTCCTCGAACTGCGACAGATTGCGGCCGCCGACGATCACCGAGGCGACCAGCGGGCGCTGCAGCAGCCAGGCCAGCGCCACCTGTGCGCCGGAAACGCCATGCGCCGCGGCTACGTCGTTCAGCACATCGACGATGTTCCACAGATGCTCCCAGTCGCGGATCGGCGGCTCCTTGAAGCCGGTGACGTGGCGGCCGGAATCGGGCGCGGTATCGCGGGTGTATTTGCCTGACAGCCAGCCGCCGGCGAGCGGCGACCAGACGAGCATCGAGACGCCCTGGTCGAGCCCGAGCGGCACCAGCTCATACTCGGCCTCGCGCGCCTGCAGCGTGTAGTGGATCTGCTGGGAAACGAAGCGCTGCTGGTGATGGGCGTCGGCGGTGGCCAGCGCCTTCATCAGGTGCCAGGCCGAATAATTGGAGCAGCCGACATAGCGGACCTTGCCCTGCTTGATCAGCGTGTCGAGCGCCTCGATGGTCTCCTCGAGCGGCGTCTGCCCGTCCCATTCATGGACCTGGTAGAGGTCGATCACGCCGGTCTTCAGCCGCTGCAGCGAGGCTTCGCATTCGCGGATGATGTGCCAGCGGCTGAGGCCGCGATCGTTCGGTCCGCTGCCGCGCGGAAAACGCACCTTGGTGGCAAGCAGCACGCGGTCGCGCCGCCCCTCGCTCAGCGCCTCGCCGATGATCTGCTCGCTGAGGGCGTTGGAATAGACGTTGGCGGTGTCGACCAGATTGATGCCGTGATCGAGGCAGAGGTCGATCTGGCGCCGGGCTTCGCTGGTGTCGGTATCGCCCCAATGACCGTTGCCGCCGAAGGTCGCCGTGCCGATGGCGAGCGATGAAACCTTGAGGCCCGAGCGGCCCAGCAGGCGGTAATCCATGGTGTTTTCTCCCGTTGCCGCGGTTCTACTCCGATGAAGTTGAACAGGTAAGCCCCGGAGGTAATTGATCTATGGCAATTGTCGGGTAGTATACAAACAGCGTCGCCAGCCAATCTTTCGGGGGGAGGATAATTGGCCGAAGACATTGTCGACGACATCTATGAAGCAGGCGTAGTACCGGAACGTTGGCCGGCCCTGCTTGACCGCTTATCCGGGATTGTTGGCGCCGAGGGCAACATCCTGTTCGTGGCCCGGCAACAGGGCCTCAAATACATCGTCTCGGAAAAGCTCGCCCATCTGGCGCCGATTTACTTCGAACGCGGCTATCAGTTCCGCGACGAACGCACGCGCCGGCTGTTTGAGCTGGATCGCCAGGGTTTCGTGACCGAACTCGACGTGTTCACCATGGACGAGTGGGAGGAAGATCCCATCGCCAACGAGTTCTGGCGGCCGGCCGGACTGGGCTGGGGCGCCGCTACACATATGAATATCCCGACGGGCGAGCAGATTATCCTGCACGCCGAGCGCCGCCGGGAGACCGGGCCGTTCGGCGCCGAGGAGGTCAACCGGCTCGACGCGCTGCGGCCGCATCTGGCGCGGGCGACGCTGATGTCGGCCCGGCTCGCGTTTGAGCGGGCCAGCGGGGCCGTGACGGCGCTCGAGGCGATCGGCCTGCCGGCCGGCGTGCTCGATCCGGAAGGCCGGCTGTTCGTCGCCAACCGGCTGTTCGACGCGCTGGTGCCCGCCGTCTTCGTCGACCGGCAAACCCGGCTTGAGCTGGCCGCGGAACGGGCCGGTCCGGTGTTCCTGATGGGCATCCAGGCGGCCATCGCCAACCAGCGCAATGTGCCGATGTCGATCCCGCTGCCCGCCAGCGACGGGCGGCCGCCGATGATCGTCCACATCGTGCCGGTGCGCGGCGTGGCGCGCGACATCTTCTCGCGGGCCAGCGTCGTGGTGTTCGTCACCCCGGTGGTTGTGGCGGATGTGCCGACGGCCCAGGTGATCCAGGGCCTGTTCGACCTGACGCCCACCGAAGCCAAGGTCGCGCGGGCACTGGGCCGCGGCGACACGGTGGCCGAAATCGCCGCCAGCAACAATGTCGCCCAGCCGACGGTGCGCAACCAGATCCGTGAGATTTTCGCCAAGACGGGGGTCAACCGGCAGGCCGATCTTGTCGGGCTGCTGCGCGGCGTCGCGGGCCCGGTGGATTTGCCCGGCGACAGCGACGGATGAGCCAAAAAGGCGCACCGCGCCTGGCCCGGGCGACGATTATCTTCGGTATGCAACCAAATTGGCTTATCCGCGTTGCGGGCAAGGTTTGGGGTCTATTGTTTCCATGAATGTTCTGGTTGTCGAAGACGAGCCGCTGATACGGCTCGGGTTGGCTGCGGCTATCGAAGATGCGGGGTATGGCGCGGTGGAGGCCGCGCATGCCGACGAGGCGCTGGCGCGGCTCGCAGCCGGACAATTCGCCGTGATGGTGACCGATGTGGACATGCCCGGCTCGATGAACGGCATAAGGCTGGCGCATCGGGTGCGGGCAACGTGGCCCGCTGTTCAGATATTGGTGATTTCGGGCAAGGTAGGTGTGGCACCGGGCGAGTTGCCCAGCGGGGTGCAGTTTCTGAGCAAACCGGTAGAAGAGGCGCGATTGATCCGCGTCGTCGACGCGCTTTCCGGCAAGGGGAATTCGGTTTGACCGAAATGACGAGTCCAGTAACGAGTACCGAAACGGCCACAGTCGAACAGCGACCCAGGCGGCGCTGGGAAGCTGCCGATACGGTCATCGCCGCTGTCGGCGCGCTGGTCTTCATCATTCTCGCCTTCTTCGTCTTCCTTTGCATCCAGGGCTACGCCAGCAGCCAGGCGCAGGCGCATACGCGCGCCCAGGCGGCGGCCGATATCGTCGCCAACGAAATCAAATGGGTCGCGGGTTCTAGCCTCACCGCCCTGCAATTGGTGGCCGAAAAGCTCGCCATGATGCCGACGGCGCTGGAGCCGGTGGACAAGGCCGATTTCGACGCCGCGCTCAGCATCCTGCCGGCCGGCACGCAATTGGCCATCTACGATGTCGATGGGCTCATCGTGCCCAATGGCGGCACGCCGGGCCTGCCCGCCAACATTGCCGGCACCGACTATTTCGCCGCCATGCGGCAGGACAGCGCCGAGCGCGTGATCCTGCCGGTCACCAAGGACGCCGCCAGCGGCGAGGGCCTGATGGTGTTCGCCCAATCGCTGGGCAGCGACGTGTTCGCCGGCGTGGCGCTGCTCGCGGTCAACACGTCCATCCTCAACGAATTCCTCGAGCCGCAGAATCTGGGCGATGGCGCCACGGTCAATATCGTGCGTGCTGATGGCTGGCTGGTGGGCCGCTCGCCCAACGTCACCGAGCCGACCAATTTCGCCGAGACCTCGCCCTATTGGCCGATGGTATCGTCGCAGGAGAACGGCACCTATACCGCCGTCTCGACCATTGACGGCCAGACCCGCGTTGCCGGCTTCCGGCATTTGCCGAACTACGGCCTCGTCGCCTTTGCCACCATCTCGCAGGACAGCATCATGGCGGGCCTGTGGGCCGCGATCATCTCGGTGCTGTGGCTGATCATCCCGCTGTCGCTGGCGCTGATCGGCGGCTCGCTGCTGACGGCGCGGCTGCTGCGCCGCAGCGCCCATAATGAGCGGACGCTGGCGAGCGCGCTGGCGCACAATGAAGTGCTGTTCCGCGAGATCCATCACCGCGTGAAGAACAACCTCCAGTCGGTGGCGTCGCTGCTGCAGATGCAGCCCATCCCGCGCGAGATCAAGGCCAATATGGGCCAGCGCATTGCCGCGATGTCGGCGGTGCACGAGCACATCTACCGCTCGAACAATTTCTCCACCGTCGACGTGAAGGGCTACCTCCAGACGCTGATCGAGAACATCCGCGCCGGGCAGGACCCGAAGGTGCAGGTGGTGACCGAGCTGGAGGAGCTGTCGGTCGACAAGGACCACGGCACGCCGCTCGGACTCATCCTCAACGAAGTGGTGTCGAACGCCTTCAAGCACGCCTTCCCCGACGATCGCGAAGGGGCGGTGGCGGTGCATCTCATCCGGCTCGACGAGACCACCGGCCAGTTGACCATCGCCGACAATGGCGTGGGCTTTGATCCCGAGCAGCCGGCCAAGGGTATCGGCCGGCGGCTGATCACGGCGCTGACGCAGCAGCTCGGCGGTACCTCGCACTTCGAGTCGACCGCCGAGGGCTCGCAGTTTACGCTGAACTTCCCGATCGTTTCGCAAGGAACTGGCCGGTAAGCGAACCCTTGGCCCTGGCGAGATCGGCCGGGGCGCCCTCGAACACCACCGTGCCGCCATCATGGCCGGCCCCCGGCCCGAGGTCGATCACCCAGTCGGCGCGCGAGATCACATCGAGATTGTGCTCGATGACGATCACCGACGATCCCGCATCGACCAGCCGGTCGAAGAGACCGATCAGCGTATCGACGTCATGCATGTGGAGCCCCGTGGTGGGCTCGTCGAGCACATAGATGTTGCCGGACTTGCCGAGCTCGGCCGCGAGCTTCAGGCGCTGGCGTTCGCCGCCCGACAGCGTCGACAACGGCTGACCCAGCGTCAGATAGCCGAGCCCCACATCGACCAGCCCCTTGAGGATTTTGGCGATGGCCGGCTCGGTGAAGAACGAGGCGGCCTCCTCGACGCTCATCTCGTAGACATCGCTGATCGAGCGGTTGCGCAGCTTGTGGCCCAGCACCTCGTCGGTGAAGCGCTTGCCGTTGCAGGTTTCACAAACCGTGATCATCGGATCGAGATGCGCGAGGTCGGTATAGATCACGCCGAGGCCGTTGCAGTCCGGGCAAGCGCCCTTGGAATTGGCCGAGAACAGCGCCGCATCTTCGCCCGTTGCCTTGGCGAAGGCCTTGCGCACATTGTCGAGGATGCCGGTATAGGTCGCGGTGTTGGAGCGGCGCGACCCACGGGCGAGGTTCTGGTCGATGATGATGGTGTCGGGATAGACCGCCGGCAGCGCCGTCTGGATCAGCGACGATTTACCGGCGCCGGCAACGCCCGTCACCACCGTCAGCACGCCGGCCGGGATCGACACCGACACATTCTTGAGATTGTTGACGGATGCCTTCTTCACTTCCAGCGTGCCCTTGGGCTTGCGCAGCGCGGTCTTGACCGGCTGGTGCTTGAGGATGTGCTCGCCGGTCAGCGTCCTCGCCTTGAGCAGGCCCTTGTAGTCCCCCGCATAGACCACCTCGCCGCCTTTCGAGCCGGCGAACGGCCCCATGTCGACGATGTGGTCGGCGATGGCCATCATGTCGGGCTTGTGCTCGACGATCAGAACGGTGTTTCCCTTGTCGCGCAGCTGCTGCATCAACCCGGCAAGGCGCCCCACATCGTGCGGATGGAGGCCGACGCTCGGCTCGTCGAATACGTAAGTCATATCGGTCAGCGATGAGCCGAGATGGCGCACCATCTTGACGCGCTGGCTCTCACCGCCACTGAGCGTCGAGCTTTCGCGATCAAGGCTCAAATAGCCGAGGCCGATGGTGACGAGGTTTTCGAGCCGCGCCGCGAGCGCATCGAGCATGGGCTGCACTTCCTTGGCCTTGAGGCCACGGATGAAGGGCGCGAGATCGCTCACCTGCATCGCCGACAACTCGGCGATGTTCTTGCCCTCGACCTTGCTGCCGAGCGCCGCCTGGTTGAGCCGCATCCCCTTGCAGGCGGGGCAGAGCGCGCGGGTGAAGATCCTGTCGTAGACGGCGCGCACATGCGGCTGCAGCGTCTCGGGGTCCTTGGAGCCCAGTCCCTTGCGGATTTTGACGACGACGCCCTCATAGGTCATGCCGATCTTGCCGACCTTGACCTTGCGGCCATCATCGAGGTTCAGCAAATTCTCGCGCTCTTCCGGGGTGAATTTGTTGACCGGCTTGTCCATGTCGAACAGACCCGCGTTCGCATAGATCTCCCACCACCAGCTATCGACGGCGAAATCCTTGGGCAGCAGCGCGCCGCCATTGAGCGATTTGCTCTCGTCGATGACGGCGCTCATATCCATCGCCGCCATCTGGCCGATGCCCTCGCAATCGGGGCACATGCCGCGCGGGTCGTTGTAGGAATAGAAGCCATAGGAGCTGAGCCGCGGCGTCGCGATGCGCGAGAAGATGACGCGCAGCATCTGCGCCGTGTCGGTCACCGTCGCGACGGTCGAGCGCGAATTGCCGCCGAGCCGCTGCTGATCGACGACGATGGCCGCCGAAATGTTGTCGAGGCTGTCCGCATCGGGCTGGCCGTAATGCGGCATGAATTGCTGCACGAAGGCGGGATAGGTCTCGTTGATCAGCCGCTGGCTCTCGGCCGCGATGGTGCCGAACACCAGCGAGGATTTGCCCGAGCCCGACACGCCGGTGAACACCGTGATCTGCCGCTTCGGGATATCGATGGAGACATTCTTGAGATTGTTCTCGCGGGCGCCGCGGATCTGGATCGAGCCGTACATGCAGTGTCTCCCTCAGTGAATCAGGACGCGCCAAAAAGCACAGGCAGCGACCGCCGCCAAGCACAATAACTCCGTACAAACGATGCGGAATTTCGGGCTTTTCGGGGCGTTTGGCCCCCACTACTTGACCTAGATCAAGGTGCGCGTTCCGGCCCGGTGGCATCCCGGTGGCAACAACAGCAGGAGGCCGCCATGCCCATCCAAACCTATATCGCCTTTGCCGCTTTCGTCGGTGCCTTCACACTCTTCGGCGTCGCGCTCGCCTGGGCCCATTGGTACACCCGTGGCACGCGCCAGACCTTCCCGAAGTTCTGAGCTAGACCACGACGGTGATCTGTTCGCTGGCGCGGGTCACGCCCGTATAGAGCCAGCGGCGGCGATCGTCGCGGAACACGAAGCTCTCGTCGAACAGATAGACCTTGTCCCACTGGCTGCCCTGCGATTTGTGCACGGTGAGGCAGTAGCCGAAGGTGAATTCGTCGAAGCGGCGGCGCTCGGGCCAAGTCAGCTGGTCCTCCTCGCCTGAAAAGAACGCGCCGTGCGTTACCACATGGGCGCGCGGCTTCTTGCCGGTGGCGGTCGTTTCCTCCTCCGGCATCAGATCGAGCGAATAGCGATTGCCGCTGCGCTTCTTGACCTCGACGGCGGTCCAGATCTGGCCGTTGAGCAACCGCTTCTGCGGATTGTTCCGCAAGCACACCAGCCGGTCGCCGGGCACCGGCTCGTGCACGGGCAGATTCTTCAGTTCGCGCAGCCGGTCATTGTAGTCGACGCGTGTCTTGTTGCGGCCCACCAGCACCTGGTCGGCGCTGACCACCATCTCGCGATCGACCTCGGACTTTGGAATAACGATCGAATCGTCATAGCGGCCATATTCGAGATAGCCGCCCTCGCGAATTTCCATCGACATGCGAATGATCGGATTGTCCGCCGCCTGGCGGTGGATCTCGGTAAGCATGATGTCGGGCTCATGCGCGGTGAAAAAGCCTGCGCCCTGCACCGGCGGCAGCTGGAACGGATCGCCGAGCACGAGCACCTTGGTGCCGAAGCTCAGGAGGTCCTTGGCCAGTTGCTCGTCCACCATCGACACTTCGTCGATGACGATGAGATCGGCAGTCAGCGCCTCGCTCTCCGGGTCGAGCGCAAAGCGCGGCTCACCCTCCTTCTCGCTGACCAGCGTATAGATCAGCGAATGGATGGTCGACGCGCCGCGGCAGCCCTTCTTGCGCATCACCAGTGCGGCCTTGCCGGTAAAGGCCGCATATTTCACCGAGCGCACGCCCTCGGCGAGGTAGCGCGCCAGCGTCGATTTTCCGGTTCCCGCCCAGCCGAACAGGCGGAACACCTGCGGACCGGATTTGTCCTTCAGCCATTCGCTGACGGCGAGGAGCGCCTGATCCTGTTGTGGCGACCAGGAGGGCATCAGCGGATCGTCGTTCCAATGGTACCGACCCCGTCGATGACGCCTTCGAGCCGGTCTCCGCGCGATACCGCAGCAACGCCCGCCGGCGTGCCGGTGAACAGCAGATCGCCGGCCCTGAGCGTGACGAAGGTCGAGAGATACGCGACGGATTCGGCGACCGACCAGATGAGGTCCTTGAGGTCGCCCTCCTGCCGCATCTCGCCATTGACGGTGAGCGCGATCCGGCCGCTCGTGGGATGGCCGATGCGGCTCGCCGGGGCTAACTCGCCGAGCGGCGCGGAATGGTCGAAGGCCTTCGCCATGTCCCAGGGCCGCGCCAATTTCTTGGCCACCGCCTGCAAATCGCGCCGCGTCAGATCGATGCCCGCCGCATAGCCCCAGACATGGCCGAGGGCGTCGGCCGCCGCGATATCGGCACCGTCGCGGCCGATCGCCACGACCAGTTCGATCTCGTGATGGAGGTCGGCCGTCTGCCGCGGATAGGGCGTATCGGCGCCTGACAGCACCAGCGCATCGGCGGGCTTGGTGAAGAAGAAGGGCGGCTCGCGCTCCGGGTCATGGCCCATTTCGCGCGCATGCTCGGCATAGTTGCGGCCGACGCAGAAGATGCGGCGGACCGGAAACAGCCCCCCGCCCGCAACGGGGACGGCAATGATGGCGTGCGGCGCGATGACGTAGTCGGGCATGGCAAAGTCTCGTGGAAGTGCCGGCAGACTTACCGCAAAAGCGCCGTAAACAAAACGGGAACTTTATGACAGCCCGGCTGGCGAATTCCTTGACAGCGGGCGGGCGATTGCGTCCCCTCCCCCCGGGCGCGCTGCGCCATCGATTTTCGTGAGCAAGGAATCGCCATGACTGACCACGACCTCTTTCAGATCAGTCACATCATCCCCGATTTCGAGGCGCAGTTCGACGACTACAAGGCCTCGAGCAATGCCACGCGGCGGACGCTGCGCTCGCAGCTCGATGTGCCCTATGGGGATGCGCCGCGGCAGAGGCTCGATTTGTTCTTTCCGCCGGGCGAGCTCAGTGGAGCGCCGGTCCACATGTTCATTCATGGCGGCTATTGGCGCGCGCAGGTGAAGGAGGACTATGCCTTCGTCGCCGATGGCGTGGTCGCGGCCGGCGGCATCGCTGCCATCATCGACTACACGCTGATGCCCGGCGCGCGCATGGCCGATCTCGTGCGCGAAGTGCGGGAGGCCGCGGCGTGGCTGGCGCTCAATGCCGACGAATTCGGCGGCGACGGCACGAAACTCTCGGCCAGCGGCCATTCCGCCGGTGGCCACCTCGTCACCTGGCTCGGCTCGCGCGGCCCCGGCGAAACAAGTGCGCCGGAAACGCCGGTGCGCGCCGTGATATCGATCAGCGGCATCTTCGACCTCCGCCCGATCACCAGCAGCTATCTCCAGCCCGAGCTGCACCTGACCAGCGAGGAAGTCGCGCACTGGTCGCCTATCGAGGCCGTGCCGTCGACGGCGACGCACTACGAGATTGTCGTCGGCCACAAGGAAACCACGCCCTTCCATCAGCAAGCGCAAGACTATTCCTTCGTCCTCGCCCGCCACGGCGCCCCCCACGAGCGCATCACGGTGCCGGACGAAGACCACATGTCGGTGGTGCGCAAGCTGGGCGTGGCGGGCTCGCCGGTCCACCAATTGCTGGTCGACGCGATCGAGCGGTCGAAGGGCTAGTTCTAGCCCGGCTGCAGTTCCGGCTTGACCTCTTCGAGCTCGATCAACGTGCCGTCGAAATCCTTGGGATGGATGAACAGCACCGGCAGGCCATGCGCGCCGGTCTTTGGCGTGCCATCGCCGAGCACGCGCGCCCCACCTTCGACCAGTTTGCGCGCCGCATGGGCGAGGTCGGGCACTTCGAAGCAGATGTGGTGCATGCCGCCATTGGGATGCTCAGTCAGGAACTTCGCGACGGGCGAATTATCGCCGAAGGGCGTCATCAGCTCGACCTTGGAATTGTCGAGTTCGACGAACACCACGGTCACCCCATGCTCGGGCAAATCGCGCGGCGGGCGCACATCGGCGCCGAGCAGATCGCGATATTTCGCGGCGGCGGCGGCAAGATCGGGCACGACGATGGCGACGTGGTTGAGGCGGCCGATCATCGGTTGCTGAGCCTTCCCTCGATCTGGTTCAGCACGGAGAACGCCGCTTCGAGCACATTGGTGCCCGGCCCGAAGATTTCGGCGACGCCGGCTTCGTGGAGGAACGCATAATCCTCGGGCGGAATGACGCCGCCGACAATGACCGTCACCTCGCCGAGCCCCCGCCCCCGCAGTTCGGCGACAAGCTCGGGCACCAGCGTCATGTGGCCCGCCGCAAGCGACGACACGCCCACCGCATCGACCTTCATGTCGGCGACATGCGTCGCGACTTCCGGCGCTGTCTCGAACAGATCGCCCATATGCACGGCGAAGCCGAGATCGGCGAAGGCCGTCGCAATCACCTTGGCGCCGCGGTCATGCCCGTCCTGGCCCATCTTGGCGATGAAGATCGAGGGCGGCCGGTCATTGGCCTTGCGGAAGGCGTCGAGCCGCGCCTGCATCTGCTGGTATTGCGGATCGCCGGCATAGGACTCGGCATAGACGCCGGAGATGACGCGCGTCACTGCCGAATGGCGGCCGAACACATCCTCGAGCGCGGCGGAGATCTCGCCGAGCGTCGCCCGCGCCCGCGCGGCATAGATGCTGGCCGACAGCAGATTGCCGCCGTATTTCGCAAAGCTGCGCAGCCCATCGAGCGCTTCAAGCACGCGGCGCTCGTTGCGGGTGCGCCGCACATCGGCAAGGCGCGCGACCTGTTCGGCACGCACCTTCGCGTTGTCGATGGCGCGGGTTTCGATCGGCGTTTCGTTTTCGAGCCGGTAGCGATTGACGCCGACGATCACTTCGTCGCCGCGATCGATACGCGCCTGGCGCAGCGCGGCGGCCTTCTCGATATCCGCCTTGGGACCGCCCGACTGTACCGCTGCCGTCATGCCACCCTGCGCCTCGACATCGGCCATGAGATTCCTGGCGCCTGCCACGAGCTCCGCCGTTAGCGCCTCGACATAATAGGAGCCGCCGAGGGGATCGACGACGTCGGTGATGCGGCTCTCATGCTGCAGAATCAGCTGCGTGTTGCGGGCAATGCGCGCCGACTGTTCGGTGGGCAGCGCGATGGCTTCGTCGAAACTGTTGGTGTGGAGCGATTGGGTGCCGCCTAGCACCGCGGCCATCGCCTCGATGGTCGTGCGGATGATGTTGTTGTGCGGATCCTGCTCAGTGAGGCTCACACCCGAGGTCTGGCAATGCGTGCGCAGCATTTTCGAGCGCGCATCCTTGGCCCCGAGATCGCTCATGATCTCCGACCACAGCGTGCGCGCGGCGCGGAGTTTCGCCACTTCGAGGAAGAGGTTCATGCCGATGCCGAAAAAGAAGCTCAACCGTCCGGCAAAGGCGTCGATATCGAGGTTCTGCGCCATTGCCGAGCGTACATATTCGCGGCCGTCGGCCAGCGTGTAGGCCAGCTCCTGCACCGCCGTCGCCCCGGCCTCGTGCATGTGATAGCCCGAGATCGAGATCGAGTTGAACTTCGGCATGTGCTGCGCCGTGTAGGCGATGATGTCGCCGACAATGCGCATCGAGGGCGCGGGCGGATATATATAGGTGTTCCGCACCATGAACTCTTTCAGAATATCGTTCTGAATGGTGCCATCGAGCTGTGCCTGCTGCACGCCCTGCTCTTCTGCCGCGACGATGAACATCGCCAGCACCGGCAGCACGGCGCCGTTCATGGTCATCGACACGCTCATCCTGCCGAGCGGAATGCCGTCGAACAGGATCTTCATGTCCTCGACACTGTCGATGGCAACGCCGGCCTTACCGACATCGCCGGTGACGCGCGGATGGTCGCTGTCATAGCCGCGATGGGTGGCGAGATCGAAGGCGACGCTCAGCCCCTTCTGCCCGGCGGCGAGATTCTTGCGATAGAAATCGTTGGACTCGCGGGCCGTCGAGAAGCCCGCATATTGCCGAACCGTCCAGGGCCGGTTGGCATACATGGTGGCGCGCACGCCGCGGGTGAACGGCTCGGCGCCGGGCACGCCGGGATCCACCGCGTCACCGGGGAAGTAAGCCGGCCGCACGCCGATGCCGCCATAGTCGCGATTGAGCGCCTCGACCGGCGTGTCCTTCAACTCGCGCGCGGCGAGCCTGGCCCATTCCTCGAACGTCGGACCGCTTGCCATCAGACGGGCTCGAATTCCAGGATAACCTCATCCACTGCCAGCACGGTGCCTGGCTTGACGCGGATTTTGCTGACGCGGGCGCGGCGTTCGGCCTTGAGCACGTTCTCCATCTTCATCGCCTCGACGATCGCGAGGTTCTGGCCCGCTTCGACCACATCGCCCTCGGCGACATCGATGCGCACCACCTGCCCCGGCATCGGGCAGAGCAGGAATCTGCTGAGATCGGGCGGCACTTTCACCGGCATCAGCGGCATGAGGTCGGCGACGCGTGGCCGCAGCACGCGCGCCACGATATCGGCGCCGCGCCAGCGCAGGCGGAAGCCGCCGGTGACGCGATCGAGCCGCACATGATGCAATTCGCCATCGACCCGCGCGATGGCGAGCGACATGCCGGGCTTCCAGCCCGTCTCGACGAGCAGCTTCTTGCTGTCGGCGCCGGTGAGCCAGTACTCGATGCCATCGGCGCGCACCGCGAAGTCCCAGCGCTCGCCGCCGATTAGCACGGCGCGCCGTGTCTCCGCTCCGAGATGGGTGCGCGTGTCGAGCGCATAGGCCGACACGCAGGCGAGCGCCGCCAGGTGCGTGAGGTCGGTGTGCGACAGCTCCACGCCGGTGAAGCCGTCGGGGAATTCCTCGGCGATGTAGCCGGTGGTGAGACGTCCCTCGCGGAAGCGCGGCTGCGCCATGACCGCCGAGAGGAACGGGATGTTGTTGCCGACGCCCTCGACCTCGAACTGGTCGAGCGCTTCCTGCATCACGCCGATCGCGGCCTCGCGGTTCGGCGCCCAGGAGCAGAGCTTGGCGATCATCGGGTCGTAGAAGGTCGAGATCTCGCCGCCCTCATAGACGCCCGTGTCGTTGCGCACGGCATGCTCGGCATCGGCCTCTTCCGCCGGCGGGCGGTAGCGTGTCAGCCGCCCGGTCGAAGGCAGGAAATTGCGATACGGGTCCTCGGCATAGAGGCGCGACTCGATGGCCCAGCCATTGATCGCAACATCGGCCTGCGTCAGCGGCAGCTTCTCGCCGGCAGCGACGCGCAGCATCAGCTCGACGAGGTCGAGCCCGGTGATCAACTCGGTCACCGGATGCTCCACCTGGAGGCGCGTGTTCATTTCGAGGAAGTAGAAATTCCGCTTGCCGTCGACAATGAACTCCACCGTGCCGGCGGAGAAATAGCCAACGGCCTTCGCCAGCGCCACGGCCTGCTCGCCCATGGCCTTGCGCGTGGCGGCATCGAGGAAAGGCGACGGCGCTTCCTCGATCACCTTCTGGTTGCGGCGCTGGATCGAGCATTCGCGCTCGTTGAGATAGAGCACATTGCCGTGCTGATCGCCGATCAGCTGGATCTCGATATGGCGCGGCTCGGTGACGAATTTCTCGATGAAGATGCGATCATCGCCGAACGAGCTTGCCGCTTCCGATTTGCTGCGCTCAAAACCTTCGGCGGCCTCGGCATCGTTCCAGGCGATGCGCATGCCCTTGCCGCCACCGCCGGCCGACGCCTTGATCATCACGGGATAGCCGACCTGCCTGGCGATGGTCACGGCTTCCGCCGCATCGGCGATGAGACCCATATGGCCGGGCACGGTAGAAACGCCCGCTCCGGCCGCGAGCTTCTTGGACGTGATCTTGTCGCCCATCGCCTCGACGGCCTTGGTCGGCGGGCCAACGAAGATAATGCCGTTCTTGTCGAGCGCTGCCGCGAACTCGGCATTCTCCGACAGGAAGCCATAGCCCGGATGCACCGCCTCGGCGCCGGTCTGCTTACAGGCGGCGATGATCTTGTCGATCGAGAGATACGAGTCACGCGCCGCCGAGCCGCCGATATGCACGGCCTCATCGGCCAGCTTCACATGCAGCGCATCGCGATCGGCATCGGAATGGACCGCGATGGTACGAATGCCGAGGCGCTTCGCCGTCTTGATGACGCGACAGGCAATCTCGCCGCGATTGGCAATGAGGAGAGAGGTGATCATTGTGGAATTGGCGTGGCCTTTAGAGAGTTAATAGCCTCAAGGAGTCGGATTGTCGCGTCACCGTCTAGTTGGTCGGACGAATAGCGGACCTCGAATAGACCTTGAAGGTTCGAAGGAAGCTTTACGCCATCTCTGACTAGGAGAATGAACCTCTTACCGAACAGGGCCATTGCAGCCCCGATCTCTATGAGCACGTTCGGATTCAGAAGAACATGCTCGACGCCCTCCTTGTCGAACAGCACTTGCTCAGCGGCAACGTGAATGATCGCCGCACTGCAACTCCTCATCTCAGCCATCACCTTCTCTGGCACCGGCTGAGATACCGACTGACTCTCTACTGACACTACAGCTTCAAGTTCGCCAAAACTAAGCAGCTTTCTAATTGGGTCAACGAACGCCTTGTTCTTCCCATGCGTGATAAAGACTCGCTTCGTGCTGGCTGCTGGTTGCTTAGCGTGCTCGGTGGTGACAGCTGTTGCGGGAGCAACCGCAGCATACTCCTCATCGTCGCTCAGCATGTGCTCTTGCGCCTGCTCGTTTGCGGGCAAATGGAGGGGTCGCGAGGTGCTCGCTAGGTTGACGTACTTGTTGCCCTTGATGTCGGTGACTAAGCCAAGGCGGTCGGCCTCCCCAACAATCATATCAAACACGTCTTTCGTACGATCACGAGGCACCCCAAGCGACTCGACTACATTCTGAGCGATCTCACCCTTTGGGAGTTGCTTGCCATCGTACTTCGTCAGGAAATCCCCAATTACACGAGGACGTAGCAACGCCTCGCGCATTGCCAGTATGTCATCCCCTTCCTCGAGAGGAGCGATCGTTCGACGTCCAAGATTTGTGACGGTGATTTGTGATGCGTTGTATCCGCCCTCAACGAGCCCAAAGGCTATTGCTGCACCAGTAAGAGTTCGGAATGGCCCGGACGAAGGGGACATGTTCATCGCTGCGGCCACATCCAGTGGCTTAGTGGGGCCACCTGCGTAGTTCTCAATTATGGCCTTCGGTACTCTCCTTGCCTCGGCCACACCGTACGACGGGATATCTGATTGACTGATGCGGCTGCGCTTCTCCTTCGCGACCGGGGCAGTCTCAACCATCTTCTTATTCGCCATAACATCCCCCTAAACAAAACAAGAACATCATCCAGTCCTCTTTTGGGAGTGTCAAGCAATCCTCACAGCGGAATGTTGTCGTGTTTCTTGGGCGGGACGCTGGCTTTCTTGTGCTTCAGCGTTTGGAACGCTCTCGCGACGCGCCGTCTTGTGCTGTGCGGCATGATGACATCGTCGATGAAGCCGCGTTCGGCCGCGACGAAGGGGTTGGCGAAGCGGTCTTCATATTCCTTGGTGCGCGCCGCGATCTTGTCCTTGTCGTTCAGTTCGGCGCGATAGAGGATTTCCGTCGCGCCCTTGGCGCCCATGACGGCGATTTCGGCGGTGGGCCAGGCATAGTTGACGTCGGCGCGGATGTGCTTTGAGGCCATCACGTCATAGGCGCCGCCATAGGCCTTGCGCGTGATGACGGTGACCTTGGGCACGGTGGCTTCGGCGTAGGCGAAGAGCAACTTGGCACCGTGCTTGATGATGCCGCCATATTCCTGCGCCGTGCCCGGCAGGAAGCCTGGCACATCGACCAGCGTCAGGATGGGAATGTTGAAGCAGTCGCAGAAGCGGATGAAGCGCGCGGCCTTTTTCGACGAGTTGATGTCGAGCACACCGGCCAGCACCATCGGCTGGTTGGCGACCACACCTACCGTCTCGCCATCAAGGCGGATAAAGCCGGTGAGGATGTTGCCGGCATGGTCCTTCTGCAGCTCGAGGAAATCGCCCTCATCGGCGATGCGCAGCACCACTTCGCGCATGTCGTAGGGCTTGTTGGCGCTGTCGGGGATCAGCGTATCGAGCGCGATCTCGCGGCGTTCGATGGTGTCGTTGGTGGCGACGCGCGGCGGCTTGGCATTGGCGCTGAGCGGCAAGAAATCGAACAGGCGGCGGATTTCGAGCAGCGTCTCGATGTCATTGTCGAACGCCGCATCGGCGACGGAGGATATCTTGGTGTGCGTCCCTGCCCCGCCGAGCTCTTCATGCGTCACGATCTCTGATGTGACGGTCTTCACCACGTCGGGACCGGTCACGTACATGAAAGACGTATCCTTCACCATGTAGATGAAATCGGTCATGGCCGGCGAGTACACCGCGCCGCCGGCGGTCGGGCCCATGATGACGGAGATCTGCGGAATGGCGCCCGAGGCCTGGACATTGCGCCAGAACACTTCGGCGTAGCCGCCCAGCGCCGCGACGCCTTCCTGGATGCGGGCGCCGCCGGAATCGTTGAGGCCAATCACTGGAGCGCCGTTCTGCACGGCAAGGTCCATGATCTTGCAGATCTTCTGCGCATGCGTTTCGCTGAGCGAACCGCCGAAGACGGTGAAATCCTGGCTGAAGACGTAGGTCATGCGGCCATTGATGGTGCCCCAGCCGGTGACGACGCCGTCGCCGGGGATCACCGTTTCGTCCATGCCGAAATCGCGGGCGCGATGGCGGACGAACATGTCGTATTCTTCGAAGCTGCCGGGATCGAGGAGCACGTCCAGCCGCTCGCGGGCGGTGAGCTTGCCCTTGCCGTGCTGGGCGTCGATGCGACGCTGCCCCCCGCCCAGCCGGGCTTCGGCGCGGCGCTGTTCGAGCGCTTCGATGATCTTGTGCATGCTCCCTCGCGGCTCCGCTCTACCGACGGCTTTTACCGAATGGTCAAATCAGAATGTGACGCCGACGTCAAAAACACAATGTCACGTTCCGCGCGGCTTGGCGCGGGCGGTGGGCTGGGCATTGGCCGGGTCGTCGGGCCACAGATGCCGCGGATAGCGGCCGCGCATGTCTTTGGCGACATCCTTCCACGAACCGCGCCAGAAGCCGGGCAGATCGCGGGTGGTCTGGATCGGCCGGTGGGCGGGGGAGAGCAGCACCAGGAGCAGCGGCACGCGGCCATTGGCGACGCTGGGGTGGGACGCGAGGCCGTAGAGTTCCTGCACCCGGATTTCGAGGGCGGGGCCGTTTTCGGGGTCGTAGTCGATGGGCAGCCGGTTGCCGGTGGGGGCGGTGAAGTGGCTGGGCAGCTGGCGCTCGATATCGGCCTTGATGGCGTAGGGGATGAGGCCGTCGAGGTCGGATGCGGAGATTTCGGAAAGGCCAGTGCGGCCAAGCAGATGCGGGGCAAGAGTGTCCGGCGACAGATCGATGTCGATGTTGAGGAAGCGGGCGCGGGCCAGGGTGGCGCGCTGGTCCTTGGACCAAGGGAGGCGGGCGGCGACGTTCTGGGCGAGCAGGCGGGCGGCGGCTTCGGGGT
>SEEL01000076.1 GCA_004144345.1 Hyphomicrobiales bacterium
CCGGTGGGTGGGGGTGGCAACAGCCGCCGTCAGCTTGACAGTTCAATTCCTCCATCGCCTCCTCGCTCAACGCGTGGGAGGAAATGATGAGCGTGAGACTAGGCGGGCCGCTGGCCTATGAGGGCGACCCCGAGGCCTATGCGCAGGCGCATGTCGCGTTCGGCTATCGCGCTGCCTACATGCCCAATGTCCGCATCGAGAATCGCGAGGAAGTGGCCGCCATCGTCGCGGCGCTGGCGAAGGCCGACATCACCATCGCCGAGGCCGGCGCCTGGAAAAACCTCATCGCCCATGACGAGACGCAGCGGCAGGCCAATCTCGACTACGCCGTGCACCAGCTGGCGCTGGCCGACGAGATGGGCGCCAAGGCCTGCGTCGCCTATCACGGCACCGTCGGCCACCCCGCCGATCCCTGGCAGCTGAGCGACAATTACGATTACGGTCCACACCCGGACAATCAGTCCGAAGCCGGCTTCCAGCGCGCCGTCGACACCGCCCGCTATGTCATCGACATGGTGAAGCCCACGCGCACCAAATTCTCGCTCGAAATGGTGCCGTGGCTCGTCACCGACACGCCGGAGAATTATCTGAAGCTGCTGAAAGCCATCGACCGGCCGCAGTTCGGGGCCCATATCGACGCCGTCAACATGGTGATCTCGCCGCGCCTCTACTTCAACACCGGCCGGATGATCCGCGAGGGTTTTGCGCTGCTCGGCCCGTGGATTGTCTCGTGCCACGCCAAGGACATAATCATGCAGGGCGGGCCGGGAAATATCTCGTTCCACATGGACGAGGTGGTGCCCGGCGACGGCAATCTCGACTACGCCGCCTATCTCACCGAGATCGACCGGCTGTGCCGCGACGTGCCGCTGATGCTGGAGCATTTCGACCAGCCCGGCTACCGGCGAGGTCTGGCCCATATGAAGAAGGTAGCGGCCGAAATCGGCGTTGCGACCTAGAGGTCGCGCAGCACTGCGTCCATGCGGGTGAAATTCTCACCGGCGTAGCCGACATAGTCGAAATCGCGCTCATGGATATGCTGCGCCGACACCAGCGACCACAGGCCCTCGCGCAACAGCGAGGCCGCCTCCATCGCCCGGTGGGCGCGGGCGATAGCCGCATCCGGCGTGCCGAAGAACGCCTTGAGCAGCGCGGCGCGGTCGTCTGCCGAAAAGCCGCAGTTCGACGAGAGATTGGCAAGGTCGAACATCGGCGCACCGGTACCCGAATATTCGAAGTCGATCAGCCAGAGCCGCGTGCCGTCGTCGAGAATGTTGCCGGCGAGGAGATCATGGTGGCCGAACACGGCGGGCAGGGGTAGCTGCAGCGCTTCGAGCCGCGCATTGTTGCCGCCCCAGCGCGCCAGATCGGCCGCCGCCGCGTGGCCCTCGAGCTGCCGGCAATAATCGCGGTTGATGCCGAACGTGTCGAACACGAAGTCGCTCGCAAACGGCGCCATGTCGCGATGGAAGCGCTTGAGCATCGCAACGATCCGCTCGATATCGACGCGCACATCGGCCGGCGTCAGCGCGCGTGCCTCGAGATAGCGCGAGATCATCAGCCCGGGCGCCGCATGGATCACTTCGGGCGCAAAGCCCGCGCCATGCGCCGCACGCGCCACCGCCACTTCGCGGGCGCGATAGACATTGTGGAACGGGAAGTCCCGCGTCAGCCGCACCACATATTTGCCGCTGCGGTCCGTCGCGATGAAGCTCACATTCGAGATGCCGCCCGCCAATGGCTCGAAGTCCGGCCGCCCGTCCCAGAGCGGCAGGCCGGCGATGTCGTCGGGGGTCGGGGCGAAATCGATCATGGGGCGCGCTTGTGGAAGACTCGCGCCCCGCGGTCAATGGCTGGCAGCCCCGTCGCCGTTCGGGCGGCGTTCAGGAAGCCTGCGCCATCTCTTGGCGGCAGACGGCCAGGGCGATATGACCACCCAAGGGCAGCGCCCCGGCGCGCGTCTCAAAGCAGAGTTTTGACGAGAATCCGCCAATGATCCGCCTTGCCGCCCTCGCCGCCGCCCTGTTGCTCAGCGTTCCCGCCTGGGCCGCCGACGAACTCAAGGGCGTCGCCCTCGTCATCGGCGAGAGCAAATATGAATCGCTCAGTGAGCTGGTGAACCCCAATCGCGACGCGCGCGACATCGACAATCTGCTCGGCGATCTCGGCTTCGAGGTCGATCGCGTGCTCAATGCCGACGCCGAGGAACTGCGCGAGGCGATCGAGAACTTCATCGAGGACGCGGCCGATGCCGATGTGGCGCTGGTCTATTATTCCGGCCATGGCATCGAGGTCGCGGGCGAGAATTATCTCGTGCCGGTCGATGCCGATTTCGCAAGCCCCGAAGCGGCGGGCGAGGCGCTGGTCGCTGTCGGGCCGATGCTCGATGCGCTGGCCAAGGCCGTGCCCGTCACCATCGTGCTGCTCGATGCCTGCCGCTCCGATCCGTTCCCGGTGGGCACCTTCATCCAGCTGCCCGGCAGCGATGCGCCGGTCGAGATCAGCGAGCAGCCCGGCCTCGTCGCCGTGCGCGGCCCGACGCCCACGGCGCGGCCCGATCTGCCGCCCGACAGCCTCGGCACCGTCATCGGCTTTGCCGCCGAGCCCGGCGAGCCGGCGCTCGATGGGCCGGCGGGCGAGAACTCGCCCTATGCGGCGGCGCTGATCAAGCATCTCAGCGCCGGCGGCTTCTCCTTCGGCGACGTGATGACCATGGTCACCGAGGAGGTCTATCTTAAGACCCGCGCGCAGCAGTTGCCCTGGACCAATTCATCGCTGCGCCGCGTGCTCACCTTCGCCGCGCCGGACGAGGGCGATGCGGATGAGACCGCCATCACCGGCGAACGCCGCAAGCTGCTCCTCACCATCGCCGGCACGCCGGCCGAAACCCGCGCCTATGTCGAAGCATTGGCCGGCGAGGAAGATGTGCCGCTCGATGCGCTCTACGGCATGCTCAATGTGCTGGGCGTCAAGGTCACCGATGCCGGCGGCGACCTTGAGCAGCAGTTGCAGAAGGGTGCCGAGAAGCTCAAGGAGCTGATCAGCCAGAAGTCGACTGCGGTGAAGGCGGATCCCGAGCTTGAGCGTCTGTCGCAGTTGGCCGAGGCGGCCGAACAGGAGGGGGCCATCGCACTGGCGCTCGACTACCGCAACCAGGCCAGTGCGCATGCCGATGATCTGCTGAGCGACAAGCTGGATGAAGCCGAAAAGCTTCGCCAGGACATGATCGACATCGCCCACACCTATGCGGCCAATGCGGCCACGGCGCTCATCAATTTCGATCACGCGCGCGCCGCCGAACTCTATGGCAAGGCCTATGCCGCGGTAGAGGACTGGGATCCGGCGATGGCGCTGGAGTTCAAGCTCAACGAGGGCGATGCCTTCGCCGACCTCGGCTATTACCGCAACGACAATGCGGCGATGACCGCCTCGATCGATGCCTACCACGCCGCGCTCGGCCTCGCGCCGCGCGACACCGCCGCGCTGGTCTGGGCCAAGCTGCAGGACCGGCTGGGGCAGGCGAGCCAGACCCTGGGGCAGCGCCTCTCCGACCCGACCACCCTCGAGGCCTCCACCGGCTTTTACGCCGCGGCGCTCGAAGTGCGGACGCGCGATGCCCATCCCGCCGATTGGGCGCGCACGCAGAACAATCTCGGCAACGCGCTCTACACCCTCGGCGAGCGCCAGGGCGACCGGGCACTGATCCGTCGCTCGGTCGAAGCGTTCGACAACGCGCTGAGCATCATCACGCCCGAGGCGGAACCGGTCCGCTGGGCAACCGTGGCGAGCAATCGCGGCGCCTCGCAGATCAGCCTCGCGGAGCTGATCTATATGTCCACCAATGGCATCGAAATGGCGGCCATGATGGCCGGCGTCGAAGATCCCACCACACTGCCCGAAGTGGTTGCGGCGCGCGAGGAGGCCCTCGTCGAGCTTGATGCTGCCATTCGCTCGCTCGAAGGCGCGGTGGCGTCGAGTTCGCGCGCCGACAATCCGTTCGACTGGGCCATGCTCAAGCACACGCTGGCCGGGGGCGTGCAGCGCCGCGCCGAACTGTTCAAATCGGCCGAGGACATGCAGCGCGCCATCGGCCTCTATCGCGAGGCGCTCGAGGTCCACACGCTGGACAAGACGCCGGCGCAATGGGTGCGCTCGGCGAACAACCTTGCCATTTCGCTCAAGAAGCTCACCGACTTCACCGCCGATCCGGCGCCGCTGCGCGAAGCCGTGGCCACCTACCGGGCGGTGATCGAAGCGACCCCGCGCGCGGACCTGCCGCTCGACTGGGGCGACTACCAGAAGAATCTCGGGCAGGCGCTGGCCGGGCTTGCCGAGTATGAGGATGCCGTCCCAAATCTCGATGCGGCGCTGCAGGCGTTCGCCGCGGCAGGCGAGGTCACGACGCTCGACCGTGGGGTCGCGAAGTGGAAGGATTTGCAGAACGCCACCAGCATGACGCTGCTGATGCACTCGATGAAGAGCTTCGATGTCAACAAGGCCATTGCTGCGAAGGACCTCGGCGTGGCGACGCGCGACAAGCTGCGTGAGCTCGGGGCGCCCGACGACACCTATTACGAGATGTTCCTGGGCATGACCGACCAGGTGATCGAGCTCTTCCCCAAGTGAGGCCGCGGGGCTTGCCCCGCTGTGCCGGCTGAGCCATTGCGCGTTCAAACGCAGCCGCTAATGTCCTCCGCCAGGTTGGAGGACTCTCGCGTGCATATTCTCATCATCGGCGCCGCCGGCATGGTCGGCCGCAAGCTCACGGCCGCTCTCGTGCGCGACGGGCACATCGGCGGCAAGCCCATCGAGCGCTTCACCCTTGCCGATGTTGTCGCGCCGGCCTACCCGGCGCAGTTCGACGGCCCGGCCCAACTCGTCGCCGGTGATCTTTCGAAGCAGGGTCAGGCTGAAGCGCTCATCGCCAAGCGGCCCGATCTGATCTTTCATCTCGCGGCAATTGTTTCGGGCGAGGCCGAGGCCGATTTCGAGAAGGGCTACCGCATCAATCTCGACGCCACGCGCTATCTGCTCGAAGCTATAAGGCTCGAAAGCGCGAAGGCACCCTACAAGCCGCGCCTGATCTTCACCTCGTCCATCGCCGTGTTCGGCGCGCCGTTCCCTGACGCCATCGGCGACGAGTTCTTTACGACGCCGCTCACCTCCTACGGCACGCAGAAGGCCATCGGCGAATTGCTGCTCAACGATTATTCGCGTCGCGGCTTTGTCGATGGCGTCGGCATTCGCCTGCCCACCATCGTCGTCCGCCCGGGCAAGCCCAATCTTGCGGCGTCGGGCTTCTTCTCCAACATCCTGCGCGAACCGCTGGCCGGGCAGGAGGCCGTGCTGCCGGTCAGCCGCGATGTGCGCCACTGGTTCGCGAGCCCCCGCGCCGCCATCGGCTTCCTCAAGCATGCCGCGACGCTTGACACGTCGCTGCTCGGCTGGCGCCGCACGCTCTCGGCGCCCGGTCTCTCCGCTACCGTCGGCGAAGAGATCGAAGCGCTGCGCCGCGTCGCTGGCGACAAGGCCGTGGCGCTGATCCGTGATGAGCCCAACGAGACCATCGCCAAGATCGTCGCCGGCTGGCCGCGCAATTTCGAAGCGAAGCGCGCGCTCTCCCTCGGCTTCGTCGCCGAACAGAGTTTCGACGACATCCTCCGCGCCCATATCGAGGACGAACTGGGCGGCAAGATCGGCGGCTGAGCCAGCGGCCTCATCCGTCTCAATGGAGCCGCGACGTCAGTGGGTGGCTTTCTCCCTTGATGGGAGAAGGTGCCCTCTTGCGGTTGGCCGAACGAGACCTCTTGGGATCGTTCGGACAGAGCGCAAAAAAAGGGCGGATGACAGTGGTGCCACTCGTTCCGCGGCCTCTCCACCGACAAGTCCAATTTGAAACCAGTTAACACGCGTTAAGTCGCCGCTCGGAAGTGCCGGAAATCCTTGTGATTTCTGCTCGGCTGGACGACATCTGATGTGTTGTTTCGTGACATACTAATACCA
Organism: Hyphomicrobiales bacterium; assembly: GCA_004144345.1. Classification (GTDB taxonomy): domain Bacteria; phylum Pseudomonadota; class Alphaproteobacteria; order Rhizobiales; family Devosiaceae; genus Devosia_A. The sequence goes on from SEEL01000076.1 coordinate 6,004, forward strand.
ATTGAAGCCACAAACCCGTTGCATTCGGCAAAATTGGTTCTAAAGTGGCATTGCTTAGGTATTGAACTGGATCACCAGTTTAACGGGAGAACAGCATGCGCCTTTCCATTCTCACAGCGGCGGGCGTCATCAGCGCCGCCCTGATGACCTCCACGGCTTTTGCCGGTGAAGTGTCGCTCTACACCTGGCGTATCCAGGAGCAGCCGCTCTGGGATGCGCTCAATGCCAGCGGCGCCCTTGGCGACACCACGGTCAAGGTCAACCTCATCACCTCCGACGATTACGACGCCAAGATCCGCATCGCGCTGCAGTCGCCGGGCGTCGATCTGTTCCAGGGCCGTGCCGGCGCGGCGTGGCTCAGCTCCTTCATCGATGCCGGCATCATCAAGGAAACCGGCACCGATCTCGCCAACATCGCGCCGGGCACGCTCGACGCTGCCCGCGGCCCCGATGGCAAGCTCTATGGCGTGCCCTTCGCCGTGCAGATGGAGGGCTTCCTCTACAACACCGCCGTGTTCGCCGATAATGGCATCGAGATCCCGAAGACTGCCGACGAGCTCAAGGCTGCGGCCGACAAGCTCAAGGCCGCCGGTATCGTGCCGATCAATTTCGGCGGCCGTTCGGGCTGGTGGCTGAACCAGGTAGTGGGTGAAGCCATGACCGCCGGCCTCGTCTCCGACGATACGGCGGCCAAGCTGATCTCGGGCGAAGCCTGCTTCACCGATCCGGAGTATGTGACGACGCTGCAGGCCGTGGCCGACTGGAAGGCCGCCGGCTACATCAACGATTCGGCGATGGCCGACGATTACGGCGCCATGCGCACGGCCGTCGCGCTCGGCGAATCCGCGATGATGCTCGATGGCGGCTGGTCCATGGGCCCGACCTCGCCGATGTATGAGATCAACCCCGATCTCAAGCTCGGCTTCTTCCCGGTCCCGGGTCCCAACGGCAAGGTCTATGCCTTCGGCGACGGCACCTATCTGGTCAACGCCAACTCCGCCAATGCGGCCGAAGCCCAGAAGGTGCTCGACTTCACCGCGACCAAGGAATTCGCCGAGCTGTTCGTCAAGCATGTCGGCGAACTGCCGGCCTTTGGCGGCGCCTACACGGTCGAAGATCCGCTCCTGAAGTCGGTGGCCGATGCGGTCGCCAACAATGCGTCCTCGCAGACGCCGTTCTTCGCCTACGCCCTCAACAGCGGCCAGCCGAGCTATGGTTCGCTGGAGCAGGCGGCCTACGAGAAGATCCTCGGCGGCACGGGCACGGCCGAAGAAGCCGCCAAGGACATCCAGGCCGGCCTCAATTCGTGGAACTACGCCGGCGCCGCCAAGTGCGCCCTCTAACCCCATCCTCCCGGAGGCATTAGCCTCCTGACTACCAATGCCGCGGCGACTAATCTCGTCGCGGCATCTTTCTGAGACCCACGGGGGGAGCCGGTGGCCAAGGGCAATTACAAGCAAAAAGCCAATCTGCAACGCATCGCGCTGCTCGCGCCGGGCGTGCTGCTCTATGGCGTGTTCAACTTCCTGCCGCTGCTCGGCCTGTTGGTCCTCTGCCTCGTCGACTGGCCCGGCATCGGACCGATGAAGTTCGTCGGCCTCGACAATTTCACCCAGCTGTTCGGCAATGCCTTCTATCGCGACCAGCTGGTGCGCGCGCTCGGGCAGAACCTCATCTTCTTCGTCATCATCATCGCGGCCATGCTGCTGCTGGGCACGTTCTTCGCGCTGCTCCTCAGCTTCGGCACCAAGGGCCGCAACGTCTATCGCTCGCTGTTCTTCCTGCCCTATCCGCTGGCGGGCGCGGCGGTGGCGTTCCTTCTCGAACTCATTGTGCGCACCCGCGGGCCGCTCAATGTGCTGCTGGTCCAGGGACTCCATCTCGTCGACAAGCCGATCGGCTTTCTCGGTGATCCGATGCTGGCGCTGCCGACGCTCGCCGCCTTCTATTCGTGGCACCGCATGAGCTTTGCCATCATCCTGATCCTGTCGGCCATCGTCGCCGTCCGCATCCAGCTCATCGAAGCCGCCATGCTCGATGGCGCGAGCCGCTGGCAGACGCTCAAGGCCGTGGTCTTCCCGGTGCTGATGCCGGCCTTCATCCTCATCATCGTCATCGTCATGGTCGATGTGTTCAACAATGCCGACTACACGCTGCTGCTGATGGGCCCGGAGGGCTCGCCGGGCAGGGCGACCGACATCATGGGCACGTTCCTCTTCCGCTCGGCCTTCGGCGGCTCGGCCACTTCGGTCAACGTCAATTTCGGCATGTCGGCGGCCATCGGCCTCGTCACGGCCATCGTCATCTTGCCCGCCGCCATCTTCCTCGCGCTGCGCAATCTGAGGCGCGACTGATGGAACGCCTCTTCAAGCTCAAGCCGCTCGAACAAATCGTCGTCCAGTTCATCCTGCTGGTCTACGCGGCCATCGTCGTCTTCCCCATCGGCATCGCCATCCTCAATTCGCTGAAGCCCAATCTCGGCGAAGTCTACAAGGCGCCCTTCGCCCTCCCGTCCGTCTGGTCGTGGGACAATTATGCCGAGGCGTGGTTCGGCGCCAATTTCCAGACCTACTTCCTCAACTCGGCGATCATCTCGCTGAGCTGCGTGGTGCTGGTGACGCTGTGCGCCTCGACCACCGCCTTCGTCATCGTGCGCATGCCGTTCAAGGGCTCCACCTTCCTCTTCGGCTGCTTCATGCTGGGCGTGGTCATCCCCATCCGCCTCGCCATGGCGCCGCTCTTTGTCGTGGTGAAATCGCTCCGCCTGCTCGATAGCCTGCTCGGCGTCATCCTCGTCCAATCGGCCTCGATGATGCCGGTCGCGGTCTTCATCCTCACCGCCTTCCTTCGCGCCGTCCCGGCCGAGCTTGAAGATGCGGCCAAGATGGATGGCGCGCTGCCCTTCGAGATCTATTGGCGGGTCGTCGTGCCGCTGATCCGGCCGGCGCTGGCGACGGTGGCGCTCCTCACCTTCGTCCAGTCCTGGAACGAATATTTCCTGCCGCTGATCTTCCTGCAGTCGGAATCGAACTTCCCGATCACCCTGGGCATGACGCAGTTCCGCCTGCGCTTCGATGTGCAGTGGCATCTGATGTTCGCCGGCATTCTCATCATGCTCGTCCCCACCATCATCGCTTTCCTGCTCGCGTCACGCCAATTCATCCAGGGCCTGACGCAGGGCGGACTGAAGGAATAGCCCATGGCCGCCATCACCATCCGCAATCTCGACAAGGCCTATGGCAAGACGCGCGTCCTGCACGGCATCAATCTCGAAATCGCCGACAACAGCTTCGTCGTCTTCGTCGGCCCCTCGGGCTGTGGCAAGTCCACGCTGCTGCGCACCATTGCCGGCCTCGAAGAAAAGGAACGCGGCGAGATCCTGCTCGATGGCCGCGACATCTCCGACGACGCGCCGGTCGATCGCGATGTCGCAATGGTGTTCCAGTCCTATGCGCTCTACCCGCAGATGAGCGTCGCCGAGAACATCGGCTTCGCCCTGTCGGTGGCCAAGGAGCCCAAGGCCACCATCGAGCAGAAGGTGACGGACGTCAGCAAGCTCCTCCGTCTCGACGACTATCTCGCGCGCAAGCCGTCGGCGCTGTCGGGCGGGCAGCGCCAGCGCGTCGCCATCGGCCGCGCCATCGTGCGCGACCCGAAGGTGTTCCTGTTCGACGAACCGCTCAGCAACCTCGACGCTGAGCTGCGCGTCGAAATGCGCCTGCAGATCGCGCAACTCCGCCGCCGCCTCGGCGCCACCTTCATCTATGTGACGCATGATCAGGTCGAGGCGATGACCCTCGCCGACACCATTGTCGTGCTGCGCTCAGGCGTGGTCGAGCAGGTCGGCTCGCCGATGGAACTCTACCACCGGCCGGTCAACCAGTTCGTCGCCGGCTTCATCGGCTCGCCCAAGATGAACTTCATCCCCGCCGGCCAGCTGTTCGGCCTCGACCTCAAAGGCGCCGCCACCATCGGCGTCCGCCCCGAGCACCTCCTCCTCGACCCCAACGGCCCCCTCAAGGGGATCGTCCGCACCGTCGAGAACCTCGGCGCCGTCTCCTACGCCTACGCCGCTCTGCCCGACGAAACCCTCGTCACCATCGCCCTGCCGCCAGACCACAGCATCAGTGTCGACCAACCGCTCACCCTCAGCATCGTCCCGGGCCGCGTCTGGCGCGGCAAGTTCAAGGGCGAGGATGTGCTCGCCGCCCGCTACCTGCGCTCCATGGTCATCGCGCCGTATACTTTCTCGGCCGAGGGGATGATCCTGCCGACCTTCGCAAGCGTTCGCGTGTTCGACCTTCAGCCAGCGGCAGCCAAATGATCCCGTGGTGGTATTACCTCGTCGCCATCCCGGCGACCGCCTTCCTCGTCAACGGCATCCCGCACTATGTCCACGGCATCGCGGGCAAGCGATTCCCCACGCCGTTCTCCGGAGGCGCCGGCACGCTCGATAGCCCGGTGCGCAATGTGTTGTGGGGCGGCGCCAACCTGATCGTCGGCGGCGTGCTGCTCTGGCTGATCTGGCCGGGCATTACGGATCTGCCGCTCGTGATCGAGCTCGTCACGCTGGCGATCGTGTTGGGATGCGTGCTCGCGACAGCGCTCTCGCGCGAGAAGAAGCCGAAGCCCTAGAAGATACCCAGGAATTTCTGCGGCTTCAGTGCGTCGCAGGTGCTGATCTGGCTCTCATAGCGCGCGGCCTGCTGAGCGACGCGGCCGGCCACGTTGATCAGCCAGCCCTTGCTCTTCCAGGAGCCCTTCAGATAGCCCGTCGCGCCTTCATGATAGGCGAGATAGTGCTCGCGGTAGTCATACGGGCCAAGGCCCGTGCGCTTGCCCGTCGTATTGTAATACCAGCCGATGAAGTCGGAAGAGTCCGAGAAGTTGTTGCGGTTCGCGCCGCCACGACCCGTCTCGCGCTTGTACATTTCCCACGTGCCGTCCAGCGCCTGGCTATACCCGGCCGCCGACGAAATCCGCTTGCCCTCGACCAGGCCGAACCACTGGCGCTCGCCCCGCGTGGCG
>SEEL01000028.1 GCA_004144345.1 Hyphomicrobiales bacterium
GTCTTCTTACGCTCCTAAAGCAATCGGAGGCGCTCCGCGCTTTCCGTCCGGGGACCGCCTTGCTCCCCGGCAAGGTAACAACCGGGAGCCAGTGGGCGGTCCGGTCCTTCCGCTCGCCCCCATCCCGGATGTTCACCAATTGTTCTTGCCAGCCCGCAGGCCCGCTTGCTACGGTCCGCCCACAGGCGAGGGGGCTTGGCATGGTGGCGAGGGTGCAGACCGTGGCGTTCCAGGGCATCGAGGCGGTGCCCGTGGATGTACAGGCCCAATTCACCAGCGGCATTCCGCCCGGCGTGGTCATCGTCGGCCTGCCCGACAAGGCCATCAAGGAGTCCGGCGAGCGCGTCAAGGCGGCGCTGCTGTCCTCCGGCCTCAGCCTCCCGCCGCGCCGCATCATCGCCAATCTGGCGCCCGCCGACCTGCCCAAGGAAGGCAGCCACTACGATCTGCCCATCGCCCTCGCCGTGATGGGCGTCATCGGCGCCCTGCCGGCCGATGCGCTGGAGGGCTATCTGGCGCTCGGTGAACTCGGCCTCGACGGCAGGCTCGCCAGCGTCGGTGGCGTCCTCCCCGCCGCCATGGCCGCCCATGCGCGCGACCTTCGCATCATCTGCCCCGCCCCCTGCGGCCCGGAAGCGGCCTGGGCCGGCGACGATGTCGAAGTCGTGGCGCCCGACAGCCTCCTCGCTTTGCTCAACCATCTCGGCGGCCACCAGCTCTGCGCCCGTCCGCTGCCCCGCCGGCAGGAGCGCCGCACCAACCTGCCCGACCTCGCCGATGTGCGCGGCCAGGACGTCGCGCGCCGCGCCCTCGAACTCGCAGCCGCCGGCGGCCACAATATGCTGATGATCGGGCCGCCCGGCGCCGGCAAGTCGATGCTGGCCGAGCGGCTGCCCTCGATCCTGCCGGCGCTCAATCCGCGCGAATTGCTCGATGTGTCGATGATCGCCTCGGTCGCGGGCGAGCTCGAAGGCGGCGCGCTCAGCGACCGCCGCCCCTTCCGCGCCCCGCATCATTCGGCCTCCATGGCCTCGCTCGTCGGCGGCGGCCTCAAGGTGCGGCCCGGCGAAGTATCGATGGCCCATAATGGCGTGCTGTTTCTCGACGAGCTGCCCGAATTCGCGCCCTCGGTGCTCGACTCCCTTCGCCAGCCGCTCGAAAGCGGCGAGACCGTCATCGCCCGCGCCAATGCCCGCGTCACCTTCCCGGCGCGCTTCCAGCTGATCGCCGCGATGAACCCCTGCAAATGCGGCCTCGCCGGCACCCCCGGCCACACCTGCAAGCGCGGCGACGCCTGCGCCGCCGACTATCAGGCGCGCATCTCCGGCCCCTTCCTCGATCGCATCGATATCCGCGTCGATGTCCCCGCCGTCGGTGCCGCCGACATGATCGGCCCGGCCACCGGCGAAGCCTCCGCCGCCGTTGCCGAGCGGGTAAAGGTGGCGCGCGACATCCAGCGCGAACGCTATCTCGCCGCCGGCCACCCGGAGATCTTCACCAATGCCGCCGCGCCCGTGAAACTCATCGAGACCGTGGTCAATCCCGACAGGGACAGCCAGAAGCTGATGCTGCAGGCCGCCGAGCGCTTCTCGCTCTCGGCCCGCGCCTATCACCGCGTGCTGAAAGTCGCGCGCACCCTCGCCGATCTCGCCGGCTCCGATCAGGTGACGCGCCCCCACATCGCCGAAGCCCTGAGCTACCGCATCGGCTTCGCGGGCACCTGAGCTTGCCCGGAACAGGCGTGAGCGCTAGGTCTTCCTCATGACCCTCATCCCCACTGCTCCCCTCTCGCTGCTCGGCCTTTCCCTGCTCATCTGCCTCGCCGTTTCCGCGCTGGGCTTCCGCCGCTCCGACTGGTTCATCTCGATCGGCTATGGCCTGTCGATCGCCGCCCAGGCGCTGATCTTCTCGCTGCTCCATCTGGGCACGCTCGATTTCTGGCTGGTCGCGCAGCAGCTTCTGCTTCTCGCCTACGGCCTCCGCCTCGCGCTGTTCCTGCTCAGCCGCGAACGCAGCCCCTCCTATGCGCGCGAACTCGCCGCCTCCAAGGAACGCAGCGTTTCGATCTCCGGTGGCGCCATGATCGGCATGTGGATCGGCGTGGCGTTCCTCTATGTGTCGATGTACGCGCCGGGCCTTCTCAGCCTCGTCGCCGCCTCCAATGGCGCGAGCCTGCCGTCGCTGCCCATCGGCGCCGTCATCATGCTCATCGGCCTTGCCCTCGAAGCGGGCGCCGATGCGCAGAAATCGCGCTTCAAGGCCGCCAATCCCCAGCGCTTCGTCAGCACCGGCCTCTTCGCCTTCGTCCGTACGCCGAACTATCTGGGTGAAATGCTGTTCTGGATCGGCGCCTTCGTCTCGGGCATCTCCGCTTACCAGACCATCGGCGACTGGCTGCTCGCGGCGCTTGGCATTCTGTGCATCGAGCTGGTCATGCTCGGCGCCGCCCGCCGACTCGAGCAGAAACAGGCCGACCGCTATGCCGGCGATCCGGCCTTCGAGACCTATGCGAAGACCGTCCCCGTGCTGATCCCCTTCGTGCCGCTCTATTCGCTGCGCGACTGGAAATACTATCTCGGCTGATCACAGCGGCCGGGCGAAAGCCTCGAACGGATTGTCACGCGTGAGGCCGGTGATCTCGGCCTCGCTCACCCCCACCGCCCGCAGCTTCGGTAGCAGCGATTCCGACAGCGCCGTATAGGGTCGCGCCGTGCCGCCGCCCGGCAGCGCCGGATCGTACCAGCCCATGTCGTGGCTCAGCAGCAATTGCCCGCCGCGCCCCGCCTCAAGCACCTTGAGGATCAGCGGCAGCAGCTCGCCATCGTCCACCCAGCCGATGTTGTCATACTCGATCCACGCCCCCCGCTCCGCCACCGCGAGGTTCAGCGAAAAGTCCTTCTCCGCCTGCGTATGGATCGAAATGAAGCGCGACGCGTCGCCGCCCTCCGCCTCGATGATGTCAAGCTGGTCCATCACCACGCGCCCCTTGATCGTGTGGCTGCCGATCACCGCGCCCGTCGGGATCGCCGCCCGCACCGCGGCGCGCAGGATCTTCGCCTCGAGCGGCGTGATGCCCTCATCGCCCGCCGACAGCTTGATCCAGCCGGCCTTGTAGTCGGCCTCGTCGAAGCGCTCTGTCAGCTCGCGCAGCATCCATTTCTCGAGCTCGGCCTCGCTGGCCGTCTTCACCCATTCGGGAATCCACGGCTCGCGGTAATTGCCGGTCGGCACGACGATCGGAAAAGCCGTCGCCTGCGATACGGCGAGATCGAAATCCGCCCGCCGCCCCACGCCGCCCGTCGTGCATTCGACCAGCGCCGTGATCCCCAGCGCCTTGATGCGCTCGATCTCCGGCGCCATCAGCGCCACCACATCGGCCGCCCGGCCACTGGCATAGCCGGGCTGGTCCGGCGTGCGCAGATCCACATAGACATGCTCATGCGGCAGGATCATCCCGAGCGCCTCGCGCCCCAGCGGGCCAAGCGTCGTGTACAGCGCCTTGCTCATCATCGTCTCTCCCTCGGCCGGGAGCAAAGCCTGCCGAGCCCTGTAAAGCAAGCGGCGGCCCCATGGGACCGCCGCAGCACTTCATCGAAAATTTCAGCGGCCTAGTCGCGCCAGCTCTTGAGGCCGAGCAGCTTTTCGCCGAGCGGGCTCAGCTTGGCGGTCGTCGCATGCTGCTTTTCCCACTCGCGCGGATCGCCGGGGAAGGCGTCGCGCTTGGGATGGTCGAGCTCGCGCCACAGCCGGATGCGCTCGGCCGTCTCGGCCTCGTCTTCCTCATTGGCCGGGAACATCGAGACATACTGCGCCATGCGCACCCGCCCGTCCGAGTGGTTCGGCCGCACGCCATGCGCGAGGAGCGTGTTGAAGATCATGAGGTCGCCCGGCTCCATCTCGATGTTCGTGATGTTGAAGCCGGTCCAGTCGGGGTGCATCGGGTCGCGATCTTCCGGCTGCGTCTTCACCCAGTTCTCGAAATCGTAGAACAGCTCGGGAATGCACTGGAAGCCGCCGATGTCGCCATCCTGCTTCACGAGGCTGAGCACGCCCTGCACGCCGATCGGCAGCGGCCGCAGCGAGGTGTCGCTGTCCCAGTGGATGAAGCCGTTCTGGTTCGGTCCCTTCACCTGCTTGGGCGGGTTGAGATTGGCCCGGTCGATCGACACCCAGAGGTCTTCCATGTCCCAGATGTCGACAAAGGCGTCGTAGACGCGCTGGTACTGGCGATTGTCCCACAGATATTGGTGGTTGTAGATCTCCACCATGCCGGTGCCGTTGAGCTCCTTCATGATGTGGTCCCGCCGCTGCGGCGTGTACCAGGTCGAGGGATCGGACGGATCCTTCTCCTCAAACGCCCAGAGCAAATCCTTGAGCCGCTGGACATGATCCGCGGGCACCGCATTGCGAACAATCACATAGCCCCGGCTCTGCCAGTGCGCGAAGTCCTCCTTCGACAGCACCCTGAGCGGCAAGGTCTTCTGGATATCCTTGAGCTGGGTCGAGATACGCTGCGACGTCGGATGCGAATCCCGCGGCGCCATACCCTGCGCCATCCCCTTGGGCTGCGAAATACCCTGTGCCATCGACATCGAAGAACTCCTCCATGCTGTCCTCCCCTCGGGGATGCTGTTGATGAAGGGAGCCTAGCCCCGCTCCCGGTGATTATGTTGCCCCCGGCTGGCCAGTTCTGATACTATTCTGGCGTATCCTGCCGCCTGGGAGCCGGATGAAGCCCTTTCTTGAGAAGCTGCAGATCCCGCAGGGCGCCTCCTGGGCCTGGCTCGACCGCCAGCTCGCCGAGGGCATCCCCTTCCAATGGCACCACCACCCCGAATTCGAACTGACGCTCACCCTCAACTCGCGCGGGCAGCGCTTCATCGGCGATCACATCGGCGACTATGAGGATGGCGACCTCGTGCTCATCGGCCCCAATCTGCCGCACACCTGGGCCAGCCGCGAACGTCTCGCCTCCGGCCCGCATGTGGCGCAGGTCATGTGGTTCCATCCCGATTGGGCGGCGGCCCTCGCCACCACGCTGGTCGAACTGAAGCCCCTCACGGCGCTGCTGGCCCGCGCCCGCACCGGTCTCGCCTTCTCGCCCGGCATGGCAAGGGCAGCCCGGCCACGCATCGCGGCGCTATTCGCGCGCCCCGCGGAGGAGCGCGTGCTGCCGCTCCTCGATCTGCTGCAGATGCTGGCCACCGATCCGGCCGCGACGCCGCTCGCCAGTGCTGCCGTCACGCTGCCCTCGGGCAGCGACCGCACCCGCATCGATCGCGTGCTCGACCACATCCACCGGGCCTATGCCGATGACATCTCGATCCCGCGGCTCGCCGATATCGCCGCCCTCTCCCCCTCGGGCCTCCACCGCCTGTTCCTCAAGCACACGCAGCAGACCGTCACCGCCTATGTGACGCGCCTCCGCATCGGCGAAGCCTGCGCGCTGCTCTCCGCCACCGCCCGCCCCATCGCCCACATCGCCAGCGACGTCGGTTACGACTCGCTCGCCAATTTCAACCGCCAGTTCAAGGCGCTCAAACAGATGACGCCCCGCCAATACCGCCAGAAATTCGAGCTCGCATGAGAGAAACGGGCGAACTGGTCGAATGGAACGACGAGCGTGGCTTTGGTTTCGTGCGACCGGCCACTGGCGACAAGCTCTTCGTCCACATCAAGGCCTTCGGTCCGGTGCAACGGCGACCGGCGATCGGCGATCGCCTGGTGTTCAGTCGCGGTCCGGGTCGCGACGGGCGTCCGGCCGTGATTGCTGCGAAGATCGCCGGTCTTCCGCCGCGCCCGTCCACAGGTCCGCCGACAGAGCGCATCGAAGGCGCACAACGGTCACGCATGCTGAGAATTGCTGCTGCCGCCGGGCTCCTCGCAGCGCTGCTATTTGTGCGCAGCACGGGGGTGCTGCCGGGCTGGGCACTCTGGGTCTATCTGGCGATGAGCATCGCCAGCGCGCTGGCCTATTGGAACGATAAGCGTGCGGCCAATGCGGGTGGCTGGCGCGTCTCCGAGCGTCAACTCCACACGCTCGATCTAGCCTTCGGCATCATCGGGGGCCTGCTGGCACAGGCGGCCTTGCGCCACAAGACCGCCAAGCCGAACTTCGCCCTCATCACCTGGGCGATCGCTGTGCTGCATCTGATCGGGCTTGGCTTGGTATGGGCCGGGCTACCCGCAATCGCGATCGGCTAGGCCGCCGCGGCATCCAGATCGTCACGCAGCGCAAACAGCAGTTTGCGCAGGGCATTGAGTTCGCTGGCAGAGCACTGAGCCGCCGCGCCGATCTGCTGCGGGAAGCCTGCCGCCTTTGCCTCAAGCCGCTTGCCCTTGGCGGTCAGATGAATACGCACCAGCCTCTCATCCACGCTGTCGCGTTGCCGCGTCACCAGTCCTGCTTCCTCCATGCGGCGCAGCAGCGGCGTCAGCGTGCCGGAATCGAGCGCCAACTGTTCGCCGATAGCTCTCAGCGGCAACCCATCTTCGTCCCACAGCGTTAGCAGCACGAGATATTGCGGATAGGTCAGTCCCAGCGGCCCCAGCAGCTTCTTGTAGAAGCGGTTGAAGGCGTGGCCGGCCGCGTAGACCGAGAAGCAGAGCTGATCGTCGAGCTTCAGGCTTTTGGACATTCCGATCTCCTCCATAATTCATTGCACACAATTCGATTGCGCGCAACTGAATAGTCGGATAGACCCACGCCATTCGATTTTCCCGAAAGGCAATTTGCGATGACCAAGATCCTCTACACGGCGCGTGGCTCGGCTCTGCATGGCGGCCGCGGCGGTGGCGAAGCCCGCACCGACGACGGCAAGGTGGCAGTCCGCCTTTCGGTGCCCAGGGCCATGGGCGGCGATGACGGCCCGGGTACCAATCCCGAACAGCTGTTCTCGATCGGCTATTCGGCCTGCTTCCTCGGCGCCATGGCCAATGCAGCCCGCAAGGCCGGCAAGAAGCTGCCCGACGACGCGACGGTCGATGCCGAAGTGAGCTTCGCCGATCGCGAGGACAATGTCGGCTTCACCATCGTCGCCAAGCTCACCGGCAAGGTGCCGGGCTGGACTGAGGACGAAATCCAGACGCTGATGACTGCCGCGCACGACATCTGTCCCTATTCCAACCTCATCCGCGAAAAGCACGACGTGGAACTGGTCGCGCAGGCCTAGGCTCCGGCGCGCAATGCAAAAGGGCGGGACCAGGTCCCGCCCTTTCTCTTTGAACTCAGCCCTCAGAGGCTCGCGAAAAACCTCGCCACATCCGCCGACAGCAAATCCGGGTCGCTGACCCCGGCGAAGTGCCCGCCCTTCGGCATCTGCGTCCAATGGACGATCCTGTTGTTCACCGACGAGAATGCCTTCACCGACCGGAAATCGTTGGGGAACACTGCGACCCCCGTCGGCACATCGTTGCGGCGGCTGTCGTCACCGGCCCCCGAGCGCAGATCCTCGAGATAGATATTGGCCGCCGAACCGCCCGTGCCGGTGAACCAGTAGATCGACACGTCGGTGAGGAAGTGCACGCGGTCGATCGTCTGCGCGCCGCTGCCATCGGCGCCGAACGGTAGCTCCGCATTCCAGGTAAGTTGCGCCACCGGCGAGTCGACGAGGCCATAGGCAAGGGTGCCCGGCCGCGTCTGCTGGATGCGCTGGTAGCCATTCGCTGCTTCCCACGCATCGGCGTTCGCCATGCCTGCCGCCTCGAATTCATCCATCTGGCTCCAGGCGCTGTCGTCGCTGGGGAAGGCGAAGATCTGCTGGATATGGATGCCGGCGAGTCCTTCCGGCGCCAGCACGCCCATCTCCTTGCCCACCATCGAGCCGACGTCATTGCCGACATAGCCGTAGCGTGCGTAGCCGAGCCCCTTCATCAGCGCGTCCCACGCCTTGGCGGTCCGCGCGCTGTCCCAGCCCGGACCCGCCAGTGGCGACGAGAAGCCGAAGCCGGGGAGCGACGGGATCACCACGTCGAAAGCCGGCTGTCCCGGCGCCGGATTGGTCAGCGGTTCGACCAGCGCCAGATATTCGGTGAAGGTCGAGGGCCAGCCATGCGTCAGGATCAGCGGAAACGCGTCCGCCCGCTGGCTCTTCACATGCACGAAATGGATGCGCTGGCCGTCGATTTCAGTGAGGAACTGCGGATAGGCGTTGAGCTTGGCCTCCGCCGCGCGCCAGTCGAAATGGTTGAGCCACTGGTCGGTCAGTTCGCGCAGCAGCGACACGGGCTGCCCGCGGTTCCAGTCAGGCGTCACCTCGGCCGGGAAGCGCGTCATGGCAAGGCGCTCCTTGAGGTCGGCAATGGCGCTGTCGGGGATGTTGATCTTGAACGGGGTGAACTCCATTTGGTCTCTCCTTGCCGACGCTCATTCGCCGTTGCAGAGACCTTCCGCCACACCTCCTGACAGGGTGTGTCAGGAGGCGGAATCGGCCGCGGCATCGCGCCGGGTGCGGGCCGACCACACCGCTTCCCACTCCTTGAGCAGGATCACCCGTCGCTTGCCGAAACTCTCCGCGCCGATGCGCGCGTCTCGGATCCGGTCGATGCGGAAATTGCGGAAATCCTGGCGCAGCGTGCACCAGGCACCAATGATCTGCTTCTCGTCGTAATAGGCCAGCGTCACCGGCCACACCGGCCGCTGCGTCTCGTTGCCGGCCTCGTCGGCATAGACGAGGTGCAGGGCCTTCTCGTTGCGCATCGCCTCGCGCACCACGCCCAGCAGTGGCTCCGCCGGCACGCTCCAGCTTGCCTGCGCCGCCCACAGGCCGGTGTTTGAAATCCGGTCGCGCAGATCCTCGGGCGAGGCCGTGGCGATCTTGCCCAGCGCATTCTTGGCCGCGGTCCGCAACCCGACGTCGGGTTGGCCCTCCACCCATTGCGCGCCCAGCACGAGCGCTTCCAACTCCTCGGGCGAAAACATCAGCGGCGGCAGGAAAAATCCTTGCTTCAGCATGTAGCCGATGCCCGCCTCGCCATCGATCGGCGCGCCGAGCCCGATCAGCGTCTGGATGTCGCGATAGAGCGTGCGCACCGACACACCCTGCTCGTCGGCCAGCGCTTGCGCCGTGATCGGCCGCCGGTGCCGTCTGAGGGCATCCATCACCGCAAACAATCGCTCGGTCTTGTCCATGCTGTGAGCCTAGCGGTGGCCCGACCCGCTGGCCAGTTGACATTTCGGCGAGTCCCGAAGGACATCGTCGGGTCAACGGAGCCCAGCTATGGCCATCGACTTCGACCACGTGTTGCATGCGCTGGCCCATCCCGAGCGGCGGCAATTCGTGCTCGCCTGCCGCGACAACCCGCGCGCAGCAGGCGAGCTGGCCGAGCAATCGTCACTGTCTGTCGCGACCGTCTCCGAACATCTCAAGATACTGCGGCTGTCCGGCCTGCTCGTCCTCGACCGGCAGGGCCGCCACTGGTTCTACCGTACCGATCCGGCAGTCCTCTCCGCCACCCTCAAGCATCTGCGCCAGCTGCTCTAGCGCTGCTCCATCCGTTTCCAGATACCAAGAACCGTGTTCCAGTTACGCTGCGTCATCCGCGCACCCGTCAGCTTCTCGACATTCAGTTTCGACGGCGCCGTGCCCGCGCCATAGTCGATCACCAGCGTTGCGTCCGCCGCCGCTACCGTCTCCGGACCGTCCGGCTTCAGGATCGCCGCTGGCCAGTCGAGCGCCTTGTGGAAGAAGCAGACACCGAGCCGCTGCGGACGGTCTTTCGACGCCGTCGGCAACGGGTCGGCCTCGATGAGCTTCTTGATCTGCGCCTTGCTCACCACGAACACTTCGCTGCTGGTAAGGCCGAAGCTCTCGACCAGCGCGGTGATCTCAGTCTTGAGCGCAGCGACGCTCTTGTCCGACCCGAAGATCAGATTGCCAGTCGCGAGATAATTCACCGGCTCGCTGAGCCCAGCCTCTTCGGCCTTGTCGCGCAGCGCCGAGGGTCGCATCTTGGCATGCGACCCAGGCCCTATCGCCCGCAGCAGCGCGACATAGACCGTCATGCGATCTCGAATTCGCACCAATGCGCGTAGGGCTTTTCCGGCGTAATCACGATCGGTGGGAAATGCCTGTGGTGCGGTGTGTCGGGGAACATCTGGTCCTCGAGGCAAAAGCCGGAATACTCGCCATAGGTCCTGCCGTTGAGGCCGGGCACTTTCACATCCGTCATCATCGCGTTGTAGAACTGCAGGCCCGGCCGGTCGGTCCAGAGCTTCAGCGTCAGATCGCCATCCGGGGCCGTCACAATGGCCACCGGGTCGGCAACGTCGCGGTCCGCATCGAGCACGAAATTGCCGTCATAACCGATCGGCTTGCCGCTACCGTCGCGGAGGTTCCGCGGCTGCCGGAAGTCGCGGTCAGAACCCGGCGTCACCTCAAGGATGTTGCCGGTCGGGATCAAATCGTCCGGGCTCACCTCGGTATAGGCGCCGGCCGCCAGCTGGTAGCTGTGGTCCAGCACATCGTCGCCGGTGCCGAGGTTGAAATACTGGTGCTGCACGAGGCTGAGGATCGTCGGCCGGTCGGTCGTCGCGCCCAGCTCGAGCCGCAGCCTGTTGCCGTCGAGCCGGTAGGTCGCCTTGAGCTTCAGATTGCCGGGATATCCCATCGCGCCATCGGGCGACGCCAGCGAAAACACCACCGCATTGGTGGCGTCGTCAGGCACCGCGTCCCACACCAGCCGGCCGATGCCCTCGGGTCCGCCATGCAGCGAGTTCGGCCCCTCATTGGCCACCACATTGTAGGTCTTGCCGCCGAGTTCGAAGCTCGAGCCGGCAAGGCGATTGGCGACGCGCCCCGCGAGCGAACCAAAATGCGGCGAGTGCACCGGGTAGTCGTCGAATTTGTCGAAGCCCAGCACCACCGAGCGCAGCTTGCCGCCTACCGGCACACGCCAGTCGCGCACCGTGACGCCCCAATTGATCAGATCGACCTCGACGCCATTGGTCGATGTCAGGGTGAACTGCTCGACCTTCTTGCCCTCGAACGTCCCGAACGGCTTGACCGCAACCATGATACCTCCTCCGCACTCAGGGCGCACGGTTTACCTGCAAATCGCCGCGCGCGCCACGCTGGAACTTCCTCGAATCCAGTTGACGCCACGTCCAAGCCGCACCAAACCACTTCTTGATAGTGAGGGCAGGGCATTGGACGAGCAGGCCGAGGCAAAACGGGCGACCGTGCACGATGTGGCGCGGACGGCGGGCGTTTCGCTCGCCACCGTGGACCGCGTGCTCAATGCCCGTCCCGGCGTCCGACCCGAAACCGCCGAGAAGGTCGAGAACGCCATCAAGGCCCTCGATTTCCGCCGCGACCTCTCGGCCTCGCTCCTCGCCCGTGCGCGGGATCTGCGCGTCACCTTCCTCATCCCCGATGGCGGCAACGCGTTCATGGAGAGTCTCGTCGGCGCCATCGCCCGCCGCGTCCGCCAGACCCGCAATGAGCGGCTCACTCTCGCCGCCAGCCAATATCATGCGCTCGATCCCGCCGCCCTCATCTCCCGGCTCGATGCCCTCAACGGTCGCGAAACCGATTGCGCCGTAATCGTCGCGCCCGATGACCCCGCAGTGGTGAAGGCCGTCGATGCCGCCACCCGTCGCGGCGTCGCCATCATCACGCTGGTGTCCGATCTGCCGGGCTCCGCCCGCCGCCACTTCATCGGCATCGACAACCAGGCCGCAGGCCGCACCGCCGCCTCGCTGCTCGGCCGTTTCTGCACCGCCCCGGGCAAGGTCGGCATCATCGCCGGCTCGCTCGGCCTTCGCGACCACCGCGAGCGCTTCGAAGGCTTTGCCGGCGTGCTCGGCCGCGAGTTCCAGCATCTCAGCATCGTCGGCCCGACCGAGGGCTTCGACGATGACGTCCAGACCGAAGCCGCGGCGCTCAAGCTCTTGTCGGAGCACAAGGATTTGACCGGCATCTACAATCTGGGCGCCGGCAATGCCGGCCTCGTTGCCGCCCTCGGCAAGACCCACCGGGCCGGCAATATCCGGGTCGTGTCCCATGAACTGTCGGACACCACGCGCGGCGCTCTCCGGGCTGGCACGCTCGACGTCGTGCTCGACCAGAACCCGGATGGCGAAATCCGCGCGGCCATCGCCGCCGCCCGCCAGGTGGCGCTTTCGCCGGACGCCGAGATCCACTCGGACCCCATTGAAATTGGGATTTTCCTGCGCGACAATCTGCGCTAATCACGACGAAACGGCGAAAACGCCGTCTGGGAGGCAGAAATCGACAGAAAAGCGGTCCGTCATGAGGTACGTGCCTCATGACCTATCTCGGTCTTGATATCGGGACATCGGGTGTAAAGGCCATTCTCATCGACCGCGCCGGCAAGGCGTTGGGCGAGGCGACGGCCAAAGCCGTCGAGCCCGTGCGCCCCCATCCGGGCTGGTCCGAGCAGAATCCCGCCGACTGGTGGACCGCCTGTCAGTCGGCCATGGACGCGCTCAGCAAATCCCATCCGGCCGAAATGGCCGCCGTGCGTGGCATCGGTCTCTCCGGCCACATGCATGGCGCCGTGCTCCTGGGGCAGGGCGACGAAGTGCTCCGTCCGTGCATCCTGTGGAACGACGGCCGCTCGGCCGCCGAATGCAAGGAGATGGAAGCCGCCGAGCCGCGCCTGCGCGATATCGCCGGCAACATCGCCATGCCGGGCTTCACCGCCCCCAAGATCGCCTGGGTCCGCAAGCACGAACCTGAAATCTACAGCAAGATCGCCAAGGTCCTCTTGCCCAAGGCCTATGTCCGCCTGCTGCTGACCGGCGAACACGTCGAGGAAATGAGCGACGCCGCCGGCACGCTCTGGCTCGATGTCGGCAAGCGCGACTGGTCTGACGCTCTCCTCGCCGTCACCGGCCTCAGCCGCTCGCACATGCCGTCGCTGGTCGAAGGCTCCGCTCCCGGCGGCACGCTCAAGCCCGAGCTCGCCGCCCGCTGGGGCATGAGCGGCAAGATCCTCGTCGCCGGTGGTGCTGGCGACAACGCGGCGGCCGCTTGTGGCATCGGTGCCATCCGTCCGGGCGAAGGCTTTGTCTCGCTCGGCACCTCTGGTGTGCTCTTCGTCTCCAATGACCGCTTCCGTCCCAATACGGCGGGCGCCGTCCATGCCTTCTGCCACGCCGTGCCGAGCACCTGGCACCAGATGGGCGTGATCCTCTCGGCCACCGACAGCCTCAACTGGCTGAGCCATATCTCCGGCAAATCGCAACCCGAACTGTCGGGCGCCGCCGAAGCGAGCTTCAAGGGACCGGGCGAAGAGATCTTCCTCCCCTATCTCTCGGGCGAACGCACGCCGCACAACAATGCCGGTGCGCGCGGCTCGTTCGTCGGCCTCAGCCATCTCAGCGATCAGGCGCGTCTCGCACAGGCCGTGATGGAAGGCGTCACCTTCGCCTTCCGCGATTGCCAGCGTGTCCTCGCCGACGCTGGAACGACGTTCGGTCGTATCCTTGCGGTCGGCGGCGGCTCCAAATCGGCTCTCTGGCTCAAACTCATCGCCACCAATCTCGATACCGAGATCGCGCTGCCCGAAGACGGCGATTTCGGCGGCGCGCTTGGCGCTGCCCGGCTCGGCCTTTGTGCCGCCGAGGGCGCCGATCCCGCCGAGGTGATGACCATGCCCGGCATCAAGCAGATCATTCAACCCGAGGCATCGCTGCGCGATGCCTACACCCAGCAATATGCGCGCTACCGCGCGCTCTATCCTGCCATCGAGGAGGCTCGTAAGTGACCGATTTCTTCAAGGGCATTGTGCCCGTCAAATTCGAGGGTCCGTCCTCGACCAATCCGCTGGCCTATCGCCACTACAACAAGGACGAACTCGTCCTCGGCAAGCGGATGGAAGACCACATCCGCCCCGCGGTTGCCTATTGGCACACCTTCGCGTGGGAAGGCGGCGATCCGTTTGGCGGCCGCACCTTTGCTCGCCCCTGGCATGACAAGGGCCTCGAAGGCGCCAAGCTCAAGGCTGATATCGCCTTCGAGTTCTTCGACCTGCTCGATATCCCGTTCTTCTGCTTCCACGATGTGGACGTGGCGCCCGAGGGCGACACGCTCGCCGAGAGCAACAAGAACCTGCGCGTCATCACCGACATCTTCGCCAAGAAGATGCAGACCTCGCGCACCAAGCTGCTCTGGGGCACGGCCAATCTGTTCTCGAACCGCCGCTTCATGGCGGGCGCCGCCACCAATCCCGATCCCGATGTGTTCGCCTATGCCGCGGGCCAGGTGAAGGAGATGCTGGAGGTCACGCGCGACCTCGGCGGTGCGAACTATGTACTGTGGGGCGGCCGCGAAGGCTACGAGACCCTGCTCAACACCAACCTCAAGCAGGAACGGGCGCAGGCCGGCCGCTTCCTGACGCTGGCCGTCGAGCACGCCAAGAAGATCGGCTACAAGGGCACGCTGCTGATCGAGCCCAAGCCGCAGGAGCCGACCAAGCACCAGTACGATTACGACGTTGCGACCGTCTATGGCTTCCTCAAGGATTTCGGCCTTGAGAAAGAAGTGAAGGTCAACATCGAAGTCGGCCACGCCTTCCTCGCCGGCCATAGCTTCGAACACGAGCTGGCCACCGCCCGCTCGCTCGGCATCCTCGGCAGCGTCGATGCCAACCGCAACGATCTGCAGTCCGGCTGGGATACCGACCAGTTCCCCAACAATCCGGGCGAAATGGCGCTGGCCTTCTACGAGATCCTCAAGAATGGCGGTCTCGGCAATGGCGGTTTCAACTTCGACGCCAAGGTCCGCCGCCAGTCGCTCGATCCGGCCGATCTGCTCTATGGCCACGTCGGCGGCCTCGACGTGCTGGCTCGTGGCCTCAAGGGCGCCGCAGCGCTCATCGAGGATGGCACCTACGACAAGGTCGTCGCCGATCGCTATGCCGGCTGGAACACATCGGCAGCGAAGGCCATGTTGTCCACCGAGAGCCTTGCCGACATCGCTGCGCGCGTCGAAAAGAACAACATCAACCCGCAGCCCCGCTCCGGCCAGCAGGAATATCTCGAGAACCTGGTCAACCGGTTCGTGTGATGGCCGCGCTGGGGCTCGGCCTGCATCATGTGTCGCTTGCCGTGACTGACATCGATCAGTCACGGCAATTCTACCAGCAGCTGTTCGGCCTCGATCTCCTCGTTCGCCCGCCTTTCGACTCGGTGGGCGTGTGGTTCGCCGTCGGGCCGCTCCAGCTCCATCTCATCGAATATCAGGCGGGCAGTTTCCGGCGCGACGCCAGCATCAGCACCCTCGATGGGCATTTCGCGTTCAACACGCCTGATTTCGAGGGCTTTATCGCCCACGCCACGGCGCTCGGCTTTCGTGAGGATGCAGCGGATGGCAATCCGCGGCGACTGCTGATGCGCCGGGAGGGACCGGCGGGTTTCCCGCAGGTCTATCTGCTCGACCCTGACAACAACATCATCGAAGTCAACGGCGCGCCCTGAACGCCGACGAGGCCCCTACCATGTCCACCATCCGCAATCCCATCCTGCCCGGCTTCAACCCGGACCCGTCGATCCTGCGGGTCGGCGACGACTACTACATCGCGACATCGACCTTCGAATGGTTTCCGGGCGTCCAGATCCATCATTCGCGCGATCTCGCCAACTGGGAACTGATCACCCGACCGCTGACCCGCAAGGCCCAACTCGACATGCGCGGCGATCCGGACAGCTGCGGCGTCTGGGCGCCTTGCCTGACGCATGATGGAACGCAGTTCTGGCTGGTCTATACCGACGTCAAGCGCAAGGAAGGCTCGTTCAAGGACGCGCACAACTACATCGTTACTGCGCCGGCCATCGAGGGCCCTTGGTCCGACCCTGTCTATGTGAACTCATCCGGCTTCGACCCGTCGCTGTTCCACGATGACGACGGCCGCAAATGGTTCGTCAACATGATGTGGGACCATCGTGTGCGGCCCCTGCTGTTCGAGGGCATTGCGCTGCAGGAATACGATCCCGTCGCGCAAAAGCTCGTGGGGCCGCGCAAGAACATCTTCACCGGCACGGACCTGAAGCTCGTCGAGGGGCCGCATCTCTACAAGAAGAACGGCTGGTACTATCTGCTTACCGCCGAAGGCGGCACCGGTTATGAGCACGCCTCGACCTTCGCGCGCTCACGCAATATCGATGGGCCCTACGAGCTCCACCCGCAGCAATATCTCGTCACCGCCAAGGATGCGCCGTTCAATCCCGTGCAGCGTTCCGGCCATGGCGACATCGTCGACACCCCTGATGGCAAGACCTATTTCGTCCATCTGATGGGCCGGCCGACCGGCCAGTACAAGCGCTGCGTGCTCGGCCGTGAGACCGCCATCCAGGAAGCCGAATGGCGTGATGATGGCTGGCTCTGGCTGAAGCACGGCATGGTACCGGCGCTCGAGGTCGATGTGCCCGGCACGCGCGATGAGACCATCTACTGGGCCGAGCAGCGCTATGATTTCAGCAACGGCCTGCCGATCGACTTCCAATGGCTTCGCACGCCCGAGCCCGACCGCATCTTCGAGGTGAAGGACGGCAGGCTTCGCCTTTTCGGTCGCGAGTCGATCGGCTCGTGGTTCGAGCAGGCGCTGGTGGCGCGCCGCCAGACGCATTTCTCCTACGATGCCGAGGTTACCGTCGATTTCGCGCCCCATGACGAGCGCCAGTTCGCCGGCCTCACCGGCTACTACAACCGCTACAATTTCCACTATCTGACCGTCACCGCCCATCACGACGGCAAGCGCGAGTTGCTGCTGATGTCGGTTGCTGCCGATCCCGGTGGTAATCTCAATCTGCGCACGCCGCCGGTGCCGCTGCCGGAAACAGGCAAGGTCCGGATGAAGATCGAAGTGCGCGGCGCGGCCTTCCAGTTCTTCTACGCGCTCGACGCCGGCGCATGGCAGAAGTTCGGCCCCGTCCTCGACGCCTCGACGCTCAGCGACGAGCGCGGCATCCCCGCCGGTGAGCACGGCAATTTCACCGGCGCCTTTGTCGGTGTCGCCGCCAGTGACCTCAATGGAACGGCGCTCCACGCCGACTTCACCGATTTCGTCTATCGCCCCGTCCATCACGAATCGGATCGCTACTGATGAAGAAAATCGCCGTCACCGGTGGCACCGGCTCATGGGACCGTGGCGTCGGCCCCGTCGTCATCGCTGCGCTTCAGGCCAAGGGCTATAAAGTCACCAATCTCGATCGCGCCGTTCCCGGTGGCATCGAGAAATCCGGCTTCATCCGCACCGACCTGACGGACTACGGCCAGACCTTCGCCGCCCTCCACGGCCATGACGCCGTCATCCAGCTGGCCGCCAATGGCGAGCCCGATTGGGACCATCTGTCGGGCGCCGCGCGCTTCCACGTCAATTCGTTGATTGCGTACAATGTCTTCCAGGCCGCCTGCTTCCTCGGCATGAAGAAGGTGGTGTGGGCATCGTCCGAAACCGTCCTCGGCTTCCCCTTCGACAAGGTGCCGCCGAAAGTCCTGCCGACCAGCGACGACGACCCGCCGATCCCCACCTCGTCCTATGGCATCTCGAAAGCCAACACCGAGGATCTGGCACGCCACATGAACCGCCGCTACGGCGTGCCCTTCGTCGGCCTGCGCTTTTCCAACATCTTCTACGACACGCCCGGGCACACCACGAGCTACGAGAAGATCCCTGGTTTCTGGGCTGATCCCGCTTCGCGCCGGTTCAATCTCTGGGGCTATGTCGATAGCCGCGACACTGCCGATGCCTGCGTCCAGGCGCTTGAGTCGGACATATCAGGCGCCGAAGTGATGACCATCGCCGCATCCGACACCATCATGCGTCAGCCCAACAGCGAACTGCTCGCCGCCTTCCCCGCCTGCACCCTCCGCCCCGGCACCGGCAACCACGAGACCCTGATCTCCATCGCCAGGGCCCGCCAGCTCATCGGCTACGATCCGCAATGGACCTGGCGGAGAGTGCTTGGGGTCACAGCTTGATCTGGTACTGCACGAAGCCCGAATAGACGGCGACGGCGTCGTAGAGGCGCCGCGCCGTCGCGTTGGCCTCATTGGTGTGCCAATAGACGCGCACCGCGCCTGCCGCCTTGGCCGCTTCCGCCACATGGCCAATCAGCGCCCTGCCATGCCCGCCGCCGCGAAACGCCGGGTCGACATAAAGGTCCTGCAGATAGCAGGTGTCCCCAATGGCCCAGGCCGTACGGTGATAGATGTAATGCACGAGTCCGATCGGCGTGCCGTCTTCATCCAGCGCCAACGCGCCCCACATCGGCTCGGCCGGATCGTTGAGCCGGCCCCAGGTCGTATCGAACAATGCCTCGGACAGCGTCGTCTCGTAAAACCTTAGATAGTCGGTCCAGAGCCGCGTCCACGCCTCCCGGTCGCCCAACTCCAGCATCCTGATCATTGTCGTCTCCCCACTCGCGCCACTGTCGATAACGACAAAAATCCCCTCGCGCAGCCGCCATTTCCGGCGAACTGCGAAAAGTACTTCGCCAATCCGGCTAGTTGCGGTGTCTACCCGCTGCTACACGGAGCGGGTGCAGATCTACTATCTCAACATGGCCCGCGACGCGGATCGCCGCGTCTTCATGGAACAGCAGTTCTCGCGGCTGGGCCTTGCCGCGACGCGCATCGAGGCCGTAGCGCGCGACGATCTCACCGACGCCGACCGCGCTGATATTCTCCGCATCGACGCGGCCGGCAGCAAGCTCTGGGCCTTCTGCGTCACTTTAAGTCACATCCGGGCCATGCGGGCGCTGCTCGGGACGAACGCGCCCCATGCGCTGATCTTCGAAGACGATGCGGTCCTGTCCAGTCGACTTCCCGCCTTCCTCGCCGCGTATGACGCCGCCCCGCCTGCGCTCGATCTCCTCCGCATCGAGACCAGTTTCCACCAGCTGCGGCTCAAGCCGCCCGAAACTGCGCTCGACGGCTACAATATCTGCCGCCCCTACAGCTTCGAGGGGGGCCGTGCGGGCTACATCGTCACGCGCCTGGCAGCCGAGATTATCAGCAGCAGCCGCGAAGTCCGCCGCTTGCCGCACGACAAGGCCATGTTCGACCCATACGAGCCGCTGCCGCGACGTTTGCGGGTCCGGCAGCTCAGCCCGGCTCTGGTAGCCCAGGCGCAATATGTCGCCCGGGGTGACGAGCCGCGCTTTGTCGGCGCGCCGCGCCAGCCACCCACGCCGCGCGAAATGGGCTTGCATGGCTGGCTGCAATTCGCCGCTCGCGCCGTTCGCCGCGATACGACAGTGGCCGTGCAAAAGGCCTGGCACCAATATGTCGGCGGCGCCAAAAAGCAGCGCGTGCCGTTCCTGGCGGAATAGTCGGGGACCGCAAATCCGCCCCTTACCCCCAGCCATCCCCGCAAAACCCGCCTGCCCGGTTGGCATCGCGCGGCCGACCCCGTAAGTTCGCGCCTCTTTTCACCAGCCCCCGCGCCATGGACCAGACGCCCTACGATTCCGCCGAGACGCCGCCGCCGCGCGCTGAAGTGCCGACGCCGGCCATGGGGCAATATCTCGAGCTGAAGGCCGTCAATCCCGGCTACATGCTCTTCTATCGCATGGGTGATTTCTACGAGATGTTCTTCGAGGACGCCGAGATCGCGTCTCAGGCGCTCGGCATCGTCCTCACCAAGCGCGGCCGCCACCAGGGTCAGGACATCCCGCTCTGCGGCGTCCCCGTCCACGCTGCGCAGGACTACCTCAGGAAGCTCATCTCGCTCGGGCACCGCGTCGCCATCTGCGAGCAGATGGAAGATCCCGCCGAGGCCAAGAAGCGCGGCAGCAAATCGCCCGTGAAGCGCGACGTCGTCCGCCTCGTGACGCGGGGCACCCTCACCGAGGACGATCTGCTCCCGGCCCGCGCCAGCAACTATCTTGCCGCACTGGCGATGCTGCGTCACGGCGACAGCGATTTCGCGCTCGCCTTCGCCGATGTCTCGACCGGCGAGCTGAATGTCCTGCCGCTCTCCGCCCACGCCGTAGGCGACGAACTGGCGCGCATCGCCCCGGCCGAACTGCTGTTCAGCGACGCGACCCGGGCCGATTTGCAGGCTCACAAGATCCTGCTGCCCGAAGCTGCTCTCGTGACGCTGCCGCCGGAAATGTTCGACTCGACCACCGCGGCTGCCACCATTGCCGCCGCCTTCGACGAGGGCACGGTCGATGCGTCCGCCTACTCACGTGTCGAGCGCGCCGCCCTTGGCGCGCTGCTCGGCTATATCCGCGAGTCGCAGAAGGGCGTCGCCGTGGCGCTGCGTCCGCCTGCCGCCGAGCACCTGCAGTCGCATATGGCGATCGACGCCGCGACCCGCGCCTCGCTCGAACTGCTCGAAACCCAGCGCGGCACGTTGAAGGGCTCGCTGCTGTCAGAGATCGACCATTGCGTCACGCCCTCCGGTTCGCGCCTCCTCGCGCGCCGGCTCAGCGCCCCGCTCTGCGAACTCGCTCCGGTCAATGCCCGGCTCGATGCGGTGGCGGCTCTCCGCGGCGACACCATGCTGTCGACGCGGCTCCGCGCCACGCTCAAATCCGTGCCCGATCTCACCCGCGCGCTCACCCGCCTCGCGCTCGGTCGCGGCGGCCCGCGCGATCTCGGCGCCATCGCGCGCGCCATCTCGGGCGCTGGTGATCTCGGCCGTGTGCTCGGCGCTGTCGCCGAGCTGCCCGCCGATCTCGCTCGCATCGGCGACACGCTGCGCACCGCGCCGCTCGCTCTTGCCGCTGAGCTCACCCGCGCCATCGAGGAAGAGGCCCCGCTGCTCGCCCGCGATGGCGGCTTCGTGCAGCGCGGCTATGACACGACGCTCGATGCCGAGCGCGCGCTGGCCAGTGAAACCCGCGCCGTCGTCGCCGCTCTGCAGGCGCGGCTCATCGCCGAGACCGACGTCAAGGCGCTCAAGATCAAGCATAATGGCGTGCTCGGCTATTTCGTCGAGGTACCCGCCGGCCACGGTGGCAAGCTGCTCGAGGAGCCGCATCGCGCCACTTTCATCCACCGCCAGACCATGGCCAACGCCATGCGCTTCACCACGGCGGAGCTGGCCGAACTCGAAGGCCGCATCGCCCGGGCGCATGAGAAGGCGCTCGAGATCGAAACCGCGATCTTCGCCCGCCTCGTCGCCGCCGTGCTCAGCGAAACCGACACGCTCCGCGCCCTCGCCGACGCGCTTGCCGAACTCGACGTCACCGCCGGCCTCGCTTATCTCGCGGCCACCCGCAGCTTCGTCCGCCCCGAGATCAGCGACTCTCTCGATTTCGGCATCCAGGGCGGCCGCCACCCGGTGGTCGAAACAACCGTCAAGGCCGAGGGCCATCCCTTCGTCGCCAACGACACCGATCTCTCCGGCGGCGCGCTCTGGCTGGTCACCGGCCCGAACATGGGCGGTAAATCCACCTTCCTCCGCCAGAACGCGCTGATCGCCATCCTCGCCCAGACCGGCAGCTTCGTGCCGGCTGACAGTGCCAAGATCGGCATCATCGATCGCGTCTTCTCGCGCGTCGGCGCCTCCGACGACATCGCCCATGGCCGCTCGACCTTCATGGTTGAAATGGTCGAAACGGCGGCCATCCTCAATCGCGCCACCAGCAAATCCCTCGTCATCCTCGACGAGATCGGCCGCGGCACCGCCACCTTCGATGGCCTCTCCATCGCCTGGGCGGCGGTCGAGGCGCTGCACGACGACACCGGCTGCCGGGCGCTGTTCGCGACGCATTTCCACGAAATGACGGCACTGGCCAAGACGCTGAAGCGGGTGAAAAACGTCACCATGGCGGTGCGCGAATGGGAGGGCGAAGTGGTCTTCCTCCACGAAGTCGTGCCCGGCGCCGCCGATCGCTCCTACGGCATCCAGGTCGCCAAGCTCGCCGGCCTGCCCGAAACCGTGCTCGCCCGCGCCCGTCAGGTGCTGGGTGTGCTCGAAAGCCGCGCTTCCGGCAATTCGGCGCCCATGCTAGACGATCTGCCGCTTTTTGCGGCCGCTCCCGTGCCAAAAAAGCCGGAAATTAATCCTTTGACTGCGATGCTCGACCAGGTCCGCCCCGACGAACTTTCCCCGCGCGAGGCGCTCGATCTGATCTATGAGCTCAAGAAGGCACGCGATGCCGCTCGCCGAAGCTGAACTCCGCCCCAAGAAGGCGGCGTTCCATCTCAAACATGCTGACGCCATCCTCGCCGACGTGAAGGCCGCGATTGGCCAGGATTCGCCGAAATCGGCGCAGGGCCGCTCGGCCGTTCTCGCCATCATGCGCCAGACCCTTGCCGAAGCGCGCAAATCCGCCGAAGCCGAGTTGATGGACCATGGCCGCGGTACCCGCTGCGCGCAGAATTTGAGTGCCGCGCAGGACGAGATCATCCGCGCCATCCATCAATTCGCGGTCTCCGAAGTCTATCCCGTCGATAACCCCTCCGGCGCCGAAGCCATCGCGCTGTCGGCCGTCGGCGGCTATGGCCGCGGCACGCTGGCGCCGGGTTCCGATATCGATCTGCTGTTCATCCTGCCCTACAAGCAGACGCCCTGGGGCGAGCAGGTCACCGAATACGTCCTCTACATGCTGTGGGACCTCGGCCAGAAGGTCGGCCACGCCGTCCGCTCGGTCGATGAATGCGTCCGCATGGC
Source organism: Hyphomicrobiales bacterium (assembly GCA_004144345.1). Classification (GTDB taxonomy): domain Bacteria; phylum Pseudomonadota; class Alphaproteobacteria; order Rhizobiales; family Devosiaceae; genus Devosia_A. The sequence goes on from SEEL01000028.1 coordinate 22,594, forward strand.
GCGCGCCGATATGACCGTGCGTACCGCGACGCTCGAAGCGCGCTTCCTCACCGGCGACCACAATCTCTTCAAGACGCTCGAGACGCGTTTCGAAAACGAGATCATGCCCAAGACCGGGCCCGAATTCATCGCCGCCAAGATGGCCGAGCGCGAAGAGCGGCACCGCCAGATGGGCAACACCCGCTACGTGGTCGAGCCCAATATCAAGGACGGCAAAGGCGGTCTGCGCGACCTCCACACGCTGTTCTGGATCGGTAAGTACTTCTACCGCGTCAAGACCAGCGCCGAACTCGTCGGCAAGGGCGTCTTCTCCGCCGAGGAATACAAGCTCTTCCAGCGCGCCGAGGATTTCCTCTGGGCCGTGCGCTGCCATCTGCATTTCCTCACCGGTCGCTCAGACGAAAAGCTGACCTTCGAGCTGCAGCCCGACCTCGCGGCGCGCCTCTCTTATTCCGATCGGCCGGGCATGCTCGGCGTCGAGCGCCTGATGAAGCGCTATTTCCTCGTCGCCAAGGATGTGGGCGATCTCACCCGCATCTTCTGCACCAGCCTCGAATTCGATCACGCCAAGCCGCTCGACATGATGGGTCGCGTCACCGGCATGTTCAAACGCGGCAAAGTGGCGATCAAGGGCGAGCCCGATTTCGTCATCGACTCCGGCCGCCTGAATACCTCGAAGCCCGATACGTTCGAGCGCGATCCGCTGTCGGTGATCCGTTCCTTCCTCGTTGCCTCGCGCAACGATCTGCTGTTCCACCCCGATGCCATCAAGCAGATCACCCGCTCGCTGCGCCTCATCGGTCACGATGTGCGCAACGATGCTAGGGCCAATGAGTGGTTCCTCGAAATCCTCACCAGCCCGCGCACCGTCGAGCGCATCCTGCGCCAGATGAATGAGAGCGGCGTTCTAGGTAAGTTCGTGCCGGAGTTCGGCAAGATCGTCGCCCTGATGCAGTTCAACATGTATCATCACTATACCGTCGATGAGCATCTGATCCGCGCCGTCGGCGTCATGGCCGAAATCGCCAATGGTGGCCTCCGCGAACAGCTGCCGCTGACGCATGAGCTGCTGCCCTCGCTCAACGACACGCGCCTACTCTATGTGGCGCTGTTCCTCCACGATATCGCCAAGGGCCGCCCCGAGGATCACTCGATCGCCGGTGCTCGCGTCGCCCGCCGCTTCTGCCCGCGCCTTGGCCTCGATGCGGCGGAGACCGACACCGTCGCCTGGCTCATCCAGTACCACCTGACCATGAGCGAGATCGCCCAGGCGCGCGACCTGCAGGACCCCGAAACGGCCCGCGCTTTCGCCGATATTGTGCAGTCGCCACAACGGCTTGCGCTGCTCATGATCCTCACCGCCTGCGATATTCGCGCGGTCGGCCCCGGCGTCTGGACCGGCTGGAAGGGCAGCCTGTTGCGCTCGCTCTACTACGCGACGGAGCCGCTGCTCTCGGGCGGCCATTCGCGCGTCAGCCAGTCCGATCGTGTCGCCGCCGCCAAGGCCGAACTCGAAAAGGCGCTGGCCGCCTGGCCCAAGCCCGAAGTCGAGGCCTATATGGGCCGCCACTACAATCATTATTGGCTGCGCGCCGAGCTTGAGCTCCAGCAGGAGCACGCCAAGATGATCCGGGCGGCCGACAATGCCCACAATCCCTTTGCCGGCTCCATCCGTGTGCAGGCCTTCGAGGGCATCACTGAAGTATCGTTCTATACGCCCGACCATCCGCGCCTGCTCTCGCTCATCGCCGGCGCTTGCACCATGTGCGAAGCCTCGATCATCGGCGCGCAGATCTTCTCGACGCGCGATGGCCGCGCCCTCGATACGTTCCGCCTGCGCCGCGCCTTCACCTCCGATGAAGATGAAAAGGTTCGCGCCAACCGCATCATCGAAACGGTCAAGCAGCTCTTGCAGGGCAAGCGCCAGGTGCTCATCGATCTCGGCAAGGAAAGCCGTCACAACCGGCGCCTCAAGCCCTTCACGCTGCCCGCCAGCGTCGAGGTGTCGAACAATCTGTCGGAAAAATTCACCGTCATCGAGGTCATGGGCCTCGACCGCACCGGCCTCCTCCACCAGCTGACCCGCGCCATCGCCGATCTCAGCCTCACCATCGGCTCGGCCCATATCGGCACCTATGGCGAAAAGGCCGTCGACGTTTTCTACGTGACCGATCTCACCGGCCACAAGATCGAGGCGCCGCGCCGCCAGAAGGCCATCCGCGACACCCTGCTTGCCGTCTTCAACCCCGCCGCACCCCGGCAGGAAGAGTCCGCGAAAGTGGACAATGGGTAACCGTCCGCCGGGCGCGTCGGTCGTGATCTCGCTTGTCGATAAGCAGAGTTACGAGGAACGCGACGGCCGAAGTGAGCTCAGCAAGGAACATCTGTCTTTGCTGCATCGCTTCCACAACTTCGGCGAGGACGTGTTCTCGTGGCTACGCGACAATAGGGGCTCAGGTGAGCTGGACTTCAAAGAGGTGGATGGTCCGTCGGGACAGTTTGCGGTTCGCGGGATAAAGCCGCACAAATCCGCACCGTTGGTGGCGTGGCTGAAACAGGAAGCCGCGCGCCAGCATCTCGCGATCACCCTCGATTTGCACGAAGAATAGGGACGGAGCCGCCCGATGGTTGAACGCACTCCCGGGAAGAGCCCGGCGCCCGGCGGATCGCTCTACCGCAATTTCCTCAATGTGGGTGTGCTGACGCTGGGCAGCCGCATCCTCGGCTTCGTGCGCGATGCGCTGGTGGCCGCCGTGCTCGGTACTGGTCCGGCAGCCGACGCCTATCTCGCCGCTTTCCGCTTCCCCAATCTGTTCCGCCGACTGTTTGCCGAAGGTGCCTTCAACACCGCCTTCATCCCGCTCTTCGCCAAGGCGCTGGAGCAGGAGGGCCGTGACGAAGCCCGCCTCTGGGCCGCCCGCATCATGAGCTGGCTCGTCGCCGTGGTGTTCGTCGTCACCGTGCTCGTCGAGATCTTCATGCCCTGGGTGCTCGCGCCCTTCGTGCCGGGCTTCCTCAACGATCCCGCAAAATACGATCTCACGGTGCTGCTGACGCGCATCTGCTTCCCCTATCTGATGTGCATGTCGCTGATGGCCGCCTATGCCGCCATCCTCAATGGCCTAGGCCATTTCAAGGCTGCCGCCTTCGCGCCCATCCTGCTCAACATCGTGATGATTGCCTTCATGCTGCCGCTGGTGCTGTCGGCTTACGATCAGGCTGGCGTGGCCATCTGGCTCGCCATCGGCACCATCGCCGGCGGCATCGCGCAGCTGGCGCTCGTCTATGCCGCGGTGCGCCGCGCCGGCTTCGTGCCGAAGCTGCAATGGCCGCGTCTCGATGCCGATGTGAAGCGCTTCTGGGTGCTCGCCGTCCCGGCCGTCATCGCGGGCGGCATCACGCAGATCAATATCTTTGTCGGCACCATCATCGCCTCGGCCGCCGACAGCGCCATCGCCTATCTCTATTACGCCGACCGGCTCTACCAATTGCCGCTCGGCATCATCGGCATTGCCGTGGGCACCGTGCTGCTGCCCGAGCTCTCGCGCCACCTCAAGGGCGGCCGCGACAAGGAAGCCGACGCCAGCCAGAACCAGGCGCTGCTCATCTCGATGCTGCTTTCAGTGCCGGCGGCTACCGCTCTCATCGCGCTGGCGACGCCAATCGTCTCCGTTCTCTTCGAACGCGGCGCCTTCAGCGCTGCCGACACGCTGCAGACCGCGCAGACCGTTGTCTGGTTCGCCGCGGGCCTGCCGGCCTACGTGTTGATCCGCGTGCTGCAGCCCGGCTTCTTCGCCCGCGAGGACACGCGGACCCCGACCATCTTCGCCGCCATCTCGCTCACCGCCAATGTCGCCCTGTCGCTGGCGCTCTTCCCCAGCTTCGCCCATGTCGGCATCGCCATCGCGACGTCCTTCGCGGCCTGGGCCAATGCCGTGCTGCTCGCCATCTGGCTGGCCCGCCGTGGCCATTTTACCCTGCCGGCTGCCGATTGGCGCCGCCACGGCCTCATCATCCTCGCCGCGCTGCTGATGGGCGGCGCCCTGTGGGGGCTCAGCCTGCCGCTCGCCCCATGGCTCGCGAGCAGCGCCCCGCTGCTGTTCCAGATCCTCGCGCTCGGCGCGTTGGTCGTGACCGGCCTCGGCCTCTATTTCGCGCTCGTCCACCTCACCGGCGCGCAGCCGCTCGGCCAGTTGGTCCGGCGCCTCCGCCGCAACGGCTAGTCGTAGACCACGGTCAGCAACGCCCGCGCCGGCGCATCGCCGACATTGGCGATGGCGTGCTCGACATCGGCGCGATAGCGCGCCGTCTCACCCTGCTTCAAACCCTGCTCGCTGCCACCGCTGTGCACCATCAGGCCCTCGCTCTGTGCCGTCAGATGTTCATGCGTGCCCGGCTGGTGCGGCGAACTCTTGAGCCGGCCGCCCGGCGCGATCTCTACCTCGTACCATTCGACCCGACCCGACATTGAAGGCGGGCTGAGAATGCGCAGCCGCCACGCCCCGTCCGGGCTCTTGATCTCGGGCGTCAGCGGCGCCGTCACGATGTCGATCGCCCGCGACTCGGCCTGGGCCATCTCCCCGCTGATCAGCTCAGAGAGGTCGATCTTGAGCGCCTGCGTCAGCCCCCACAGCACTGCGAAGGTGGGGTTGGATTCGCCGCGCTCGATCTGCGACAGCATGGAGCGCGACACCCCCGACACCCCCGCGAGGCCCTCAAGCGTCAAATGCCGCGCCTTGCGGGCGCGCTGGATGATCGGTCCGATTTCTGGGGCGGCTGCCATGACGGTGTCTTCGTTGCCTGCTCTGTGTAGCTAGCCCGCCCCGGCCGCACCTGCCAAGCAATTTCCGGCGCCGCTTGACTTTGTGTCCGTTATAGCGGAATTTCTTCCATATTGGAGGATGCGATGCAGCCAGGCTTTCTCGATTACCTCACCGCCACGCTGTCCGACATCGAGGCGCAGGGCTTGCTGAAACGCGAGCGCCTCATCGCGACGCCGCAATCGGGTCGCATCGGCCTCGCCGATGGCCGCCGCATGGTGAACCTCTGCGCCAACAATTACCTCGGCCTCGCCGATCACCCTGAAATCATCGCTGCCGCCCGCCACGGACTCGACCGCTACGGCTTCGGCATGGCCTCCGTCCGCTTCATCTGCGGCACGCTCGATCTCCACCGCGAACTCGAGCAATCGGTGGCGCGCTATCTCGGCAAGGACGACGCCATCCTCTTCGCCGCCTGCTTCGATGCCAATGGCGGCCTGTTCGAGACGCTGCTCACCGACGAAGACGCCATCATCTCCGACAGCCTCAACCACGCCTCCATCATCGATGGCGTGCGCTTGTCGAAGGCCAAGCGCTACCGCTACCAGACCTCCGATCTCGACGATCTCGAAACCCAGCTGAAGCAGGCCGTCGCCGACGGCACGCGCTTCCGCCTCATCGCCACCGATGGCGTCTTCTCGATGGATGGCCATGTGGCGAAGCTCCCCGAGATCTGCGCTCTCGCTGAACGCTATGGCGCCCTAGTTATGGTCGATGATTGCCACGCCACCGGCCATCTCGGCGCCGAGGGCAGGGGTACGCCCACCCTCACCGGCGCTGGCGACAAGGTCGACATCATCACCGGCACCTTCGGCAAGACGCTGGGCGGCGCCATGGGCGGCTTCATCGCGGCCGCGCAGCCGATCATTGATCTGCTCCGCCAGCGCGCCCGGCCCTATCTCTTCTCCAACGCCCTCGCGCCCTCGGTGACCGCTGGCTCGCTCAAAGCCATCGAGATCGCCCGGGCCGCCGATGATCGCCGTGCCCAGCTTACCCGCAACACCCAGCGCTTCCGCGCCGGCCTCACCGCCGCCGGCTTCGAGCTGCTTCCCGGCGATACGCCCATCATTCCCGTGATGCTCGGCGAAGCTCAGCGCGCGCAGGATCTGGCGGCGGCGCTCGACAAACGCGGCGTCTATGTCGCCGGCTTCTTCTTTCCCGTCGTGCCCAAGGGCCGCGCCCGCATCCGCACGCAGATGTCCGCCGCGCTCACCGATGCCGATGTCGATTTCGCCATCGGCGCCTTTGCGGAAGCGGGACGCGAACTCGGAGTCATCCAATGAAAGCCCTCGTCAAGGCAAAGTCCGAACCCGGCATCTGGATGGAGGATCGCCCCATCCCCGAAATCGGTCCCGAGGACGTACTGGTTAAGGTCCACAAGACCGGCATCTGCGGCACCGACATCCACATCTACAAATGGGATGACTGGGCCAGGAAGACCGTTCCAGTGCCCATGATCACCGGCCACGAATATGCCGGCGAGATCGCCGCCATCGGCCCCGACGTGAAGAACCTCAAGGTCGGTCAGCGCGTCTCCGGCGAAGGCCATGTCGTCGGCATGAAGTCGCGTGCCAGCCGCGCCGGCAAATTCCATCTCGACCCCGACACCAAGGGCATCGGCGTGAACCTGCCTGGCGCCTTCGCCGAATACGTAAGAATCCCCGCCTTCAACATCGTGCCCTTGCCCGATGCCATCGACGATGAACTCGGCGCCATCCTCGATCCGCTCGGCAATGCCGTCCACACCGCGCTCGCCTTCGATATCGTCGGCGAGGATGTGCTGGTTACCGGCGCCGGTCCCATCGGCATCATGGGCGCCGCCGTCGCCCGCCATGTCGGCGCCCGCCACGTCGTCATCACCGACATGAACCCCGAACGCCTGGCCCTCGCCTCCGAGATAGCCGACGTCGTCCCGGTCAACATCAAGACGCAGAATTTGCGTGAGGTGATGGACAGGCTCGGCATGAAGGAAGGCTTCGATGTCGGCCTCGAAATGAGTGGCGCCCCCGCCGCCCTCGACCAGATGACCGATCACCTCGTGATGGGCGGTCGCGTCGCTCTCCTTGGCGTCCCCGCCCAACCCTTCATCTTCGATCTTTCGAAGATCGTCTTCCGCATGATCACCCTGCGCGGCATCTACGGCCGCGAAATGTTCGAGACCTGGCACAAGATGCTCGCCATGCTCGAATCCGGCCTCGACGTGCGCAAAGTCATCACCCGCCGCATGAAAGCCGACGACTACGCCGAAGCCTTCAAGCTCGCCGCCGGCGGCGAAAAGGGCAAGATCGTCCTGGATTGGGGCTAAGCGCTAGAACGTGATTTCGTCGTCACGCTCGGCGGGTTGCCCGTCCTCTGAAGCAACTTCCAAGTGCAGTCGTTCGTGGCATGAGTCGCAGACGGCTACGAGTTCGAAGAGGAACTCGTCGTACAGATGCTTGTAGGAAGTGTGGTGCACCTGTGTCGCCGGTTTTGTGCCACACCCCTCACATAGACCACCTGCGCGCTTAAGAACTAGGGACCTCTTTGCCTGCCAACTGTGTGACAGCAGGTATGAGTTGTAGGCCTCATAGAACTCCGACGACTTGTTGAGTTGCAGCTCAATGTGGCGTTGCCGAATGTCGTCTTCCTCTGCCTTCTTCGCCTCGTCGAATTTCAACGAGACGGTTTCGTCGACCCAGGTCAAATCGTCGTGCTCTGGACGTCGTGTGACGGACTGGGACCTCCAACCGCACCTAACACACATGCCTTTGATGTGCGTCGATCCATTGGATGCCCTAAAACGACGCAGCTCCATTGTTGCATGCTCACACTCGTAGCGCTGCCTCATAGCGGCGAGTTCAGCTTCGAGTGAGTCAGTATGAAAAAGAAAATGCTGCTTACCGGTCCGTCGGTCAGTGACTCTCAATTCCCACCTCTTCCTGTTCGCCCGAACAAACAGTGAACATACGGTGAGCCTCGATGATCTGCAAGGGTCATTGAATCCGGTCGGACGACCGGCTAGAGGCAAACTAAATCGAGTCTTTCATCATGCCCCATCATCCGCGCGTCTTTTCCGGCACCCAGCCCTCGGGCGATCTGCATCTCGGCAACTATCTCGGCGCCATCAAGCGCTATGTCGAAATGCAGAAGACGCATGAGTGCATCTATTGCGTCGTCGATATGCACGCCATCACCGTCTGGCAGGAGCCCGACGAGCTGCGCCGCTCCATCCGCGAAGTGGCGGCGGCCTATGTCGCCTCGGGCGTCGATCCCAAGAAGAACATCGTCTTCAACCAGTCGCGCGTGCGCCAGCATGCCGAACTCGCCTGGGTGTTCAATTGCGTCGCCCGCATGGGCTGGATGGAACGCATGACCCAGTTCAAGGACAAGAGCGCCGGCAAGAATGCCGAAAACATCTCGCTCGGCCTGTTCGCCTATCCTTCGCTGATGGCCGCCGACATCCTGCTCTACAAGGCCACCCATGTGCCGGTGGGCGATGACCAGAAGCAGCATCTCGAACTGACGCGCGACATCGCCGCCAAGTTCAACAACGACTACGCCAGGTCCATCGCCGAGCAGGGGCTCGAGGCCGATTTCTTCCCCATCACCGACCCGGTCATCGCCGGCCCGGCCACCCGCGTCATGTCGCTCAAGGACGCCAGCAAGAAGATGAGCAAGTCGGACACCTCGGAAGGCGCCCGCATCCTGCTCATGGATGATGCCGACCAGATCAGTAAGAAGATCAAGCGCGCTACCACCGATCCGGAGCCGCTGCCGTCGGAAGAAAAGGGCCTCGAAGGTCGCGCCGAAGCGGCGAACCTCGTCGGCATCTATGCCGCCCTGTCCGATACGACCAAGGCCGCCGTCCTCGCCGAATTCGGCGGCAAGGGCTGGGGCGCCTTCAAGCCGGCGCTGGCCGATCTCGCGGTGGCCAAACTCGCCCCCATCGCCGATGAAACCCGCCGCCTGGTTGCCGATCCGGCCTCCATCGATGCTTTCATGGCCGATGGCGCCGCCCGCGCCGCCGAAATCGCCGAAAAGACCATGAAGGAAGTCCGCAGCATCGTCGGCTTCATCGGCTAGTCAGCGGTTGGCCGAACGAGCCTCCTCCAGGCTCGCTCGGCCGCCCTTGTTCAAATCCGCACAGGGTGGAACAATGCCCACCCATAGGCAGCACGAGGCGGCGGCGTGGCTGAACTCGATTATTCGCGAAAATTCCTCGTCCTCATCGACGACACCAAGGAATGCGACCGCGCGGTGAGCTTCGCCGCGCATCGCGTCAAGCGCACCGGTGGCACGCTGGTGCTGCTCTCGGTCATCGACAGCGAGGATTTCGGCCAGTTCATCGGCGTCGCCGACGCCATGCGCGCCGAAGCCCGCGACGAAGCCGAGCGCATGCTCGACACCCGCATCGCCCGCATCCGCGACATCGGTCAGGTCCGCACCGAAACCGTCATTCGCGAAGGCCGCCCGGAGGAAGCCATCGAGCAGCTGATTCTCGCCGACCCCGGCATCGGCATTCTGGTCCTCGCCGCCGGCCAGTCCGACAAGGGCCCCGGCCCCATGGTCACTCATTTCGCCGCCCACAACCGGCTCCACATCCTCGTCACCATCGTCCCCGGTGCCATGACCAACGAAGAAATCGTCGCGGTGGCCTAGCCTGCGCGGTGCCCGCAGTCGGCGCCCTCTCCCGCGGCCGCGCACGCGACGTTGATGCCAGCTTTCCCCTTGCTATCCCGGTCCGACAAACCTATTTTAGAACCATTCTAACACCACCGGACGCGCCATGTTCATCCAGACCGAAGCCACGCCGAACCCGGCGACCCTGAAATTCCTGCCCGGCCGCGACGTCGTCGTCGGCGAGCCGAGGGATTTCCGTTCGGCCGAGGACGCGGCGATTTCGCCGCTGGCGTCGGGCCTGTTCTCCATTCCGGGCGTCACCGGCGTCTTCCTCGGCTCCGACTTCGTGTCCGTTTCCAAGGACATGACCGAGTGGAACCATCTGAAGCCGGCCATCCTCGGCATCATCATGGAGCACTTCCTGTCCGGTAAGCCGGTGATCGACGAAGCCGGCATGCTGGCGGCCGAAACCGAAGAGTTCTTCGACGAGACCGACACCGAGACCGTCGAAGTCATCAAGGAACTGATCTCGACCCGCGTCCGCCCGGCCGTCGCCATGGATGGCGGCGACATCACCTTCCGGGGCTTCAAGGACGGTACGGTCTACCTCCACATGCAGGGCGCCTGCTCGGGCTGTCCGTCCTCGACCGCCACGCTCAAGTCCGGCATCGAGAACCTCCTCCGCCACTTCGTCCCCGGCGTCGAAGCCGTCCAGCAGGTCTAGCTTCGGCTGGACAGAGCAAGATGAAGAAGGCGGCCTTAGCCGCCTTTTTTGTTTTCCAGCAGTCCCTTGGCGACGATCGTCACCACCGCCAGCAGCGTCAGCGTCGACGCCGCGGCGAAGGCGCCCGCGACGTTGAAATCGTTGAACAGCAGCTCGATCTGCAGCGGCAGCGTCATGGTCTTGCTGCGAATGGCGCCCGACACCACCGACACCGCACCGAATTCGCCGATGACGCGCGCCGTGCACAGCAGCGCGCCGTACAGCAGCGCCCATTTGATGTTGGGCAGCGTCACGTTCCAGAAGATTTGCCAGCCATTGGCGCCAAGGCTCAGCGCCGCTTCTTCATCTTCGCTGCCCTGCTGTTCCATCAGCGGAATAAGTTCACGCGCCACGAACGGCGACGTCACGAACAGTGACACCAGGAAGATCGCCCACACCGTGAACATGATCTTGATGCCGAAGCTTTCGAGCAGCGGCCCGAACAGTCCCTGCGCCCCGTAGAGGAACAGATAGACCACACCCGCGACAATCGGTGAGATCGAGAACGGAATGTCGATGAAGGTCATCAGCAGCCGCCGCCCCGGGAAGCGGAACCGCGTTACCAGCCACGCCGCGCACACGCCGAACACGATGTTGATTGGCACCACCACGATCGCCGTCAGCACCGTGAGCCAGATCGCATGCAGCGTGTCCGGCTCCAGATTGCTCGCGAGCCAGGCGGCCAGCCCGTTGCGGAAGCCGGTGGCGATGATCAGCACCAGCGGCATGGCGAGCACCAGCGCGCCCAGTACATAGACCAGCCCGATCAGCGACCACGCCGCCGCCGAGCGCGGCTTCTGCGCGCCGCTCGTGCCTCTCACGTTGCGATCAGTGCTTGTCTGCATAGCGCAACTGCCAGGCCTGGAGGATATTGGTCAACAGCAGCGACAGGAACGCCACCGCCAGCAGCACCGTCGCGAGTGCGGCGGCGGCGGGATAATTGTGTTCGTCGAGCCGGATGAAGATCAGCAGCGACACGATCTCGGTCTTGCCCGGCAAATTGCCGGCAATGAACACCACCGCGCCGAATTCGCCGATGGCGCGCGCAAAGCAGAGCGTCGTGCCTGCCGTGAAGGCCGGCAGCACCAGCGGGAACAGCACCCGCCAGAACACCTGCCGCGGCGTCGCGCCGAGTGTGCGCGCCGCTTCCTCGACATCCCCCGGAATGTCCTCGAGCACCGGCTGCACCGTGCGCACCACGAAGGGCAGCGAGGTGAACGCCATCGCGGCGATGATGCCGAGCTGGCTGAAATGCACCTTGATGCCAAGCGGCTCGAGAAACTGGCCGTACCAGCCGAGCGGCGCGAACAGCGTCACCAGCGCCAGCCCCGCCACGGCCGTCGGCAGCGCGAAAGGCAAATCGACCAGCGCATCGATCAGCCGCTTGCCGGGAAACTCGTAGCGCACCAGCACCCAGGCCAGCAGCATGCCGAAGAACGCATTGAAGATCGCCGCCGCACCGGCCGACGAGAAGGTGATCCAATAGGCCGACATCGCGCGGGGTGACGACACGATGCGCCAGAACTCGCTCCAGCCCAGTCCCGCCGTCTTCAGCAGCATTGCCGACAACGGCAGCGCCACGATCAGCACGAGATAGCTCAGCGTGACGCCCAGCGTCAGGTTGAATCCCGGCAGCAGATGCTTCCGCTTTATCGTGCCTGCCGTCGCCATTGGCCCTCATGAAATAACGGCGGCGCGGAGATGCCCGCGCCGCCCGAAAAACTTTGCCGTAACCGCGATTACTGGTTCAGGAACACCTTGTCGAGCAGCCCGCCTTCGGCGAAGTGCTCCGGCTGCACCTTGTCCCAGCCGCCGAACACGTCCTCGACGGTCACGAGGCGCACTTCGGGGAACTGGCCGGCATACTTGGCCACCGCCGCCTCTTCATGCACGCGGTGGAAGAAGGCGCCGGCGATATCCTGGCCCTCGGGCGAATAGAGGTAGTTGAGATAGGCCTCGGCGATCGCCCGCGAGCCGCGCGCATCCACCACCTTGTCGACCACCGCCACCGGGAACTCGGCGAGGAGGCTCACCGCCGGGCTCACGGCGTCAAACTTGTCTTCGCCCGCGATCTTCAGCGTGCCCAGCACTTCCGCCTCGAACGTGATCAGCACATCGCCGATACCATTCTCGACGAAGGTCGTCGTCGCGGCGCGGCCGCCCGTCTCGAACACCGGCACATTGGCGAACACCTTCTTGAGGTATTCCTCGATCTTCGCCTCGTCGCTCGCATATTCCTCGGTCGCCCAGGCGCGGGCGGCGAGATAGGTGTAGCGGCCATTGCCCGAGGTCTTGGGGTTCGGGAAAATGATCTGCACGCCGTCCTTGGCGAGGTCGGCCCAGCCATTGATCGCCTTCGGGTTGCCTTCGCGCACGAGGAACGCCGGCAGCGAGTAGAAGGGCGAGGCGTTGTTGGCGAACTTTGCCTTCCAGTCCGCCGCCACGTACTCGGCCTTGGCCAGCGTATCGATGTCGATCACCTGGTTGAAGGTCACGACGTCGCCCTCGAGGCCTTCCTTGATCAGCCCGGCCTGCTTGGACGAACCGGCATGCGACTGGTTCACCGTCACCGTAACGCCCGCATCGGCGGCGTAGGACGGCACGAACTTGGCGTTCACTGCCTCGAACAGTTCGCGCGAGATGTCGTAGGAGACATTGAGGATGTCGGTGGGCTGGGCCAGCACCGGGCTGCTCAGCGCAGCGGCAAGGGCAAGACCGGAAAGCAGCTTCTTCATATCGATTGGATTCCCTGCGGATTCATACTGGCCATGGCAGATGCCCGCTGCACCGCCCCGCGCAAAGCCCCAAATCCCTGATCCGGATAGGTAATTCCCCGCGCCCCCGCCCCGCGCAATGGCATTGCCCATGCGGCTTGCGGCATGGAATGCCGTTGCCGCCGCCCGCGTCACAGCCTATCTCTCCGCCATGAGCGTTCTTCTGGCCATCGACACTGCGGCGCCGCGCCTGCAACTCGCGTTTCGCCGCCCCGACGGGTCCGTCGAAAGCCTCGTCGAAGACATGGCCACCGGCCAGGCCGAGCGCCTGTTCCCCGCCCTCGATGAACTGCTGGCCCGCTCCGGCGTCGCCTATGCCGACCTCGCCCGCATCGCCGTCACCACCGGTCCCGGCTCCTTCACCGGCCTCCGCATCGGCCTCTCCGCCGCGCGCGGCCTCGGCCTCGCGCTGAACATCCCCGTTCTCGGCATCCCCTCGCTCTTCGCCCTCTCGCTGAGCGCCGCCGGCCCTGCCGCCGTGCTGCTCGATGCCAAGCGCGGCGAGGCCTATTTCCAGCTCTTTGCCGGTTCCGCCGCCCCCGCGAGCGACGCCCTGCTCCTGCCGATGCCCGAGGCCGAAGCGCGCGCCGGCACCACCCCCCGCATCACCAGCGCCGCCGTCGATATCGCCGCGCTGGCTGCCTTCGCCGCGACGGCCGATCCTGCCGCCTGGCCGCCCGAAGCCGCTTACATCCGCGACGCCGATGCCAAGCCGCAGGAGAAATTCCGCGTCGCGAGGGTGCCGTCATGATGCTGCGCAGCTGGATGGCCCCGCTGGGCCTCCACATCGAGCCGGCCCAGCCGCGCGATGCTGATGCCGCGGCAAAGCTCCATGCCGCGAGCTTCTATCGCGGCTGGCCGCGCGAGGACCTCGAGGCCTATGTCCTCGACTCCGATACGCCCACCCTCGTCGCCTGCGACAAGCACCGCAAGCTCGCCGGCTTCGCCATGCTGCGCCTGCTCGGCGATGACGTTGAGTTGATGACCATCGCCGTCGATCCGAAGTTCCGCGGCAAGGGCGTCGGCGAGGCGCTGCTCAAGGCCTGCTTCGAGGATTTGCTGATGACGCCCGCCAGGCGCATGCTGCTCGAAGTCGCGGCCGACAATCCCGCCGCCATCCGTCTTTACGAGAAGGCCGGCTTCAAGCAGATCTCGGAGCGCAAGGGCTACTACGCCCGCCCCAACGGCCAGCCGGCCACCGCTCTTGTGATGGCCCGCGATCTGAATTAGCGAGGTGTCCATGGAAAAGTCGGCTCATTCCGAAACCCTCGAAGAGCAATGCGCGGCCAAGGGCATGCGCATGACCGATCAGCGTCGCGTCATCGCGCAGGTGATGGAGGCCGCCGCCGACCACCCTGACGTCGAAGAGCTCTACCGCCGCGCCTCGGCCATCGATGCGCGCATCTCGCTCTCCACCGTCTACCGCACCCTCAATCTGTTCGAGGAAGCCGGCCTCGTCACCAAGCATGATTTCAAGGATGGCCGCGCCCGCTTCGAGCCCATCCCTGATGAGCATCACGACCACCTGATCGATATCCGTACCGGCAAGGTCATCGAGTTCCGCAACGAGGAAATCGAGGCCATCCAGAATCTCATCGCCAAGCGCCTCGGCTACAAGCTCGTCGATCACCGGCTCGAGCTCTATGCCGTACCGCTCAAAGCGGACGACGACAAATGATCTTCAGAACGCTGTTCTTTATCTTCATCTACATCCCGGTGATGCTGGTCCTCATTCCGCTGCAGATGGTGCTGCGGCTGTTCGGCCTCTATTGGCCCTGGCTGCCCCGCGTCTTCTACTCGGTCGGCTGCGTGTTCCTCGGCATTCGCGTCAAGACCATCGGCGAGCCGCTGCACAACCGCGCCACGCTGCTGCTCTCCAACCACATCTCATGGACCGACATCGTCGCCATCGGTTCGGTCGCCGAGGTCACCTTCGTCGCCAAGAGCGCTGTGCGCAGCACCTTCTTCGTCGGCTTCCTCGCGCGCCTCGCCCGCACGCTTTTCGTTGACTACAACCGTCGCCAGGATGCCCGGCGCACCAGCCAGGAAATGGCGCAGCGCCTCGCCGGCAACGAAGCCGTGCTGTTGTTTGCCGAAGGCCATCGCGACCTCGGCACCCATGTGCAGCCCTTCCGCTCGGCGCTGGTCGGCGCCGCGCAGGCGGCCATGGAGCAGGGCGGCGCCAAGGATGTCGCCATCCAGCCCGTCACCATCGCCTATACGCATCTGCAGGGCCTGCCTGTGTCGCGCAACGAACGCAGCGGCATCTCCGGCATGAATGCCCGCGGCTTCCGCGCCGTCGTCACCAATCTTCTGACCTCGGGCATGAAGGACGTCACCATCGCCTTCGGCGCCCCGATCCCCCTCGGCCCCGAGACCGATCGCAAGCTCGTCACCAAGCTCGCCGAGACCCAGGTCCGCCGCATGCTGGTGGCACTAAACCGCCACGAGAAGGAAATCCCGGCGCTCGCCACGGCAACCACAGCGGGCTGAACGGGCCGGTGCGATGTTCAATATCCTTCACCACGAGACGTTGATCGGCCACTCTGACCTCGAAGGTGGTGATCCATCGATGGGCGTCGCCAGCGGCCGGTTCCTGCCCACCGATGGGTTTGCCTCTGTGATTGGTGCGATGACTCCGGTTACCAGAGGGGATGGGAGTAGGGATCCCGATATTCGCTGGCTAAGAGGGCTTGGCGCAACGACCGCCGCTGGCGTCAGGATCGTGTGCCAGCAGGTAACGGTCTTCGAAATACCGGCCCCAGGTTCTCCCATCTGGGAGGTTCACTGCGACGGCGTTGTCAGCCCACCCTATGACGACCTCTTCCCGGGTCGCACGGACTGACGCGGCGCTCAGCGCTCATCCACCACGCAGAACTGGTTGCCCTCGGGGTCACGCAACACCGTGAACCCATCGCGCTGATACCAGACGCTTGCGCCGATCGCCGTGAGCCGCGCCACCTCCGCCTTGCGGTCCCTCGTCGCCAGATCGAGATGGATGCGGTTGCGCTCGAGTCGCGGTCCCTCACGCAGCTGGCAGCAGATCACCGGCCCCGGCCCGTCCACCAGCACAGTGGGATCGGTCTCCGGCGTCAGCCCCAGCGCCGCCAGCCGGGCGATCTCGGCCCCGTCATAGGGCCGCACCGCATACCCATCGACCGCCGCCGCCCAGAACCGGGCGAGCGACGCCGGATGATCCGCATCGATCACGATCTCCTTGAGCCTGCCCATCGCCCTTCCTCCAAAGCTTGCAGTCGGGTTCCTCCACCGCGTGGCGAGGGAGGGGGACCACGCGTAGCGTGGTGGAGGGGGCGACCACAAGCACCGCACCCGCCCAAGCCCATCGCTCCGGCCCGTCGGCCGCAATTTGGCAGACCCGCCGCTTAGGTGTATTCACCCGCCCATGACCGACCACATCCGCGAAATCCGGCCGAAAAAGCTCTTCATCAAGACCTATGGCTGTCAGATGAATGTCTATGACAGCGACCGCATGGCCGACGCGCTGGCGCCGCACGGCTATGAGCCGACGCCGGATATGGATGCCGCGGATCTCATCGTCCTCAACACCTGCCACATCCGCGAAAAGGCCAGCGAGAAGGTCTTTTCCGAACTCGGCCGTCTCGCCGAGCTGCGCAAGGAAGGCCGCAACTTCATGGTCGGCGTCGCCGGCTGCGTCGCCCAGGCCGAGGGCGAGGAGATCGCCCGCCGCGCCAAGGGCCGCGTCGATATGGTGTTCGGGCCGCAATCCTATCACCGCCTGCCCGATCTCATCGCCCGCGCCGAGCGCGGCGAAATGGTGCTCGAAACCGAATTCCCCGAAGAGGACAAATTCGCCCATCTCCCGGCCGCCAAGAAGGAAGTGATCCGCGCCCGCGGCCTCACCGCTTTCCTCACCGTGCAGGAAGGCTGCGACAAATTCTGTTCCTTCTGCGTCGTCCCCTATACGCGCGGCGCCGAAACCAGCCGCCCGCTCGAGCAGGTGCTGGCCGAAGCCCGCACCCTCGTCGATGCCGGCGTCCGCGAACTCACGCTGCTCGGCCAGAACGTCAATGCCTGGCACGGGCTCGATGCGCGCGGCCGCAGCGTCGGCCTCGGCGAACTCTGCGCCCGGCTGGCGGAAATCGAGGGCCTCGCCCGCATCCGCTACACCACCAGCCACCCCTCCGACATGTCGGACGAGCTGATCGAAGCGCATCGCGACAATGACAAGCTGATGCCGTACCTCCATCTGCCGGTGCAGTCGGGGTCCGACCGCATCCTCAAATCGATGAACCGCCGCCACACCCGCGCCGACTATCTGACGCTCATCGACCGCATCAAATCCGCCCGCCCCGACATGGCCATGTCCGGCGATTTCATCGTCGGCTTCCCCGGCGAAACCGACGCGGATTTTGAACAGACGCTGCAGATTGTTCGCGAAGTCGGCTATGCCTCGGCCTACACCTTCAAATATTCGACCCGCCCCGGCACCCCCGGCGCCACCATGGACGGCCAGATCGAGGAAGCCATCAAGACCGAGCGCCTCGCTGCGCTGAACCAGCTGATCACCACCCAAATGCGCGATTTCGGCAGATCCGTCGTCGGGCGCACCCTCGACGTGCTGATCGAAAAACCCGGCCGCATGCCCGGCCAGATCGGCGGCCGCTCGCCCTATCTGCAGGCCGTCCACATGGCAGGCAGCGAAGCGCTCATCGGCTCCGTCCAGCCCGTCCTTATCGTCGCGGCGGGGAATAACTCAATTGAAGGCAAGATTGTCACACACGCGGAACGGAATCCTGTTAGCGTTATTGAGTCTCAACACCCCGCTATCTGAGCGGATTTGGAGCAATCGAGCACTTGAACAGGCATTTGTCCGCCACCCCAGACAACGCCCTTTCCTCCCAGCTTGAACTGGCTTTCGAAGACAACCGCCTCGCTGCCCAGCTGTATGGCGATTTCGACCAGAACCTCGCTCTCATCGAACAGCGCCTGAAAGTCACCGCTGCGCCGCGGGGCAATCATCTGCTGCTCAAGGGCGCCGCCTCTCAGGTCGATCAGGCACGTCGCGTCCTCGAATCCCTGTACGGCATGCTGGAAGAGGGCAAACCCCTCGACATCGCCAATGTCGACACCATGATCCGCATGATCGAGACCGAGGACAGCCAGCTGATGCTGCCCACGCTCGAGAAAAAGGGCAAGGTGCGCATGGCGCAGATCGCGACGCGCAAGGCGACCATCGTCGCCCGCACGCCGGCGCAGGATTCCTACATGCGCGCCATGGAGCGCGCCGAGCTGGTGTTCGGCATCGGCCCGGCCGGTACCGGCAAGACCTATCTCGCCGTCGCCCATGCCGCCACGCTGCTCGAACGCGGCGACATCAACCGCATCATCCTGTCGCGTCCCGCCGTCGAAGCCGGCGAACGCCTGGGCTTCCTGCCCGGCGACATGAAGGAAAAGGTCGATCCCTATCTCCGCCCGCTCTATGACGCGCTCTACGACATGATGCGTCCCGAGCATGTGGAACGCTGTATTACCTCGGGCGTCATCGAAGTCGCGCCGCTCGCTTTCATGCGCGGCCGCACGCTCGCCAACGCGGTCGTCATCCTCGACGAAGCGCAGAACACCACGTCCATGCAGATGAAGATGTTCCTCACCCGCCTCGGCGAGAACTCGAAGATGATCGTCACCGGCGATCCGACCCAGATCGATCTGCCGCGCGGCGAAAAATCCGGCCTCGTCGAAGCCACCGCTTTGCTCGATGGCATCGAAGGCGTCCACATCACGCGCTTCAACGACAAGGACGTCGTCCGCCACGCGCTGGTCGGCCGCATCGTCCGCGCCTACGACGCCGCGAGTGCCAAGCCGGTCCCGCCAGCATAATGACGCCGCTTAATATCGAGATTTCCCGCAACGCCGAGGGCTGGCCCGAGGCGCTTGATGCCCGTGCCGATGTGGCCGTGCGCGCCGCGCTGAAGCTCGCCAAGCCCAGGATTACCGGCGCCGCCGAACTCTCGATCGTTCTTACCGACGATGCCGAGCAGCAGGAACTGAACCGCGACTGGCGCGGCATGGACAAGCCCACCAATGTCCTGAGTTTCCCGCAAATCGAGCCGTTCGGCCCGGTCACCGGCATCCTCGGCGACATCATTCTCGCCCGGGAAACCCTGGAGCGCGAGGCGGTGGAGCAAGGGGTTAGCCTCGAGGACCATTTTACCCATCTCGTGGTCCATGGCTTCCTCCACATTCTGGGATATGATCATCTCGAAGAGGACGAGGCCCTTGCTATGGAGGGTCTCGAAACCCAGATTCTGGCCTCCCTGGGCGTCGCCGACCCCTATGCCGAAGAGTAGTTGAAGATCTGCCTATGAGCGATTCGAGCTTACTACCGAAATCCGAACCCAAGGATCGGCCTCAGGCCGAACCTCCGTCGCCCACCGCCCCCGCCTTGCCGCGGGGGCAATCACTGTGGACGCGGCTCAAGGCGATGTTCGCCTTCCGCACGATCTCCCTGCGCGACGATCTTGAAGTCGCCCTCGAAGCTGAAGCTGCCGGCGAAACCGCCGACTTCTCCCCCTCGGAACGCACCATCCTGCAGAATGTGCTGTCGCTCGGCGAAAAGCATGTCGAGGACGTCATGGTGCCGCGCGCCGATATCGAGGCCATCGACATCGAGTCGACACTGGGCGACATGATCGCGAAATTCCGCTTTGCCGGCCATTCGCGCATCCCGGTCTATGCCGACAACATCGACAACATCACCGGCTTCATCCACGTCAAGGACGCGCTCCGGCGCATCACCGAGGTCGTCACCGATCCGGACAAGGACATCCCGGTCAAGCTGGTCTCGACCGCCCTCAAGCTCAAGCTCAACAAGCTCGACATCGCACGCACCGTGCTCTTCGTGCCGCCGCTGATGCCGGTGGGCGATCTGCTGCAGCAGATGCAGCTCAAGCGCGTCCACATGGCCATCGTCATCGATGAATATGGCGGCACCGACGGCGTCGTCACAATCGAGGATCTGCTCGAGGCTGTGGTCGGCGAAATCGACGACGAGCATGACGAGATCGACGGGCCGCTGATCCGCAAGATCAACTCCAACATCTACATCGCCTCGGCCCGCGCCGAACTGGGCGAGGTCGAGGGCGTCATCGGCCCCGATTTCAACCCGGGCGAACATGGCGACGAAGTTGATACCATCGGCGGCCTCGTCTTCGTGCTCGCCGGCCATGTGCCCGTGAAGGGCGAAACCATCGGCGGCCTCAAGAACTTCGAGTTCGAAGTGCTGCAGGCCGATTCCCGCCAGCTGCGCCGCATCAAGATCAAGCGGCTGAAGCAGCGGAAGCCGCCCACCAAGGCGGAAGCCAAGGCCGAGGCAGTTGAGGAGACCAAGGCAGCCGGGTAGGTGAGGGGCATGGCGCCATTCACCGCTGATTCGCCCGCATGACCCGCCTCGCGGAATGGACCATGCTCTCGCATGGCTGGCGGCGCTTCCTCTTGATGCTGGTGCTCGGCGCGCTTGCCGCCACTTCCATCCCGCCGCTCTTCATCCTGCCGGTGCTGTTCGTCACCTTCCCCTTCTGGGTCTGGGCGCTCGATGGCGCCGAGCGCCGTCCGGGCCTCGGCCGGATTTTCGGCCCCGCCTTCGGCATCGGCTTTGCCTTCGGCTGGGGCTATTTCACCGTCGCCTTCCACTGGCTCGGCGCCGCCTTCTTCCTCGAAGGCGGCCTGTTCCTCGCCTTGATGCCATTCGCCATCCTGGCGCTGGCCGCCATGATCGCCTTGTTCTGGGGCCTCGCCTCGGCGCTGGCGCATCTGTGCTGGAGCCACGGCGCCTGGCGCATCGTGACCTTGGCCGTCTTCCTCAGCGCCGCCGAATATGCCCGCGGCACCTTCTTTTCCGGCTTCCCCTTCGATCTGCTCGGCTATGCGCTCACCGCCAATGTCGAGATGATGCAGCTATCGTCGGTCATCGGCGTCTACGGGCTGACCCTCATCGCGGCGCTCCTCGCGCTCACCCCGGCGCTGATCTGGCCCGCTGACGGCCGCGGCATGGTCGCCCGCCTCGTCCCCTTCTTCCTCGCCATCGGCATCATCGCGGCGCAAGTCGGTTACGGCAGCATCCGCCTCCGCGACACCACCATCACCGAGCGCACCGATCTCAGCGTCCGCCTCGTTCAGCCCATCATCACCGAGCACTCCAACTGGGCGGCCGCCAACCCGCCCGACATCATCACGCGGCTGCTCGAAGTTTCCGGCGACATGACCGGCAAGGATCTCGTGATCTGGCCGGAATCGGTCTTCCCCTTCTTCATGTCGACCTATCCGGAGGGCCTCGCCCGCATCGCCCGCGCC
>SEEL01000103.1 GCA_004144345.1 Hyphomicrobiales bacterium
TGGCGACGATCGCGCTCGAACATTATACCGCGATGATGGCGGCGGTGATGCTGCGCGACGACAGCATGTATGCGGGAGCGGAGCCCGAATGGGCCAGCTTGTGGAAATGGCACGCTGTCGAGGAAATCGAGCATAAAGGCGTCGCCTACGACACCTGGCTCCACGCCACGAAGGACTGGAGCCGCTTTCGGCGCTGGCGCGCCAAGTCACTGATGATGATCCTCGTCACCACCCGCTTCTGGCCGAAGCGTGTGAAAGGGATGAAGGCCCTGCTCAAGCAGGACGGCCTGACCGGCTGGCGCGTCACCGCGCGCATCTGGTGGTATCTGCTCGGCACGCCCGGCGTATTGCGCAAGAGCTTCTTTCCATGGCTGTCCTATTTCATGCCGGGTTTCCACCCATGGAACCACGACGATCGCGCGCTCATCAAGAAATATGAAAGCGACTATGCCGACGCGATCATGCCGGCGCATTCGTCGCGGCCCGAACTGGCTGCGGCGGCGGCCTGATCCTTCTCTGCAGTTGCGGCGCCAATAGCGGGCTGGACGCGGCGAATGCAGTCCCATATCCCTTCCGCTGTGGAGGGGACCATGCAACCACATATGACCGCGGCCGAAGTCACGCAGTTCGAACTGCAACTCGCGGGGCTCGGCTCTTTGCTCGAATTTGGCTGCGGCGGAAGCACGGTCGTCGCGGCGCGGCAGGTGCGCCGGATCGTCAGCGTCGACAGCGACCCCGCCTGGC
Source organism: Hyphomicrobiales bacterium (assembly GCA_004144345.1). GTDB lineage: Bacteria > Pseudomonadota > Alphaproteobacteria > Rhizobiales > Devosiaceae > Devosia_A. The sequence goes on from SEEL01000103.1 coordinate 745, forward strand.
TGGCGAAGGTCCAGGCGGACGTCGCGCGCGAGGTCGTCGAGTTCGCGCCCTTTCATGCCGACATCGGACCCGTGGGAGAATGGGGCTATCCGGCGGACGAAAGTCGGATACGGGACTGGCCGCGCTATCACACCGACATATGGCGCAGCGTGCAGGGCAGCCCCGATGCGGTGCTGATCGACGGACGCTTTCGGGTCGCCTGTCTGTTGCAGGCGATCATCCACTGCAAACCCGAGTGCATCTTTCTGTTCCACGATTTTCAGGACCGCCCGCACTATCATGCCGTGCTCCGCCATGTGGATGTGCTCGCCCGCGTCGACACGCTGGCGGTGATGCGCGCGAAGCAGCAGGTCGACGGCACTGCAGTGCTGCACGACCTGTTCGACCATTATCTGATACCCGATTGACCCCCCGGACCAGCTTCGGCACACCCGTGTGATGTTTACGATAGCTCCAGTCATCGAGACCGAACGCCTGCGCCTTCGGCCGGGGCGCCTGTCCGACAAGGATGGCCATATCGAAATGTGGGCAGACGAACGCGTCACGCGCTTCATCGGCGGCGAGCCGCGCGCGCCCGACATCAGCTGGGGCAAGTTCCTGAGCTCGGCCGGGCTGTGGCCGGTGATGGGCTTCGGTTACTGGGTCTTCGCCGACCGGGCGAGCGATGCGCTGGTCGGGATGGGCGGCCTTAGCTATTTCGGCCGCGGCATAGCCGAGCTCGAAGGCGTGCCCGAGGCGGGCTGGGCGTTCGATGCCGACCATTGGGGCACCGGCTATGCGACCGAGGCGATGACCGCTGCCCTCGGCTGGGCCGACGCGAACCTCGATGCCAAGGAAGTGCGCTGCATCATCGACCCGGGCAACGACGCATCGGAACGCGTATCGGCGAAGCTCGGTTTTCGCCGCATCGGCGAAAGCGACGCACTAGGGCATGTCGTCGCGGTCTATTCGCGTCCGAAGGGCGGCTAGGCCGCCTCGACCACCAGCACGCCGCCGTCGGCGCTGACGACGCGCACCTTGCCGCCCTCGGCCGTATCGGGACCGTGCACCGGCCATTCGCCATCGCCGACCTTGGCGCGGCCGCGGCCGTCTTCGATCGCTTTGGTCACGGTCAGCACGTCGCCGATCAGTCGGCTGGCGCGCTGGTTGAGAAAGGGGTCAGTCGTGGTGATCGGGTTCGCTTTCAGCCAGCGGCGCGCGCCATAAAGCGCGACGAAGGACAGGACGGCAAATATGCCGAGCTGCGCCGGGATGCCGAGCGGCACGACCCAAGCGATCAGACCGGTGACGATCGCGGCAAAACCCAGCCAGATCAGGAAAAAGCCGGGCGCGACTATCTCGGCGGCGGCGAGCAGGACGCCGAGCGCCAGCCATGCCCAGTGCGGTTCGAGGTTGGACAGCCAATCAGGCATGTCAGGCGTCCGCCTTGCGTTCGAACGCATCGCGGGCGAGCTCGCCGATGCCGCCCAGCGTGCCGATCAGCTGCGTCGCCTCGACCGGGAACAGGATCGTCTTGCTGTTCGGGCTGGTCGCGAACTGGCTGACCGCCTCGACATATTTCTGTGCGATGAAGTAATTGATCGCTTGTGCATTGCCGCCGGCGATCGCGTCCGACACCATCTGCGTCGCCTTGGCTTCGGCCTCGGCCTCACGTTCGCGCGC
>SEEL01000104.1 GCA_004144345.1 Hyphomicrobiales bacterium
GATTTCGATCGCATAGGGCCCGCCCGCGACATCGGCGTTGGCGGCGGTGCCGAGCGAGCTGAGCAGCGGCGAGCCGGAGAAAGCGCTCGCCAGCGTATCGCCAAGGAAGGCGCCTGCGACGCCCTGTTGCAGGCCGCCCACCGCATAGCGGCCGGCGAGCAGCGCGGTCGCATCGTCGCCATAGGTCTTGCCGGCATCGAGCGAGGTGAAGGTCAGCGTCGGACGCCAGGCGAAGACATAGCGGTTACCGGCGACACCCGTCAGGTCGCTGTCGATCGTCTTGCCCCAGACCGCGGTGCGGCCGCTGTCGAGCCCGCCGAAATCATTGCCCTCGGGGCTCTGGAGGAAGATCTTCCAGTCGACGCCGCTGCCCATTGCGGCGGCGCCGGCGAGATTGGTCAGTGTGTTGGCGGAGAGCGCGACCGTCTGGTTCGTGTCGAAACCGCCAGTTTGCGCGATGGTGAGCGCTCCGTTGGTCTTGATCTTGGTCTGTGACGAGCCGATCATCCCCTCGATCACGAGATCCTTGGCATTGGTGATGCCGATCGAAGACGCGTTGAGCGTGCCGATGCGATCGATCTGGTTGGCGCCGACGAGCGAGATGTCCTGCATCGCATTGCTGCTTGTCAGCTTGCCAACTTTTAAAATCCCTCCCGTTTGCACGACGTTGGGGCCGCGGGCGGTTGAGTTTGGCGAGTTAGCCAGAATGAGGTTGCCCACGTTGACATTTCCGTTGAAAGAAATCGCGTCAAGCGCACCGAGCGTCGCAACCGAAGAGGTAAGGGTTCCGTCAAGTCGGAAGCTACCCCGGTCGGCGAACAGGCTCGCACTGCCGACCGATACCGTCGAGCCCGAGAGGATCTCGATGTCGCCGGTTGTCGCGCGAAGCCTGAGTGAGGTTCCAGAGATGGAGCCCGCCTGGGGACCTCCGATCCGGATCGCCTTGGCAGTACCATTAAGGTCAAAAACGGACATCGATTCGGTTAACGAGAACACGCCCGTGGCCTCTACCACAGCGCCCGCATTCACCTTCAGGCCGCGCACTGTCAGATCGCCCGTGCCGGCCGCTGTCAGACGGGCTGCCGTATTCGCGCTGACCAGACCCAAATTTGCATTTCCATCGGTGGCATCGACCGTCACTGCACTTGTGGCCTCGAGGTTTCCAGCAGTGACGTTGCGCCCGCGAAGCAGCAGGCCGGCGCCGGCCTGGAGATTCCCAGTGGTGACATTCGAAGCAGCGGTAATGATTACCGCCGCGCTGCCGACCTGCCGGGTCAAGATGTTGCCAACGACGACATTGCCGCCGGTGTTGGCGATTGTGGCTCCCGCAGAACCACCGGTCTGGATGTTGCCAAGAATGATGTCGCCGGCGGAAGTATCGATACTCAGCGCCTGCCCAAGCGAGATATTTCCAATAGTGACCGAGTTCTGGCGGCCAGTCAGGCCGGTGATCTCGTTTGCGGTGACGTCGCCCAACCGGATTTGATTTGCTGCGGTGCCAGTGGTGAGCATTACCTGTCGCCAAGCATTATCCTGCCCCGCCTGGATTGCGCTGTCGGTTGCGAAGAGGATATCGGTCGCGGCATTCAGCGTCGTGTTGCCCAGCGACCAAAGCTTCAGGCCGCTGCCGCCGACAATGCTGCCCGCCGTCGCCGTGATGTCGACGTTACCCCCGACCTTATGCAAATCGGCGTCCGCGTCGTCGCCCAAACGCAACTCCGCGCCAGTGACGCTGTAATTCTGCCCAATCGTCGCATTGCCGTTAACGGTTGCGAAGCCGGCCGCCGTCAGCGTAGCGTTGCCCCGGGCAGTTAGGTCGCCAACCGTGAGATGGTTCGCGCTCTTGAGAATTACGGTCTCGCCCGAAACATTTCCAAGGATTGTCTGGTCGCGCACCGACTCCACTTGGATACCGCTATCCGCGATCAGGTTGCCGGCCTCTATACGATCGCCATAAAGGCTGAGGGAGAATGCCTTGACATCGCCATTCACCCTCAAGGCGTCCCGCGCGACCAACCGAGCGAAGCTCAAGACGTTGAGGGCGCCGACGCCGATCGAGCCGCTGGCATCGAGCTGGACATAACCGTCGGTGCGGATCGTACCGCCGATAATGCTTCCCGAATTGGTGGCGGCATCCAGCGAATTGATCAGGTTCAGATTTCCGAACCCGATGTCCCCTGCGCGGTTTTCGAGCCCGGTTATGCCCTGCGCCCTGACGTCGCCCAGCGCGATCGTGCCGGCGGCGGTGCCGGTGGAAAGCTGTAGCAATCCAGAGCGGCCGTCGGCGCCGCGAAGGTTGATCGCGCTGGTTCGGTCGAACAGGATGTCGGTCGCCGCGGTCAGTTTGAGATCGCGCGCGACAGGGCTGGTCAGCGAGTTCAGCGTCAATCC
>SEEL01000029.1 GCA_004144345.1 Hyphomicrobiales bacterium
TCCGCCATTGGCGGCACGGTGGACGGCAGGGACAGTTACCAGCCCTGTCGAGCGGATGCGTTAGGAGCCGGTAGGGCGGCGCATCTGAACCACCGCCGGACGTGGAGAGAGATTCCGGCGGATCATCGATCCTGAGGCAGGGCCGGTTGCAGCGGCGAGGCGCGAGCCTCACCTCCTGCGGACTACCCGCGTCGAGGCAAAGCCCTCGCCGCTGCTCGCTCTTCGCAAGAAGGGCCATGACTTCCCCCGCAACCGGAGGCTCACACCCGATGGACGATCAAGCACGCCCTGAGCGCAGGAGCGACGTTCTAGCCAAGCTCCGGCCGGATCAGCCGCTCGCTCAGCAGCCGCAGCGCCGGACCGAGTTCGGCCGGCGATTGCGCCTTGTGGCCGATGCCAAAGCTCGCGGCGAGCAGCAGCTGGGTCAGGAGCCGCGGCCGCGCGGCGCCGGCCAGAGTGAGTTCGGCGTCGAGCGCGGCGGACAACTCCGCCTCGAGCTGGCGGAATTGCGGGGCGGCGAGGCGGTCCTGTTCGCCATAGATTTCGGCGGCATGCGGCGAGCCCGCCAGCAGCGCCATCACCGCCTTGTGCTTGGCGACCAGCGCCGCGCCGGTGCGCTGTACGATATCGCCCTCGCCCCGGAGCGCGGCGAGGAAGTCCTGCCGCCAGAGCGCCACCAGTTCGTCGACGATGGCGAGGAACACCGCCTGCTTGTCGGGGAAATAGGCATAGAGCGTCGGCTTGGCGATCCCGGCCTCGCGGGCGATCGCCTCCATGCTGGCGCCGCGCAGGCCATGCTTGAGAAACAGCCGCCGGCCGGCTGCCAGTATCGTCTCGCGCTTGCCCGTATTCGCCTTCATCACAGCGTCCATTGAACGGAGTGAACGAGTAGCATATGGTTCGTTCAATTGCTATGGAGGGTCGCATGACCGACCGCGTTCTTGTGACCGGAATCTCCGGCTTTGTGGGCGGCCATGTCGCCCTCGAGCTGCTCAGGCAGGGCTTTGCGGTCCGCGGCTCGGTGCGCGATCCCGGCAAGGCTGAAAAAGTCCGGCAGGCGCTGGGCCGGGCCGGCGCCGATCTCGGCCGCCTCGATTTCGTGACGCTCGATCTCACCGCCGACAGCGGCTGGGACGCGGCGATGGACGGCGTGCGTTACCTCCAGCACACCGCCTCGCCCTTCGTCACCACCATGCCCGACGACAGGATGGAGCTGATCCGCCCGGCGGTTGAGGGCACGCGCCGCGCCATTGCCGCCGCGCTCAGGGCCGGCGTCGAGCGAATCGTCCTCACCTCCTCGGTCGCCTCAATCTATTATGGCCACGACAAATCCCGGACCGCGCCGTTCACGGCCGCCGACTGGACCCAGCTCGGCGGTCCCAACGTCAACGCCTATTCCGAATCGAAGACCCGCGCCGAACAGGAAGCCTGGGCGCTGATGGAGGCGGCGGGCCGCCGCAACGACCTCGCCAGCATCAATCCGGGCTCGATTTTCGGGCCGCTGCTCGATGACGACCCGGGTACCTCGGTGGCGCTGGTGAAGCGCATTTTCGACGGCAGCCTGCCGGCCGCGGCGCGCATGGCCTTCGTTGTCGTCGACGTGCGCGACGTCGCGGCCGCCCATGTGGCCGCCATGCTGTCGCCTGGCGCCGGCGGGCAGCGGTTCCCGATCGGCGATTGCACCATGACGCTGATGGAAATGGCCGAGGTGCTGAAGCCGGCGCTGCCCGGGCATGCCGCAAAGATGCCGCGTTTCGAGGTGTCGGACTGGCTGGTGCGGATCGTCGCGGCCTTCGACAAGGAGATTGCCGCCAATGTCGGCGAGCTCGGCAGCCGCAAGAAAATCGACGGCAGCCCGGCCGTTGCGCTGCTCGGGCGGCCGCTGATCACGGCCGACGAGGCCCTCATCGCCGCCGCCCGCAGCCTTGTGGCACAGGGGCTCGTTTGAGATGAAAAAGGGGCTAGGCGGCGCCAGTTCGATTGGCTATTAAGCGCGCACCGTGCGGACGGGGCTGTAGCTCAGTTGGGAGAGCGTATCGTTCGCAATGATAAGGTCAGCGGTTCGATCCCGCTCAGCTCCACCACGCACGGTCTTCCCTGAAGTAGCGAGAATCAGCCCGGCTGGCCGCCGATAGTGGCGACGGCCCGGGAACCGGCGGTAATGCCGGCCTTGAGGCAGGCATCGAGCGGCAGGCCCTTGAGTTCGCTCGACAGGAACGCCGCGGCGAACGCATCGCCGGCCCCGGTCGTATCCACCACTTCGGTCAGCGGCGCCGGCATCGACAGTGTCACGCCCTTCCGACCGCCCACCGCCGCACCCGCCACGCCGCGCTTGACCACGACGCGATCGTAAAACCGGCCCAGCGTCTGCATCTGCAGATTCAGATCGACCGAACCCGTCAGCTCCAGCGCCTCGTCGAGATTGGCAAAGATCGTCCCCGATCCCTGCGTCCATTTGAGGAAGTTCTCGGCGCCGATTTCGCGCAGGAACCCCACCGAGGCCGGGTCGACCGCCGTGGCAATCTGGCGGGCCCGGGCTTCCTTCATCAGCGCCAGCACCGCATTGCGCGGGCCTTCGGTGAAGAACACATAGCCCGAGACCAAAACGAGGCTGACGCCATCGAGCAGGCTGGGCGGCAAATCCTCGGCAGCAAGATTGAGATTGGCCCCGCGGTCGGTGAGGAAGCTCCGCTCCCCATCCCCATCGACAATCGAGATCAGCACGCCGGAAGGCGCCACGGGATCGGCGGCGAGGAAGGGCTCGATCCCGCGCTCACGAAAATAGGCGGCATTGGGCTCGACATCGGCCGCGCCAACGCGTGCGACGAATTTCACCGGTGCGCCAAGCGAGGCCAGCCACGCCGCCTGGTTGGCGGCCGAGCCGCCCGGCCGCTGGCGGATCTTCGCGCGGCGGTCCGAACCGCGCACCACCGGCCCTTCCGGGATCACGATAATGTCGGTGATCACATCGCCGATGACGAGGACCGCACCGTTCATCGGTGCAGCGCCGCGAGGGCCACGGCGATCTGCGCGGCGACCTTCGCATTGTTCTCGACCAGCGCAATGTTCGACACGAGGCTCTTGCCGCCCGTCAGCTCGAAGATGCGCTTGAGGAGGAACGGCGTCGTCGCCTTGCCGGCGATGCCTTCGCGGTCGGCGTCGATCAGCGCCTGCTCGATATTGGCGGCAATGAAATCTGCCTCCAGCGCATCGGCTTCGGGGATCGGGTTGCCGATCAAGACGCCGCCCATGCCGAGCGAAAACTGCGTCTCGAGCAGCGCCGCGACTTCGGCGGGTGTGTCGAGCCGGTGGTCGGCCTTGAGCCCCGACGAGCGGGTCCAGAAGGCCGGGAAATACTCGGTGCCGAAGCCGATCACCGGCACGCCCTTGGTCTCGAGCACTTCGAGGGTCTTGGGGATATCGAGGATCGCCTTGGCCCCGGCGCAGACCACGGCGACAGGCGTGCGGCCCAGTTCCTCGAGGTCGGCGGAAATGTCGAAGCTCAGTTCGGCGCCACGATGCACGCCGCCAATGCCGCCGGTGGCAAAGAGCTGGATGCCGGCGAGTTCGGCCGCCTGCATGGTCGTCGCGACGGTCGTGCCGGCCACGGCCTTGCTGTTGAGCAGCGCGGCGACGTCGCGGCGCGATGCCTTCGCCGCCTTGGCGCCGGTCTCGGCAAGCTTTTGCAGATCGTCCGCCGTCAGCCCGACGCGGAAACTGCCATCCATGATCGCGATGGTCGCCGGAACGGCGCCTGCTTCGCGCACGATGGCTTCCACCCGGCCCGCCATGTCGAGGTTCTGCGGGAAGGGCATGCCATGCGTGATGATCGTCGATTCGAGCGCCACCACTGCGGCGCCCTCATTGAGCGCATCGGCGACTTCGGGGCTGATTTCGACAAAGGGGGGCGTGGGCACTTGCAACCGGGCTTTTGACCGGGGCCTTGCCCCGTTGCGACCCTTAGAGTGCCCCTGTCCGAAAGCGTCAAGTGGCCGCGCAAAACATCGGCGCAAACTCTTGTGGCGCGGGGGTTTTGGCACTAGGGTCCGGCCAATTACGAGGCGCGTTTTCGAGGACACTCCGCTGCGCAACATGGCCTATGGCCCGGAACGACCTCCGGACCCCCTGGCGCTCCTCAGCGCCGAGATCGCTGCCCTCGCGTTCCCCGGCGAATTGCTTCGCCGCTTGGCCGGAATGGCCCCGTACCCCGATCCAAATCAAGCCGCCGCAGGATGACATCCGTGGCGGTTCAGCTTTTCCAGAATGCCCGTAATCAAGCGGGTACGCCCCCGATGACAAGGAGACGCATCGTGCAAAAATCGCTCGCCCTCTCGCTTGGCGCGCTGCTGCTGAGCAGCACCGCCCTGTTCGCGCAGGAGGAGCCGGTCCTCAACGTCTATAACTGGTCGGACTATATCGCCGAGGACACGATCCCGAAGTTCGAGGCTGAGACCGGCATCAAGGTCAATTACGACGTGTTCGACAGCAATGAGCTGGTCGAGGCCAAGCTCCTCGCTGGCAGCTCGGGCTACGACATCGTCGTGCCGTCGGGCTTCTTCGTCGAGCGCCAGGTGGCGGCGGGCCTGTTCAGGGAGCTCGACAAGTCGAAGCTGCCGAACCTCGCCAACATGGATCCCGACGTGATGGCGGCCACGACCGCCCATGATCCGGACAACAAATTCGCCATCGACTACATGTGGGGCACCACTGCCATCGGCTACAACCCGGCCAAGCTCGCCGAGCGGCTGGGCGATATGCCGATCGACAGCTGGGACCTCGTGTTCAAACCCGAAGTGGTCAGCAAGCTTGCCGATTGCGGCGTCAACATTCTCGACGCACCGGCCGAAGTGATGGCCTCGGCGCTCAACTATCTGGGCCTTGATCCGAACTCGGAAAGCCCGGACGACCTCAAGAAGGCCGAAGAGCTGATGATGTCGATCCGCCCGAGCGTGCGCACGTTCAACTCGGGGCAGTACATCGACGACCTCGGCAATGGCGAAATCTGCCTCACCATCGGCTATTCGGGCGACGTGTTCATCGCCCAGGCCGCTGCGGCCGATGCCAATGCCGGCGTTGAAGTCGGCTACGTCATCCCGAAGGAAGGCGCGCTCAAGTGGTTCGACCTGTTCGCCATCCCGGCCGATGCCCCGCATCCCGAGAACGCGCTCAAGTTCATCGACTTCATGATGCGTCCGGACATTGCCGCGGCCAACACGAACTATGTGTACTACGCTTCGGGCAACAAGGCGGCGCTTGAGTTCATCGACGATGCGGTCAAGAACGATCCGGCGATCTATCCGCCGGCCGACGTGTCGGCCAAGCTGTTCAACCTCAAGGCTCACACGCCCGACTATGACGAGCTGCTGACCGAGACCTGGCAGCGCATCAAGGCGGGTTCGTAACAACCTGACTCCGGGACGGGGCTCCGGCTCCGTCCCTCACTATCCAGGGGCTCTCCTCATGGCCAAGAAACCACTGCTCGCCGCCGATACGCGCCCCTGGCGCGATTCCGCCGCCAAGCCGTTCGTGCGCATCCGCAACGTCACCAAGAAGTTCGGTGACATCGCCGCGGTCGCCGATGTGTCGCTCGACATCTACAAAGGCGAGCTGTTCTGCCTGCTGGGTGGATCGGGCTCGGGCAAGTCGACACTGCTGCGCATGCTGGCCGGCTTCGAGCAGCCGACGTCGGGCCGCATCGAGATCGACGGGCAGGACATGTCCGACGTGCCGCCCTACAACCGGCCCGTCAACATGATGTTCCAGTCCTATGCGCTGTTCCCGCATATGAGTGTCGCCCAGAATATCGCCTATGGCCTCAAGCGCGACGGCATGCCCAAGGCGCAGATCGACCAGCGCGTCGCCGAATTGCTGCAACTGGTCAAGCTCACCGGCTATGAGAGCCGCAAGCCGCACCAGCTCTCGGGTGGTCAACGGCAGCGCGTGGCGCTGGCTCGCGCCCTCGCCAAGCGGCCCAAGCTGCTGCTGCTCGATGAGCCGCTCGGCGCGCTCGACAAGAAGCTGCGCGAGGAAACCCAGTTCGAGCTGGTGAAGATCCAGGAGACGCTCGGCGTCACCTTCATCGTGGTGACCCACGACCAGGAAGAGGCAATGAGCCTCGCCACCCGTATCGGCGTGATGAACCAGGGCGAGATCGTCATGGTCGGCGAGCCGACCGAGATCTACGAATTCCCCAATTCGCGTTTCGTTGCCAATTTCATCGGCTCGGCCAACATGGTGGAAGGCGTCGTCACCGAGGATGAGCCCGACCATGTGCGCATCCGCTCCGATGAAATGGGCACCGACATCTATGTCGACCACGGCGTCGACTGTTCGCCCGAGCAGATTTTGTGGTGGGCCATCCGTCCTGAAAAGATCGTGCTGACCCGCGACAAGCCGGCGCCACAGCCCGGCACGCCGGCCGATGCCAATATCGTCAAAGGCTATGTCGAGGACATCGCCTATCTCGGCGACATGACCGTCTATCAGGTCAGGCTCGACAATGGCCGCTACATCCGGGTCACTAAGACGAACGCGTTGCGCGGCGATCCTGACGCCATCTCGTGGGACGAAACCGTGTGGGCCAGTTGGGCTGGCTCGTCGGGTTCGGTGCTAACCAATTGAGCAGCTTCGACGCCGCCCCGCCGCGCCGGCCGCAACCCTGGACGTGGGTGAGCGGCGCCCTGGCTGCTGCCGGCATTTCCGGCCGAGCGCTGGTCATCGCGGCGCCAGCCGCGTGGATGACGCTGTTCTTCCTCGTGCCGCTGGCCGTGGTGTTCGGCATCTCGCTGTCGGTCAAGCAGTTTGGCCAGCCGCCCTTCACCGATCTGCTGACCACCGACAGCGGCACCGTGCAGCTGACGCTGCATCTGTCCAACTACCTAAAGCTGATCGAAGGCTCGACGCTGGGTCCGAATTTCTGGACGCAGATCATCGTCTTCCTGCTGGTCGGTTTCGTCGCCTTCCGGATCGGCCGGGCGGTCGCCAAACATGTCGAGCCGGTGGCGCTGTGGGCCATCCATGCTGTCGCCATCGTCGCCATCGTGCTGCTGATCGCAACGCTCTATACGACTGAGTTCAACGTCTATCTCACGGCCTTCCTGAGCTCGATCCGGTTCGCCGCGATCTCGACGCTGTTCGCGGTGCTGATCGGCTATCCCATGGCCTATGCAATCGCGCGGGCACCGGACCGCTGGCGCAACATCCTTTTGATGCTGGTCATCCTGCCGTTCTGGACCTCGTTCCTGCTGCGCGTCTATGCGCTGAGCGGCTTCATGCGCGGCGAGGGCGTCATCAACCAACTGCTGGGCACCGTCGGCATTCCGCCGCTGGTAATGCTGCAGACCGATTTCGCCGTCTATGTCGGCATCGTCTATTCCTACCTGCCGTTCTTCGTGCTGCCGCTCTACACCAACCTCGTGAAACTCGACCCGTCACTGCTCGAGGCGTCCGCCGATCTCGGGGCGCGGCCATTCCGCACGTTCCTGTCCGTCACGCTGCCGCTTTCGATGTCCGGCGTCATCGCCGGTGCCATGCTGGTGTTCATCCCGGCAATTGGCGAGTTCGTGATCCCGTCGCTGCTGGGCGGCCCGGGTACGCAGATGATCGGCCGCATCCTGTGGGATGAGTTCTTCGCCAAGACCAACTGGCCCCGTGCGGCGGCGCTGGCTGTGACCTTGCTGGTGATCGTCGTCATCCCCTTCATGCTGATGCAACGGGCGCAAGACGCCGTGGTCGCGGGGAGGTAGAGATGCGCCGTTCGATCTTCCTGCCGGTTGCTGCGACGCTGGGGTTTCTGTTCCTCTATGCGCCGATCATTTCGCTGGTTGTGTTCTCATTCAATGCGAACCGCCTGGTGACGGTGTGGTCCGGGTTCTCGACGCAGAGCTACGTCAATCTGTGGAACGATCCGCAATTGTTGCCGGCCACATGGCTCAGCCTCCAGATCGCGGCCGTGTCGGCCACGATCGCGCTGGTCCTCGGCACGCTCTGTGCCTATGCGCTCGTCCGCTTCCGCCGCTTCCGCGGCAGGACCGTGCTGCGGGCTACCGTGTCCGCGTCGCTGGTCATGCCCGACGTCATCACCGGCCTCGCATTGCTGCTGTTGTTCGTCGGCATGCAGTCGCTCATCGGCTGGCCCGCCGGGCGTGGTGTGATGACCATCATCATCGCGCATTCGACTTTCTGCACGGCCTATATCGCCGTCGTGGTGCAGAGCCGCCTGATCGATCTCGACCTCAGCCTTGAGGAAGCAGCGATGGACCTGGGTGCCACGCCCGTGCGTGTCTTCTTCGACGTTACGCTGCCGATCATCGCCCCGGCGCTGATCTCGGGCTGGCTGCTGGCCTTCACCCTGTCGCTCGACGATCTCGTGATTGCGAGTTTCGTGTCCGGCCCGGGTTCATCGACGCTGCCGATGGTGATCTTCTCCAAGATCCGACTTGGTGTCGCCCCCGAGGTCAACGCCCTCGCCACCATCATCATCGGCTTTGTGGCCACCGGCGTGCTTATCACGACGCTGCTGCAACTGAGGCGTCCGCGCCCCGCCAAGAACTAGGCTGTTTCCCCCTGCCGCCGTCGCATAGCAACCGGCCGCCGGGGGCTGGCGCTTGCCCTCTTGCCATTAACTGACCAGCGGGTTAGTTATAACTGACCAGTTAGTCAGTAGATGGCGCTATGCAGACCGAACCGCGCGGACCCAAGTTCAGGCGGCGGGCCGAGGCCCGGCCGGAGGAAGTGCTCGATGCGGCGCTGGCGCTGTTCGTCGAAAAGGGCTTTGCCAGCACAAGGGTCGAGGACATTGCCAGCCGCGCCGGGCTCAGCAAGGGCGCGGTCTATCTCTACTTTCCGTCCAAGGAAGCGATTCTCGAGGGCCTCGTGCAGCGCGCGGTGGTGCCGATCGCCGCCAATGCGCTCGGCTTTCTCAGCAATTATACCGGCGATCCGCGGCCGGTGATCTCGTCCGTCCTCAAGATGGTGGCGCACCAGCTGACGCAGCCCGGGACCGTCGCCATCCCGAAGCTGCTGATCCGCGAGATGATCCACTTCCCCGAGCTCGCCGCCATGTACCGGCGCGAGGTGCTCGACCGGGTGCTGCCGGTGCTTGAGCAACTAATCAGCAACGGCGTCGCCGAGGGCCATTTCCGCCCCATCGATCCGCAGCTGACCATCCGCTCCATCGTCGGTCCCATCGTCCTCCACATGCTGATGGCCGAAGTCTTCGGCATCGTGCCGGACGAGGGGCTCGCGATGGAGCGGCTGGTCGACAATCATCTGGCGATCCTCTTTGACGGGCTCAGCGCGCCGCAGAGCGACCGCCGCTTCATGGCCACCTGAGGAGACCGCAATGGACCACATCCTTGCCTGGCTGATGGGGCTGCTGTCCCTCATCCCCGGTATCGGCTCGCCCCCGCCGCAAAGCTGGAACGGCTATGCCGAGGCCGACTATGTCTATGCCGCGTCCGCTACGGGTGGCCGCATCGACCAAGTGCTCGTCCATGAGGGCGACGCGGTCGCGGCGGGCGATTTGCTGTTCGTGCTCGAAGCGCGCCAGCTTCTGGCGCAGCTCGACGCGGCCCGGGCGCAGACAGCGGCCGCCGAGGCGAGCCTTGCCAACCTCAAGTCCGGCGCGCGGCCGGAAGAACTCGACGTGACCCGCGCCTCGCTGGCGCAGGCGCAGGCCACTGCCGCGCTGGCGCAGCAGAATTTCGAGCGCAGCAAGGATCTGTTCAACCAGGGCAACGTGCCCCGCTCGCAGCTCGATCAGGCACAGGCCAGCCTCGATGCCGCGCAGGCCGCAGTGCATCAGCTCGAGGCGCAGCTCAAGGTGGCGGAACTGCCGGCGCGCGAAGCGCAGATTGCTGCGGCCGCCGCCAATGTCGCTGCCGCGCAGGCCAGCGAGACTGCGGCGCAGGCGGCGCTCGACAACCGTACGGTCACCGCGCCGGAAGCCGGCCGCGTCGAGCGGTTGTTCTTTTCCGCTGGCGAAGTGGCGGGCGCTGGCGTGCCGGTGCTGTCGGTGGCAGGCAGCGACGCGCTCAAGCTCAAATTCTATGTCGGCGAGGCCGACCGGTCGCAGTTCGCGCTTGGTGACATTGTCAGCGTCAGCTGCGATGGCTGCGCCGCCGGCCTCACCGCCACCATCGATCATTTCGACACCGATCCGCAGTTCACACCGCCCATCATCTATTCGCGCGATGAGCGCAGCCGGCTGGTGTTTCTCACCGAGGCGGTGATGGTGCAGCAGAACGGCATTCTTCCCGGTCAGCCCGTGAGCATTGCGCGGATCCCATGAGCGAAGCGCCCGTCATCGATGTTCGGGGACTCACCAAGCGCTTCGGGCCGCGCACGGTGGTCGATCACTTCGATATCCAGGTTCCCAAGGGTGCCATCTATGGCTTCCTCGGTCCCAATGGCTCGGGCAAGACCACGACCATCCGCATGCTCTGCGGCCTGCTGACGCCCGATGCGGGCGAGGGCACCTGTCTCGGCTTCGATGTGCGGCGCGACGCCGCCCACATCAAGGAACAGGTCGGCTACATGACGCAGAAATTCTCCTATTATGAAGATCTGTCGATCCGCGAAAATCTCGATTTCGTGGCGCGCATGTACCGGCTCGACCGGCGCAAGGAACGAGTGCAGCAGGCGCTCGACGATCTGGGCCTTGCCGACCGGGCGAAGCAGCTTGCCGGTTCGCTGTCCGGCGGCTGGAAACAGCGGCTGGCGCTCGCCGCCTGCCTGCTGCACGATCCGCAATTGCTGCTGCTCGACGAGCCTACCGCCGGTGTCGATCCCAAGGCGCGGCGCGACTTCTGGGACGAAATCCGCCGCCTCAGCGCGCGTGGCGTCACCGTGCTGGTCTCAACCCACTATATGGACGAGGCCGTGCAATGCGATTTCATCACCTACATTGCCTATGGCCGGAAGCTGATCGACGGGCCGTCGACCGAGATCCCCGTCATGGTCGGGCTTGAAACCTGGCGGGTCGAAGGTCCTGATCTCGCGGCGCTCGAAATGCGCCTCAAGAGTGAACCCGGCGTCGAGCAAGTGGCCCGCTTCGGTGCGGTGTTGCATGTGTCAGGTACCGACAAGCCGTTGCTCAATGCCGCCGTCGAGCGACTGAGGGCCCAAGGCACGCATCGCTGGACGCTGCAGGTAGCCGGTCTCGAAGAGGCCTTCATCTATCTGATGGCGGGGGCACGCGATAATTTCGCGGCCGATCCCAAGGTGCCGACATGAGCCGCGCCGCGCCTGCGCGCAAACCGGACGGCCACTTCTTCTCCCTGCGCCGGTTTGGAGCCGTACTCTACAAAGAGTTCATCCAGATGCGGCGCGATCACATCACCTTCGGCATGATGATCGGCCTGCCGCTCATCCAGCTGTTCCTGTTCGGCTTTGCCATCAATGCCGACCCGCGCAATCTGCCGACGCTGGTCGAGATCGGCGATAATGGTCCGCTCACCCGCGCGGTGATCTCAGGCATGCAGCAATCGGGCTATTTCGATTTCCGCGGGCAGGTGGCGGGAACGGCCGCGGGCGAGGAAGCGCTGCGCCGGGGCGTGGCCAATTTCGTCGTGGTGATCCCGCAGAATTTCGAGCGCGACGTGGTGCGCGGCCGCTCGCCGCAAGTGCTCATCGCCGCCGATGCGTCCGATCCTTCCGCGGTCGGTGGCGCGGCGGCCGCCTTGTCGGGCATCGTCAATGTCGCCATCCGCGAAACGCTCATCGGGCCGCTGGCGCAGCCGAGCGCCGCGCCCCCCTTCTCGGTGGTCGTGCATCGCGAATACAATCCCGAGGGCAAGACCTCGACCAACATCGTGCCGGGCCTGTTGGCCATCATCCTGTCGATGACCATGGTGATGATCACGGCGGTCGCCATCGTCAAGGAAAGCGAGCGCGGCACGATGGAGATGCTCATCGCCACGCCCGTGCGGCCGCTCGAAGTCATGCTGGGCAAAATCCTGCCCTATGTCTTTGTCGGCTATGTGCAGACGGGGGTGTTCCTCGTCGCGGCCAGCGTCGTGTTCCATGTGCCGTTCGATGGGTCCTGGCTCGCCTTCTTCTGGGGCTTCAACCTGTTCATCGTGGTCAATCTGGCGCTCGGCTTTCTCATCTCTACGGCGGCGCGCAATCAGATGCAGGCGATGCAGCTCAGCTTCTTCACCATCCTGCCGTCCATCCTGCTGTCGGGGTTCATGTTCCCGTTCGGCGGCATGCCGGGCTGGGCGCAATTCATCGGTCAGGGTGTGCCGGCGACGCATTTCCTGCGTGTCATCCGCGCCGTGATGCTGAAGGGCGGCGATGTACCGGACGTGGCGTTCGAATGCGGCGCGCTGGTTCTCATTCTCATTGTCATCTCGGGTATCGCTTTGCTGCGCTACCGCCAGACTCTGGATTGAGCGGCAGCCGGCCCGGGGCCGGCTGCACTGGCGTTACGCGTGGTCGGGGAAGCGACCGGCGAAATAGCTGGCGACCATGACGCCCATCAGGGCGAAGCCGAGGCCGGCCACGACTACGTGGATGATGTCCTGGAAGTCGAAGCTGCCAACCTGGACCAGCAACAGATAGGCCAGTGCCAGATTGACGACGCCATAGATGACGTTGGTCGGCGGCGAGGACAGGCCCACGCCCGGCGGCTTGGCCACGGCAGTGGGAAATTTCCGGCCAGTGATACCGGCCACAAAGTGCGGAATGGCATTCGCCAGGAACGCGCCTCCGAAAAACCAGGCGATGAAGTCGAGCCAGGGCATGCAAATCTCCAAAATGCTAAGTCCCACTTAGCACTTAGTGCCCGTGGATATGCAGCATCCGGTCAATCCGCTCGAGCCGCAACGGGCGGCCCGCTCCGTCCACATGATACCTTCGGCGCGCTATTCCTTGCCATTTGGCATCAAATCCACTACATGATGCCATCATGATATCAGCTCTCGTCCGCCTGCCGGCCGCTGAGGCCGAGTTCGAACCGGGTGCCATCACCGCCGAAGAGGGGGAGGCGATGTTTCGCGCGGCCCTCAATCTGTTCCGGCTCTGGGGTCTTGCCGATGAGCAGGCGTCGGTGCTGCTCGATCTGCCGTTGCGCACCTACCGGCGCTGGAAGGCGGAAGGGGCGGGTCGCATCGGCCGCGACGGACGGGCGCGGCTCTCCAATCTCATGGGCATCCACAAGGCACTGCGGCTGATCTTCCGCGAACCGCAGCGCGGCTATGACTGGATCAAGGCGGCCAACAGTGCCTTTGGCGGCCGCAGCGCGCTCGAATTGATGCTGGGCGGCGAGTTGACCGACATCATGCGCGTGCGCCGCTATCTCGACGCCGAGCGGAGCCTGTGACCGGCTACCCCGTCGCGGCCATCGACTGGCCGGGGGCGGTACGGATCATCCGCAGCCTCCATCCTCCGATCGATCTGTTCGAGGATATTGCCGATCCTGCGGACTGGCCGTTGCTGATCGCCGCCGAGCAGAAGACCAATCCGCGGCTCATGGAAACCATCGGCCAGCTCGACCTCGTGCCGCCGGCGCGCCGCGTCTCGGGGCAGGGCGCGTCCTACCTCATGGCGCCCTTCGTGCATGCGACGCCGGACCGGCCCAGCCGGTTCAGCGACGGACGCTTCGGCGTGCTCTATGTGGCGCGCGCCTATGAAACGGCGCTGCTCGAAACCATCCATCACCACCAGCTGTTCATGGCGCGCACTGCGGAAGCGCCGGGCTGGACGTCGCAGTTTCGCGAATTGCTGCTCGATGTGCACGGCGCGCTGCACGATCTGCGCAATGGTGCCGCGGCCCTGTTCGATCCAGCGGACTATGCAGCGGCACAGGCCACCGGAGGCGCGCTGCACGAGGCCGGGTCAGACGGCGTCGTCTATCCCAGCGTCCGCCATGCGGGCGGCGAGTGTGTCGGGCTGTTCTATCCCGACCTTGCGCACAATGTCGTGCAGGCACGGCATCTCGACTATCACTGGAACGGCGTTCGCGTAGACTATGTGCGCGACGCCGGTACGCGTGAGGTATTCGCCGTGGCTCAGGCGTAGCCTAGCATCTCGTCCTGCTTGCGCCGCAGGGCGTAGAGGCGCGTGGTCGCGTCGGGGGCGGCATTCGCCAGGGTCAGCAATTCGCCCTTCTTCACTGGCGCAATTACCTTGCCGCCTTCGAGCAGACCCACCGGTACAGCCTTCTGTGCGCGGGCTTCCGTCGCCAGCAGCGTGAAGCTGCGATAGCAGGTCTCGCCGATCGCATCGAACGTCTCGCCCACGGCCAGGTTGCGCTTGGCGACGGCGCAGACTTCGGCCACCGGCACCGGCAGCGGCACCATGTCGGGCTTGCCATAGAGCATGATGCGCGCGGCGGTCAGCGGCACTTCGAGGCTCGTCAGATGATAGGGGCGGAAGAAGCTGTAATAGGGGCCGTGGCCGACATGGAGGTCGTCCATCCGCTCGATGATGCGCGGATGCTCGGCCTCGACGATGCAGAACACGCCGGGCGCGACGCCCTTGCCCACGGTGAAATCGACGACGCCCTTCTTGTTGAGGATGCCACCGTCTTCCTTGGGGATCAGCACCTTCACCATCTGGTCGCGGTCGGCCGCCGGGCCATGCATGCCCGGCACGTCGGGGACGAGGCCAGTGGCGTTGGCGATGCACGCCATCTCGACCATGGTCTTCGATCCGTCGACGAATTCTACCAGCATGCGCGGGTTCATGTTCCGGCGCGTCGCTTCCTCGCGATAGTCGTCGGGCACCGCGTCGCGGTTGAAGGCATTGTTCTTGCCCTTGCCGGCCGCGACGATGCGGTAGCCGAGCGCGGTGGCGAACTCGATCAGTTCCATGCATGAGCTCGGCTCGTCGCCGGCGCCCACCGAATAGATCACGCCCAGCCGGTCGGCTTCGTGCTTGAGGTAGGGACCGATGGTGACGTCGGCCTCGACATTCATCATCACCAGATGCTTGCCGTGTTCCATCGCCGTGAGGCAGTAGTCGGCGGCGACGCCGGGCTTGCCCGTCGCATCGATGATCACGTCGATCTCGGGCGTCTGCACAAGCGTATCGGCCGAGGTGATCGCCAGCTTCTTCTGCCCGATGGCCGCCGACACCTTGCTCAGCGTATCGGCTTCCACCGCATGGGACGTATCGCCATAGGCGATAGCCGTCGCTTCGAGCGCGGTATGGGGGCGGCGGGTGGCGATGGCCGAGATCTCGACGCCGCGCATCAACATGCCCTGCGTCACGAGGTCGGTGCCCATTTCGCCCGAGCCGATCACGCCGATGCGGATCGGCTTGTTCTCGTCGGCCCGCCGGGCCAGGTCACGGGCAAGGCCGGTGAGGTGAACGTTGGTCAGAGGCTGGTAATTCGGCATGGCGCGGGGGATAGCACCGCCGGCCGGACTTGAGAACAAGCGATTGTTCGGCGAAGGGTAGATCATGACCAGCGAACTCGACATCTCCACCGACGGCCGGCTCGGCCGCATCGCCCTCAACCGGCCGCAGGCGATCAATGCCCTGTCGCTTGGCATGATCGAGGGCATCTTCGCCCAACTTACCGCCTGGCAGGACGATCCGGCCATCGGCGCAATTGTGTTCGAGGGCAATGGCGAGAAGGGCTTTTGCGCCGGCGGCGATGTGCGCGCCGCGCGCGCGCTCGTGGTGGGCGGCACGCCGGAGCAGGCAGATGGCTATTTCGCCGCCGAATACCGCATGAATGCGCTTATAGCAGGCTATCCCAAGCCGCTGATCGCCCTCACCCATGGCATCGTGATGGGGGGCGGCATCGGCATTGCCGGCCATTGCGCCTTCCGCATCACCCAGCCGGGCGCCCGGTTTGCCATGCCGGAATCGGCCATCGGCTTCTTCGGCGACGTCGGGGTCAACGCCATCCTCGCCAAGGCGCCGCTTAACCGCGCGCTGCTGTTCCTGATGTCGGGCATCAGTGTCGGCCCGGCCGATGCGCTGTCGCTCGGGCTCGCGGACGCCGTGGTGGCCCCCGAGCGGGTGGCGCAATTGCGCGCGGATCTCGCGGGGGCGGCCGCCTCCAGCCATCCGGCTGACGCGATCGGGCGGCTGATGCAGGCCGAGAGCATCGTCGCGGACGAGCCGTCCTTTACGGCGTTGTGCGACTCTTTCGCGCCGTTCGAACCGCAATCGCCCGCTGTCGTGCTCCGTGCGGTAGCGGATATCCCGGAATTGTCCGAGCTTTCTCAATTGCTTGCCAAACGCAGCCCGACCTCCCTCGCCGCCGTTTTTTATTCCCAGCTCGAAGCCCGAAGGCTGATGCAGGTGGAGGCCACGCTGGCGATGGACCTGCGCCTCGCCAAGCTATTGAGTCGCCTACCGGATTTCGCCGAAGGCGTGCGGGCGGTGCTGGTCGACAAGGACCAGAAGCCGGCCTGGTCGCCCCAAAGCCTCGAAACCCTCGACACCGCCCCCATTCTGGCGGCCGTCCGAGGGACTCGAATTAGCACTTCCTAAACCGTTCCGGTGGACACTGCCCGCGGGGTAAACCCTTAAGGGGCAGGGGCTTTCTTATGGCCGAATCCAGCGATGCCAGGATTGTTGCACTGCCGGCGATCGTTGATCTGGACGCGCTCGACAATGTGCGCGACCGGCTGATCGACGCCGTCGAGCTGGGCGGCGCCCGCATTGACGCGTCGCAGGTCGAGCGTGTCGCGACCAATGCCCTCTTTATGTTGATCAGCGCTGCCGAGACGGCCAAGCGCAACAGTTTTCCGTTCGAAATTGTCGGCGCCAGCGCGCCCATGAACGCGGCAATCGAGCGCCTCGGCCTCGACGGCGCGTTCGCCGGTTTGATGAAAGGATAAGCGCAAAAAATGCGTGTTCTGACGGTCGATGATTCCCGCACCATCCTCGCCATGTTGCACCATACCCTGTCCAATGCAGGCTTCGAAGTGCTGCAGGCCGAGGACGGCCAGAAGGGGCTCGATGTGCTGAGCCGCGAGCAGGTGGATGTCGTGATCACCGACATCAACATGCCCGTGATGGATGGCATCGAGTTCATCAAGAATGTGCGCGCGTCGGGCGAATACAATTCGCTGCCGATCCTCATCCTCACCACCGAGACCAGCCAGGACAAGCGCGACCAGGGTCGCGCAGCAGGCGGCACCGGCTGGATCGTCAAACCCTTTGACCCCGAGAAACTGATCTCGGTGATCCATCGCGTGGTCCACTGACCGCGACATAACAAACCCAGAAGGGTTTCCATTTGAGCGATCTCGACGACTTCAAGGCCACCTATTTCGACGAATGCTCCGAACTGCTGCTCGATCTCGAGGAGCAGTTCGCGGCGATCGAGGGCGGTGACCGCAGCGCCGACCGGTTGAACGCCGTGTTCCGCGCCATCCATTCGATCAAGGGTGGCGGCGGCGCGTTCGGCTTTGCGGAGCTGGTGGCATTCTCGCATGCCTATGAGACGCTGCTCGACCATGTGCGCGACGGCCGCATCGAGCTCAGCGAGCCGGTGACCAAGCTCTGCATCCGGGCCAATGACATCGTCGCTGATTTCGTCAATGCGGCGAAGGCCGGGGCCAGCCTCGGCGCGGCCTATGGCGATGACGAGCGCAAGCAATTCGATGCGCTGACCAGCGGCGAGACGCCCGACAATGGCGAGCCGCTGGACGAGTTCGACATCGACTTCACCCCGGTGATGGTCGATCTCGGTGGCGGCAGCGCAGTGACCGACGAAGCGGCGCTCGACGACAGCTTTGCCCAGGTGCCGCTGGCGGCCGAAAAGGGCCATTGGGAAATCCGCTTTGCGCCGCAGCGCGAACTCTATGCGCGCGCCAATGATCCGCTGCTGCTGTTCCGCGAACTGGCCAATATGGGCGAGCTCGGCGTGGTGGCCAAGCTCAATGAAATTCCGCCGCTGGCCGATTTCGAACCGTTCGGTGTCTATTGTGCGTGGGAGCTGACGCTGCTGTCGCCGACGGCCAATGTCGAAGCGATCGCCGAAGTGTTCGAGTTCGTCGAGGGCAATTGCGATCTGTCGATCGTCCAGCTCTCGAAAGGCGCGCCGCCCGTGCCGGCTGCCGCGCCGCTGGTGCCGCTGGCCGGCAATCCCGAGCCATCGCTCACCGAACTTGCCGCTATCGTGACGCCGCCGGGGGTGACGCTCGATCCCGGCCCGTCCCTCAGCTTTGCCGATCTCGCCGCGACGGTGCAGCAGGAGATGCCGCCGCGTGCCGTCGCTCCGGCGCCCGAAGCGCGGCCGGCCGCGCCGCTGGCCGGACCGAGCCTTGTGCATGACGAGCCCGAGGATCGCCGCAGCGGTCCCGAGGATCGCCGCGGCGCTGCCGTGCAGTCGATCCGTGTCGATCTCGACAAGGTCGATCGCGTCGTCAACATGGTGGGCGAACTGGTGATCACCCAGTCGATGCTCACCCAGCAGATGGATGACACGCTGCGGGCCCGCTACCAGGAACTGGTGCGCGGTCTCGAAGTGCTGGCGCAGACGACGCGCGGCCTGCAGGACGCGGTGATGGCGATCCGCGCGCAGCCGGTCAAATCGGTGTTCAGCCGCATGCCGCGCCTGGTGCGCGAGCTGGCGCTCAAGACCGACAAGAAGATCAAGCTCGAGACGATCGGCGAAGCGACCGAAATCGACAAGACGGTGATCGAGCAGCTCAGCGATCCCTTGACCCATATGATCCGCAACTCGGCCGACCACGGCATCGAGATGCCGGACAAGCGCCGCGCCGCCGGCAAGCCGGAGACCGGCACGATCCGCCTCTCGGCGGAGCAGGCGGGCGGCAACATCTTGATCGCGGTCGAGGACGATGGCGGCGGTATCAACCGCGAGCGCGTGCTCGAAGTGGCGCGCTCAAAGGGCATCGTCGCGATGGACGTGACGCCGACCGACGAGCAGATCGACCAGCTGATCTTTGCGCCGGGCTTCTCCACCGCTGCTGAAGTGTCCGACATTTCGGGCCGCGGCGTCGGCATGGATGTGGTGCTGTCCAACATCAAGAAGATCGGCGGCTCGGTGCATGTGAAGTCGCGCACCGGACAGGGGACGCGCATGACGCTGCGCTTGCCGCTGACGCTGGCCGTGCTCGACGTGATGCTGGTCAAGGTCGGCCCGTCGCCCTATGTGGTGCCGCTCTCCTCGATCGTTGAAACCATCCAGTGTTCGCGCGCCGATTTCGGCCGGGCGCCGTCGGGTGCCAAAGTGCTGCGCGTGCGTGGCGAATATGTGCAGGTCGTCGATCTCGCCGAGCGCTTCCAGCTCGACACCGACAGCGAGATGGCCAACCGCTTCGTCGTGCTGTGCGAGGCCGAGGGCGGGGTCAAGGTCGCCCTGGTGGTCGATGACATCATCGGCCAGCAGCAGGTCGTGATCAAAAGTCTTGAAGAGAATTTCCAGTCGATCGAGGGCATCGCCGGGGGAACCATCCTCGGCGACGGGAATGTCGCTCTAATCGTTGATGTGCAGGGTCTCAGGACCCTGTCGCTCCACAAGAACGCCGCCTAGAAGGGCGGCAGAAGGACCAGAAGATGGACAATCTCGCCTACAAGGACGACTACGGACAGGTCGCCCAGATCAATGCCCAGAACTCGCTGCAGCTGATTGCCTTCTCGATCGGCGAGCAGACCTATGGCGTCGAGATCACCACGGTGCGCGAGATCCGCGCCTGGAATGGTGCAACGCCGCTGCCCAATACGCGCGAATATGTGCGCGGCGTGATCAATTTGCGCGGCACGATCGTGCCGATCTTCGATCTGCGCGCCCGCTTCGGCGAAGGCCAGACCTCGCCCACCAAGAACCATGTGGTGGTGGTGATGTCGGTCGGCGACAAATGGGTCGGCATCCTGGTCGATGCGGTGAGCGACATCCTGACCGTGAGTAAGGACGAGATCCACAATGTGCCCGAGGGCAATTCGATGGATATGGAACTGCTCAACGGGATCGTGACGCATGAGAGCCGCATGGTCGGGCTGATCGATTTGCATGCGGTGGTCAGCGGCGCCAAGACGGACGCCTGAGTTAGATCGCCAGCACTGAGTTTTCGGGCTCGCGCGATGCGCGGGCCTTTTTACATTTCACAGGGCGAGCGGAAACCTCCGCCGGCCCTACCGGCGATGTCAAAGAACCCTTGCTCTTGCCCTTCTCGGGCGAGAGCGAGCAGCGGCGAGGGCTGGCCTCGACGCGGGTAGTCCGCAGTTGGTGAGGCTCGCGCCTCGCCGCTGCAACCGGGCTTGCCTCAGGACCGATGATCTGCCGGAATCTCTCTCCACGTCCGGCGGTGGTTCAGATGCGCCGCCCTACCGGCTCCTAACGCACCCGCTCGACAGGGTCGGTAACTGTCCCTGCCGTCCACCGTGCCGCCAATGGCGGACACAGCATCGATCCCGGGTTGCTAGTGGCGAGCGACCCCGCCCCACCCGGCCTCCGCTCCCCGGCTGCTCGTTTGCAACCATCGCTCCCGAAGAGCGGATAGGGGCATAATACACCCGCTGGAATCGACGTGGATAAGTCGGCCGGAATCGGGGGTGGTTCTGGAGGAATGTTTAGCTGTGAGAGCGGCTTAGCGAGCGGAATGCATTAGTGGAGTTGAGGGTTTTCGGGGTGCGGATGAATGCGTAGATTCTGGTGGTTTGGGGCCCCACCCTCATCCGCCCTTCGGGCACCTTCTCCCATCGAAGGAGAAGGCCACCCCACCGGCATCGCGGCTCCGTCGCCTTCTCCCTTGATGGGAGAAGGTGGGCGAAGCCCGGATGAGGGTGGGGCGACGAGCTCGGTGCTAGCTGCGCTGGATTCCCGCCTGCGCGGGAATGACGTTGTGCTTGTGGCACGCCCCACCCACCGGCTGCGCCGGTCCCCCCTCCCCGGTGGGGAGGGATGGGCTCCACTCAAGGTGCGGCAGTCGGGTTATCCCTCCTCGGCGCGCAGCGCTGGGGAGGGGGGACCACGCGTAGCGTGGTGGGTGGGGCATGCAGCGTCCACTGCGTCATCCCCGCGAAGGCGGGGATCCAGAGGCCACGACCATTGTGCTGACTGCCCTGGATTCCCGCCTGCGCGGGAATGAATTTGTGGGGTGGCGCGAAGTGTAGTGCGTGGGGTGGCGGACAAAAAGATGGCCGCCCTGCGGGAGGGCGGCCCAGGCTTTGGGCGGTTTGGGGCGCTGGCGGTTGGCGACGGCAGCGCGGCCGGGTCCGGTGGTTGGGGGCTACCGGATGAGGGGAGGCTAGGGGCGGCGCATGACACCCTTGTGACGCCACGATGGACGGTTGAGCCCCGATGGTGACGATTGAGCCTTGATTCAGTCCCATTCGACCGCATGATTGGCGGCACGCGCGGGGGCGCTTACCGACTACGAGGAATATTCAGATGATCGGATCGTTGCGGACCATTGTGGCGCTCGGCACCGCGGCCATGATGTCGATGAGCCCGGTGCTGGCGGCGGAGTCGCTTGGCATCTACCAGACCAGCGACCGCAAGATGGACTATGAGCTCAATTTGTGCGGCGACAATGGCAAGAATTTGTGCGTGACGCTGCTGGCGGCGCGCGGCAGCGCGGCGACGGGGCAGGTGAAGCCCTATATCGGCAAGCATGTGGTGAGCAACGCCAAGCCGTCGGGCAACAATAAATGGAAGGGCAAGATGCGGGTGGGCCAGTATGAACTCAACGGCTCGCTGACCCTGACCCCGGGCAAGAAATTCGTGATGTCGGGCTGCGTCTATGTCGTCATCTGCGACGACTTCACCCTGATTCCCGCAGAGTAGGTTCGTGCTTCTGCCCGCGCAGAGCGGGCACCAGTTCGACCGTGATGATTGCCAGGAAAATGACTGCCGCCCCGAGATAGCCGAGGGGCGGCAGTCTTTCATGGAGGATCAGCGCACCACCGAGGGCCGCAAAAAGCGATTCCGCCGAGAGGATGATCGCGGCATTGGCGGCCGGCACATGCTGCTGGCCGATGGCCTGGAAGGTGAAGGCGACGGCGGTCGAGAAGACGCCGGAATATAGAATCGCGATCCAGCCGGCCGAGATGCCCGTCAGTTCCGGCGTCTCGAGCGCGAACGCGCCGGCGAGGGCCAGCACCGCCACCGAACCGAAATTGACGGTCGAGATGAAGATGGGCATGCCGGTTTCCTTGACCAGCGCGCCCAGCATCGAGACCTGCACGCCCCAGAACACGGCGCAGATCAGCAATTGCAGATCGCCAATGCTCAGGCTGCTGAAATCGGCGCCGGTGAGCAGATAGATGCCGAACAGAGCGAGCGGGGCGCCCAGATAGATGATCGGGTGCGGCTTGGCGCGGATGGTGAGGTAGGTGACGATCGGCGTGAAGATCACATAGAGCGAGGTGATGAAGCCGCCATTGGTGACGCTGGTGGTGATGAGCGCCACCTGCTGGAACCACACGCCGAGGAAGAAGGCGACGCTGAGAATGCCGATGCGGATCCATTGCTCGCGGCTGATGACGACTCCCTTCGCCGTCTGCCGCCGGTATTCGCGGATGGCGAGCGGCAGGACGAGGAGCGTGCCGAGCACATAGCGCACGCCGGCGAAGGTGAGGGGCTGCATGTGCTCCATGGCCCCCTTCTGGAACACGAAGGCAAAGCCCCACAGGGCCGTGCAGATCACGAGCAGCAGAACAGCGATGGCACGATTCATATGGATCAGAGCTCTGCGTCGAGAGCTTTGATCAGCCGTTCGACTTCTTCGGGCGTGGTGTAGTGGACGAAGGAGAGGCGCAGCGCGCCATGGGCCGGGTTGACGCCCATCGCCTCGAGCAGGCGGTAGGCATAGAAATGGCCGCCGCCGACGCCGATATTGTGCCGCGCCAGCATGCCGGCGACATGCGCCGCGGGCCGGTCGGTGACGATGGCGACGGTGGGGGCGCGCTTGACCGGATCGTCGGGGCCGAGCAGGCGAATGCCGTTCTTCTTGCGCAGATAATCGAGCAGCGGCGCGAGCAAAGCGACCTCCTGCGCCCGCATGGCGTTGTGGGCGATGCGGAAGGGACCGGCGCCCTGGATGGCGGTGCCGGCGATCTCGGCGACCTTTTCGAGATAGTCGACGATGCCCGCGGCGGCGGCGATCTGCGCGTGGTCGGGACCGGCCGGGTTGAGGCGCTTTTCGCGCGCCGTCTCGTTGAAGAAGTGCGACTGGTTGGGCAGTTCGGAGGCGAGCGAGGGACGGACGGCCATGATGCCCTGATGCGGGCCGTACACCTTGTAGGCCGAGAACAGGTAGATGTCGCAACCGAGCGCGAGCACATCGGGCAGGCCATGCGGGGCGTAGGACACGCCATCGACGATCGAGACGGCGCCGAAGGCCTTGGCCTTCTTGACCGCTTCGGCGACCGGGTTGATCTCGCCGACGACGTTGGAGACATGCGGCATGCAGAGCAGGCGCACCTTGCTGTCGAGCAGCTTGTCGAGCGCCGCCAGATCGAGGTGGCCGGTCTGCTTGTCGACCTGCCATTCGCGGATCTCGATGCCGCGCGAGGCGAGCTTGCGCCAGACGCCGGAATTGGCCTCGTGGTCCTGATTGGTGACGATGATGGCATCGGCCGGACGCAGCCAGCTCTCGAAGGCGCGGGCCAGCGTATAGGTGTTGGCCGAGGTCGAGGGGCCGAAATGGATCCAGTCGGCGGCGACGTTCATGGCCTGAGCGAGGCGGCGGTAGGAATCGTCCATGGCGCGGGCGGCGGCGCGGGACGGGCCGTTGAACTCGTAGGGCTGGACCTTGTGGTTCCAGTAGAAGTCGCGCATCCGGTTGAGCACCTGGGCGGAGGTGTAGGACCCGCCGGCATTCTCGAAATAGGCGAAATCGGCCAGGTCGGGCTGGCGGAACGAGGGGAACTCGGCGCGGATGCGCGCGGGATCGAGAGGCAGGGTGGTCATGATTGGCGCCCGGAAGTGATCCGGTTTGGTAGCCGTTTGGCCGGAATAAGAATAGCCCCGGCCGGGCGACCGGGGCTATCGGGCGAGGGGCGAGCTCGCCGCCGGGCGGGAGAGGGAACCCGCCGGGTTTGATTGGCTCAGCGGCCGGGGGCCGGGGCGCGGTGCGAGCGATCGCCGCCATCGTGGCGGCCGTGGCCGTCGCGATCATCATGGCGGAGCCAGCGGCGGGGCATCAGGTCGGCCTTCTGCGCGTCGGTCAGGCTGGCGTAGAACGCCTCGAAATCGGGGAGCACGGCGGTGAGGGCCGCAAGGCGCGATTCCTCGAGGGCGAGGCGCGACTTCAGCCGGGCCAGTAAGTCGGGCTCCGCGTCGGCGCTGCGGTCGGCGAGCGCTTCGGTGCAGGCATCGGCGAAGCTGGTCTGGTTGGTGAGGGCGCTGGTGCGGAAGGTGTCGAACAGGGTGGTCTGTTCGGCGGTGAGGCTCAGGCGATGCGAGAGGCGGACGAGGGCGACCTCGAGTTCCTCGGCGGCACGCGGCGAGCAGGTGAGATTGAGGAAAGAGGCACCGGGGCCGATGCCGCCCTGGCGGTCGATGCGATGCACCTGGCGGTCGGATTTGTTGGCGACGGGATTGGCGCTGCCCTGCGCCATGACCGGCGCAACGGCGACGGTGAGCGTGGTGGCGACGAGCGCGGCGAGGGCGATTGATTGCTTCACTGGAGGCTCCCTAGGAGGGGGATCGACGCGATCCCGATGCAAGGAGACTGGGCTGCGCCGCCTCACCGCGAGATTGCGGTCACATGAAGCTTTGGACAGTTTGGAAAGGCGGCGCCGGAGCGCCGGCCGTTCGCTGGCGCCTCAGGAGGCGATGTATTCCTTGAGCGCGGTGGCTTCGAACTCGGTCTCTTCGATCTTGCGCTTCACCACGTCGCCGATCGAGACGATGCCGACGAGTTCGCCATTCTCGACGATGGGCAGATGGCGAATGCGGTGTTCGGTCATGCGCTCCATGACGTCGGCGACGGTGGCGTCGCGTCCGGAGCTGATGACGTTCCTCGTCATGACATCGCGGACCGGGCGCTGGGCCAGGGCGGTCCAGTCGGTGCCAAGATGGCGGACCACGTCGCGTTCGCTGAGGATGCCAACCACCTTGCCATTGTCGGTGACGACGACGGCGCCGATGCGCTTGGCGTTCAGCAATTGCACCGCCTCGGCGATGGTGGCGCCGGGGCCGACGGTGGTGACCGCGCGGCCCTTGGATTGAAGGATAGTCTCGACCTGCATCGTAAGCTCCTCCTCTCGGGCGCTCAGTCTGCCCCTATCGGGAGGGCGGATAAAGTCAGCCCGGCTGTCCTATCGACCGCGACTTTCGGCTCAGCCCTCGCGGCGGCCGGGCGTCCAGCGGATGACATCCTGGCGGCGCGGCTCGGGCAGGTCCTTGCGGGTGAAGGCGATGCGGGTCGCCTCGAACATGATGGCGAGGACGAGGGCGAGGATGGGCGCGGCGAAGAGCACGGCGCCGACATCGATGCGCTCGATGCGGGTGAGGCCGCTGATGGGCAACATGCCGGCGAGGACCGCGATGCTGCCGGCGAGCAGCGTCAGCGAGAAGGAGACGATGGTGGTGGTGGTGAAGGCGAGCTTGCGACGGGCCCTGGTGGCTTCGGCGCTCGGCTGGGGCTGCTGAGCTTCGGTGGCGGGGGCGGTGGACTGGCTCATCGGTGGATACTCACGCGGAAAACTTCACAAGGGCGTGAGTAAGCCAACCGAATGCGGAGATTCGACGTAGCTAATGGGACGACGCGCGGACCAAAGCGGGGCACAAATGTGGCCTCCTCCCCGCGGCGACGGAGGCCCGCATGACGAAGCTCTCCCTGTTCTCGATCGTTCTGTCGTTTTTGATGCTGATTGCGCCGGTGAAGGCGCAGGAGGCGCCGGCGCCGTGGCAGGACGTGATCACCGGGCAGGTGGAGGCGTTCCGGCTGCATGACTCGCCGGCGGCGCTGAGCTTTGCGGGGGCGTCGTTCAAAGAGAATTTCGCCGATCCCGAGCAGTTCTATCTGGCGATCGCCAATTGGGGCTATGCGCCGATCCTCGAGTCGCGCTCGCACAGCTTTGGCAGCTACCAGCTGGTCGAGGCGGGCGTGGTGCTGCAGCGGGTGACGTTCACGGGCAAGGACCAGGCGCTCTATGAGGCGATCTACCAGCTCAACCTCGAGGCCGATGGCTGGCGGGTGGGCGGGGTGCAATTGATCCGGACGCCGGGGGTAGGCGTCTAGACCGACGGACGGCTTGCCTTCGCCGGGCGGCGCTTCTAAGAGGCCTCTGGCCTAACAGTGGTCGCGCGCTCGAACCGGAAAGCCGGGGCCACCTTTCCTGAGCGCGCTCCGCAGCTGGAGGAACTCATGGCCTTTCTGTCCGACGCTATCTCGCGCATTGCACCGTCCGCGACGGTGGCGATCTCGCGCAAGGCCGCGGACATGAAACGCAATGGCCGCGACGTGATTTCGCTGGCCGCGGGCGAACCGGATTTCGACACGCCGCTCAATGTGCGCGAAGCCGCGATCCGCGCCATGGCCGAGGGCAAGACGCGCTACACCAATGTGGACGGCATTCCCGAGCTGAAGGCGGCGGTGGCGCGCAAGTTCAAGCGCGACAACAACATCAGCGCGGCCCCCGAGGAGATCATGATCGGCTCGGGCGGCAAGCAGATCATCTTCAACGCGCTACTAGCGACGCTGAACCCGGGCGACGAAGTGATCATCCCGGTGCCGTACTGGGTGAGCTACCCCGAGATCGTGCGGCTCTGCGACGCGACGCCGGTGTTCGCGCGGGCCGATGCCTCGACCGGCTTCAAGCTGTCGCCGGAAGCGCTGGACGCGGCGATCACGCCCAAGACGAAGTGGCTGATCCTCAACACGCCGTCGAACCCGACCGGCGCGGCCTATAGCGCGGCCGAGCTCAAGGCGCTGACCGATGTGCTGATGCGGCATCCGCATGTGCACGTCCTGACCGACGATATCTATGAAGTGCTGGTTTATGATGGCGGCAGCTTCGCAACGGTGGTGCAGATGGAGCCGGCGCTGCAGCCGCGGACGCTGACCATGAATGGCGTGTCGAAGTCGCACGCGATGACGGGCTGGCGCATCGGCTATTGCACGGGGCCGAAGGAACTGATCGGCGCGATGACGAAGCTCCAGGGCCAGTCGACCACCAATCCCTCCTCGATCGCGCAATGGGCGGCGGTGGAAGCGCTGGACGGGCCGCAGGAATTCCTCGCCGGCTGGCGGGCGAAATTCCAGGAGCGCCGCGACCTCGTGGTGAAGGGGCTCAATGCCAATACCGGCCTCGACTGCCTAACGCCGGAGGGGGCGTTCTATGTGTTCCCGTCGGTAACGAATCTGCTGGGCAAGACCAGCAAGACGGGCACCAAGCTCAACACCGACGAGGATTTCGTCATGGCGCTGCTCGATGAGACGGGCGTGGCGCTGGTGCATGGAACGGCGTTCGGCTCGCCCGGCGCGATGCGGCTCAGCTATGCCGCCTCGAACAAGGAACTCGAGGATGCGGTGGGCCGCATCCAGGAGTTTTGTGCCGGTATCCGCTAAGCGGAGTTTTGACAGCCGCCCTAGATGGTCACCACAACGGCGCCGCGCTTGCGTTTGGTATCGACGTAAGCGTGGGCTTCGCGGATCTGCTCGAGCGCGTAGGTGCGATCGATGACCGGGGCAATGGCATCGGCGGCCACCAGATCGTTGATGGTGAGCAGCATGGCCTGCGTGGTATCGAAGCTGCCGCTGACGATGCGCCTGCCATCCTTGAAGGGTGACAGGATGGCGAGCAGATCGGGCGTGTTCATCACCACGTTGAGGAACACCCCGCCGCGCTTGAGCAGCAGTCTGACCTTGTTGAAGCTGGTGGCGCCGACCGCATCCATGACGACATCGTAGGGGCCGGAGCCGGCATAATCCTCATTGGTGTAGTCGATCACGCGGTCGGCACCGAGGGAGCGCACGAGTTCGGCGTTGCGGCCGGAGCAGACGGCGGTGACCGTGGCGCCAAGGTGCTTGGCGAGCTGGATCGAGTAGACGCCGACGCAGCCGGAGGCCCCGATGATCAGGATGGATGTGCCGGGGCCGACCTTGCCGCTGTTGAGAAAGTGCATTGCCGTGGTGGTGCCGAAACCGATCGACGCCGCCTCTTCGAAGCTCAGGCTTTTCTCCATCGGCGCAATCGGGCCGGTTTCGGCGATGGTGAGATATTCGGCATAGGCGCCAAAGGTGCCGCCATAGACGCGATCGCCCGGCTTGAAGCGGCTGACGCCTTCACCCACGGCCTCCACTTCGCCGGCGAACTCGTAGCCTAGAATTGGATTCTTCGGTGCCGGGTAGCCGAGCATGAAGCGGGCCGGAAGCTTGAACGGCCCGGGTATGTTGAAGGCGCGCATGCGGGCATCCCCCGAGGTGACGGAGGTGGCGCGGACACGGACTAGAAGCTGGCCCGAGGCAGGGGAGGGTTTGGGCAGATCGACGAGGTTCAACACCTCGGGACCGCCATAGGCACGATAGGTCACGGCTTTCATTTTCTGTCTCCTGGCTCGCCGGCTTTCCACTGGAAGACATCGCCGATCGCGACGCCGAAGACTTCGGCGATACGAAAGGCGGCCTCGAGGGACGGCGAGTATTTGTTCTGTTCGATGGCGGCGATGGTCTGCCGGGTCATGCCGATGGCATCGGCCAATTGCTGCTGGGTCATCTCGTTGGCGTCGAAACGCAGCCGCCGGATGGTGTTGGTGATGGGGGGAGGGGCAGCCATCACGCGGTCATCCGGAAGCGGGCGATGTGGATCAGCTCGACAACCAATTCGGTCACGACGAGGCCGAAGAGGATCAGATTGGCGATGAAGATGGCGGTGGCGCCGGCCGGATCCGCCGGGAAGGCCGGCGCGATGATGGTGCTGAGCCAGGGGCAGGCGACGGCCAGCCCGAGCAGCAGCCAGCCGCGCAGGCGGTGGGCGATGGTGGTGGCGCTCATTTCGATCTGCCGCTCGAACTCATCGGGGCGGGCGCCGAAATCCCTGATGCGGTTGCGCGTGGCGAGCAGGTTGAGGCCGAGCATCAGAACGACCGTGAAGCCCATGCAGACCCAGAATCGCGTCAGCAGGCCATCGACGGTGCCCATCTGGAAGGACCGCCAGACCTCGAAGAAATAGTAGCCCCAGACGAGGATGGTGGTGATCGAGGCGATCCAGGCATTCTTTTCGCGGAAGGACATGGCGGGCTCCAGTGCCAAACATCTGAGACGCCATATGGAGGATGTTTTACGCGATGTCAAGAATATCGAACATGATGTTTGGTGGGTTTGGCGTGATGGGGTGGTTCGTGGGGCTCGCCCCCACCCACCGCCTTCCCCCCTCGCGCTTTCTTGCGCTCTGTCCAAAGCACGCGGAGACGCGTGCTTCGACCAACCGCTGAGTGGGGAGGGATGGGCTCCGCTCAAGGTGCCGGCAGTCGGGTCTCCCTCCTCGGCGCGCAGCGCTGGGGAGGGGGGACCACGCGTAGCGTGGTGGGTGGGGCACACTGCGTCATCCCTTGAGGGGCCACGGTCACCGTGCTGACTGCCCTGGATTCCCGCCTGCGCGGGAATGAATTTGTGGGTGTGGCTTGCCCCACCCACCGGCTTCGCCGGTCCCCCCTACCCGGTGGGGAGGGATGGGCTCCGTGGTTGAGGCAACTCCGGCTGCCGGCTTCGCGGGGCTGCGCATCACAGGACTTGGCTCCACTCAAGGTGCTCCCCCCTCCACCACGCGAGGGCGTGGTCCCCCTCCCCCGCAGGCGGGAGAGGACGCCGACTGCCGGGCGCCGTGAGGAGGTCGAGAATGTCCTGAAAACTAAAAGGCCTCGCTCGAGGGGATGAGCGAGGCCTTCGGGTTATTCGCCGGAGCGAATGACCGTTGAGAGGCGGCCAGGGAGGAGGAAGGCCGCGATTCTCTGGAACTGCGCCAGGGAGGAGGATTGGCAGGCAGTTCGTGGGTCCGTTATGCGGTCCCCGACCGAGTCCGACAAACGCGAAGTCGGAAGCCCACCCATGCCAAAACGCATAGGTCGATGTTCAGCGGACGGTCGGACAAAAAAAGGGGCTCCATCCGAAGATGGAGCCCTACGAAAGTGTGGCAAACGGACGAGGGAGGAGGATACGCCGTTTGCCTATGGACCTTGCCGAGGGAGGAGGATTCGGCTCGATCCGTGCCGGGAGATGCGGGACCGCGGGAGGAGGATGCGGTGCGGCGTCTCAGCGACAAGGTGAATATGCTGTTTCAAAGCGGTTTAAGCAATGCGCTCACTGACATGCCAGCCATGCACTCAGCGCAGGTAAGGTCAGGTATGTTGACCCATTTTGTCGCAGGCTGCCGCCCGTTCAGGCACTGTTAACCGATAGGCGGTGTCGGGGGGCGGCCGAACGGCGAGCAAAAAACGCATAGCTCATGGCGGCAGAAACAATAAGGCCCTGCTCGAGGGGGAGCAGGGCCAATTGAAGGAGGCGAGGGAGCCTCCGACAGGAGGGACACAGAGAGCTGGGAGGGAGAAGTGCCCGCTGCGTCTGACCGGGGATATAGGGTGGTGAACGATTCTGCTCAATGAAATCAACGACATGCCTGCTATGCATCGCATGCATATGGTTTGAATACTAACTAAAGTCGTATGGCCTCACTCGCCAGCGACAAGCTCCGCCAGCACGGCGCGCAGATCGCCGCCGGTGGCGTAGGCGATATTGTCGACACGCCAGAAAGCGGCCTGGAAAGCGGGCATCTCAACGCGCTTGAGCAACAGGGTGTCGGTGAAGTTGGCATCCGGCTGATCGGGGAAGGCGTAGGCGATTTCGACCCGCGCATCGGATTTCATCAGGGTGACGAGCCCGACAGTGCATTCGGGCGCATAGTCGGGCCAGGCCTGCCACGGGATGCCGTCGCCGAGCGGCGGCTTTTCGCCGGGATTGGCGGCTTCCCAGGCGGCATTTGCCGCCCATGCTTCCGCCATGCCGGATTTGAGGGCGGGCGAGAGCAGGCCCTCGATGGCGCCTTCATCATTGCCGGTGCGCGACAGGCAGAAGATCTGGCCGATCTGCTCGGGCTTGAGCGTGGCCATGCTGTCGTCGGCGCGGACCGGCACGGCAACGAAGCCTGCGGCGAGCAGGATGGCGAGGAGAGATGAGCGCATGAAAACCCCCAAATGACGCTGTTGGCGCCGTATGGGCGGGGGTGGCTGAACCGGCGCTGAACCGGATTATTGCGCGGCGAGCGATTGGCGGAGCGAGCCGCCATCGGCGAAGGCGACGTCGTTTATGCGGATCTGTTCGTCGATGAAGCTCAGGACCAGGCGGTCGGAGCCGGAGGTGCCGTCGGCGAGCATGTAGAACAGCACGGCCTCGGGGTGGTCGAAGCTGCCACTGGCGCCGACCATGCGGCAGGCGGTGACGGTGCCGGGGTAACCCTGCCAGACAATGCCGGTGCGGCCTTCGATGGTGGTGGTGAGGTCGGGCGTCAGGATGGGCTGCACCGTGCTCATGTCGGCAGCGACGAGGGCTTCGCAATAAAGGCGCGAAATGTCGTTGAGGCTGAGCGTCGACTGGGCGAGGGCGGGCGTCGCGATCGAGGCGGCGAGGACGGCGGCAACAAACAAACGGTGCATCGGGACTAGAACTGCCACTCGCGGGCTTTGCCGACAAGGAAATCGCGGAAAACGCCGACGCGCTTCGAATTCTTGAGGGCAGGGGGATAGACGAAATAGGCTTCGTAGGCCGGCAGTTCGACGCCGGTCAGCACGCGCTTCAGCCGGGTTTCGTTCTCGGTGACATAGTCGGGCAGCATGGCGATGCCGATGCCGGCGCGGCACGCCTGCATCATGCCCATGATGGCGTTGACCTTCATGGAGGCACGGCGCGGCGAGGAATCGGCGCGGCCGAGGCGCTCGAGATAATTGATGTCGCCCAGATGCTGCGGCACCGGCTCGCCGAAGGTGATGATGCGGTGCTGGTCGAGCTCTTCGAGGGTGCGCGGCTCGCCATGCTCGGCGAGATAGTCGAGCGACACGTAGAAGTGGTTGTGCACCGTGAACAGCTTGCGCTGGATCATTTCCGACTGGTTCGGGCGGTGCAGGCGGATGGCCACGTCGGCCTCGCGCATGGCGAGATCGAGCTCGGAATCGTTGAGTTTGATGTCGATCTGGATGTCCGGATAGAGCATCAGGAATTCGTGGATGCGGCTCGACAGCCAGGTGGAGCCGATGCCCACCGTGGTGGTGACGATGAGCTGGCCGGTCGGCACGTCCTGGCTCTCGGACATCAGCTCCTGCACCTGCAGCAGTTCGGACTGCATGCGGTGGGCGGTGCGGAACAATTGCTCGCCCACTTCGGTGAGCACGAGGCCGCGCGCGTGGCGAATGAACAGCTTCAGCCCGAGATCTTCCTCGAGCGCCGAAATCTGCCGCGACACGGCAGACTGGCTCATGTTCAGCTTCTCGGCTGCATGGGTGAAGCTCCCGGACTCCGCGGCGGTATGGAAGATCCTGAGCTTGTCCCAGTCGAGCATGATTACTCCGCGGCTTCGGCCAGATCTTCGGCGGCGAGGAAACGTTCGGCTTCGAGGGCGGCCATGCAGCCCATGCCCGCGGCGGTGACCGCCTGGCGGTAGACGTCGTCGGTGACGTCACCGGCGGCGAAGACGCCCGGGATGTTGGTCTCGGTGGTGCCCGGCTTCACCTGCAGATAGCCGCCGGGCTTCATGTCGAGCTTGCCGGCAAAGATCGAGGTGGAGGGCGTGTGGCCGATGGCGACGAAGATGCCGTCGACGGGAATGGCACTGGTCTCGCCGGTGGTGGTGTTGCGCAGCACCGCGCCGGTGACCGAGGGCGGCATGTTG
Organism: Hyphomicrobiales bacterium; assembly: GCA_004144345.1. Taxonomy (GTDB): domain Bacteria; phylum Pseudomonadota; class Alphaproteobacteria; order Rhizobiales; family Devosiaceae; genus Devosia_A. The sequence continues at coordinate 32,764 of SEEL01000029.1, forward strand.
GTGCCGGTGATGTCGGCCAGCTCGGTATTCCACAGCACTTCGATCTTGGGGTGCTTGAACAGCCGGTCCTGCAGGATGCGCTCGGCGCGGAACTCGCTGCGGCGATGCACGACCGTGACCTTGGAGGCGAAATTGGTGAGGAACAGCGCTTCCTCGACCGCGGTGTTGCCGCCGCCGATCACCAGCACATGCTTGTCGCGATAGAAGAAGCCATCGCAGGTGGCGCAGGCACTTACGCCAAAGCCCTGAAATTTCGATTCAGAGGGGAGGCCGAGCCAGCGCGCCTGGGCGCCGGTGGCGACGATGACGGAATCGGCGGTGTAGACCTTGCCGCTGTCGCCGGTGAGGCGGAACGGGCGATGGTCGAAATCGACGTCGACGATGAGGTCGTGGGCGATTTTGGTGCCGACATGCTCGGCCTGTGCCTTCATCTGCTCCATGAGCCAGGGGCCCTGGATGACGTCGGCGAAGCCCGGGTAGTTCTCGACATCGGTGGTGATGGTCAGCTGGCCGCCCGGCTGGGTGCCCATGATCATCAGCGGCTCAAGCATTGCGCGAGCCGCATAGATAGCCGCGGTATATCCGGCCGGTCCCGACCCGATAATCACAACCTTGGAGTGCATCTGATAGTCCCTCGTATAGGCTAGCAATGTAGTAGCCGAGCTATGTCGCTTTCAAGTCGGGGGTACCCGCAAAGCCCCGGATTCTCTAGCAACTCACCGAAATGTCACAGCCCGGTGGCATTTGCCCAAGGAATGGGCATCGCGAGCATGGCTTTGCGGCGGACGGCCCGGCGGCAGTACGGCCGAGCTATGCAACGGCGGAAAGGCTCAGCACCGGCGCTTCTCGTAGGGGAGCGCGCCGGCGGGATGCGGCGGCAGGCCTAGATGTATTTGAGGTCGAGGATCTCGTAGCTGCGCGAGCCGCCGGGAGCGGCGACCTCGAAGCTGTCGCCCTTGGATTTGCCGATCATGGCGCGTGCGATGGGCGAAGAGATCGAGATGCGGCCTTCGCTGGCGTTCGCCTCGGCGTCGCCGACGATCTGGTACTTCACCTCTTTTTCGGTGTCCTCGTCGACGATCTTGACCGTCGCGCCGAATTTCACGGTCGAGCCGGACAGCTTTGACACGTCGATGATCTCGGCGAGGGCGAGCAGGCTCTCGAGTTCCTTGATGCGGCCCTCGTTCAGGCTCTGCTGCTCCTTGGCGGCGTGATACTCGGCATTTTCGCTGAGATCGCCATGGGCGCGGGCTTCGGAGATGTCGCGGACAATGCGCGGCCGCTCTTCGGACGTGCGGACACGATATTCCTCAGTGAGGGCCACATGCCCCGAGGGGGTCATCGGAATCTTGTCCATGGTCGCATCTCCCAGTCTCAGAAAGTCAAAAGTCCGCTTGCGCCCCATTTGGCGTTCGCGGACCGGCAGGTCATCAATACGGGCGGCAACCTGCCCGCCCGGGGCGCCGCGGTCAAGCGGCAGGCAGGGCGGGGCTGGAAAGCCCCGCCGCTGCAGTAGCTTAGGCCTTGACCGCGACCCAGGCAGCGTCGCCGAACAGCTCGGCGGCGCGCTTGGCGGCGATCCGGGCACGGCCGGTGGTCGCAAGGCGCAGATAGTTGTAGGCCGGCCCGAAAATCAGCGAATGGGCGGCCGGCCAGGGCAGATCCTTGACCTTCTTGGCCTTCACGAATTTCGAGAAGCTGGTCGACACCGAGCTCTGGCCCTCGACCAGGGTGTCGGCGATGTCGGCGAATTCCGGGGCGGTGACCGCGAGGGTGCGGATTTCGTCCATGAAGCGGAACAGCTCGGGATTCTTGAGGCCCCAGCTGATCAGACCGGCAGCGGACGCTTTGACGACGGCCTCCGGCGTTTCGCTGGTGCTGGTCGATTCACCGGACCAGCCGGCGACCGCGTCCTCGAGCAGCGCCATGGCCAGCGCGCCCTTGCCATCGAAGAAATGGTAGATCGAGCCGGTGGTGGCGCCCGACGCTTCGCGGATATCGTTGATGGTGGTGGCGATATAACCCTTTTCGAGGAAGCAGCCGAGGGCTGCGTCGAGGATTGATTCGCGACGTTCGTCACCGGTCAAGCGCTTGCGGGGCTTTACTTTTTTAGCGGCGGCGCGGGCCATCGGTTTCCCTTTCCTAAAAGAATTCTCTGGAACTTTCTTCCAGCATGGACGAGAGCGTCGTTCTAGTGAAGCGTTTTGTTTGGGTTTTGGACAGCGTGGGAGATAGAGATGCCCACCGAAGATGACAAGGTGAGGGCGGCTCCCCAGCGGCCCGATGCCTCAGGCGGCGGATCAGGTTGGTCGACCTAAGCCGCTGACATACAACAATAATGCCGCACGGGAACTCCCGGCGGATGATTTTACGGCGATTCAGGCGGGAAAACCGGTGGGGCAGGGCGCCAGGGGGCGCACGATAGCATGCTATGTGCGGCGCTATGCTGCTGCAATTTCAAGAGGATAGCCCGAAAACAGAAAAGGCGTGGCTGCCCGAGCCACGCCCTTCATGTTTGTCGCGGTTTGGCTGAGATCAGCCAGCCGTGGTGAGATTGTCGGCAGCGGATTTGCCCGTCCGCTTATCCTTGACGATCTCGTAGTTCACCTTCTGCCCCTCATCGAGGCCATTCAGACCCGAGCGCTGGACGGCAGAGATGTGAACAAACACATCCGCCCCGCCCTCATCCGGCTGGATGAAGCCGTAGCCCTTTTGCCCGTTGAACCATTTTACAGTGCCGGTAGCCATATAAGTCCCTCTCGCAGTCTGCCGTGGCGGGCCCCAACCGAGGCGACCTCGCCAATCGAAATGTCGCTAGTGACGTCAGCAGGCGCGTTTAGGCGTCGCCAGGCACGAACAGTCGGCCGCAATATTCGACAGCAGCGTTCTAGCCTGAAAAGTTAACGGACACAATATGTCGCAGAACAACAGTAAACGCCGCGCGGCGAGGGGCTTTGCGGGGCGCAATAGATGATAGCAATTCGACGCGTTCGGGTTCGATGAACCCGTGATATCCCGCTGCAACGGACCACTCGCGTCCAGCAGCGCGGAGAGAAGAGAATTTGACGTTTACGTCAATCGTACGGCAGCGTCCAGTATACCAACGCCTGGACCGGGCGATTGTGCCCCAGTCTTTTGAGAGCTTCATGACACAAATTCGCGATGACTTCCGCTCCGACACCGTGACACGCCCGAGCGCCGGCATGCGCCGCGCCATGGCGGAAGCCGAAGTGGGCGATGACGTGTTCGGCGACGATCCGACGGTGCAGCGGCTCGAAGCTGCGGTCGCCGAGCGGCTCGGCAAGGCGGCCGGGGTGTTCATGACCTCGGGCACGCAGTCCAATCTGCTGGCGCTGCTGGCGCATTGCGGGCGGGGCGACGGCTATATCGCCGGCATGGAGGCGCATTGCTACGCGCATGAGCAGGGCGGCGCGGCCTGGATCGGCAGTTTGCAGCCGCAGCCGGTGCCGCACCAGCCGGACGGCACGCTGGCGCTGGCCGATATCGAGGCGGCGATCGGCGACGACGATCCGCATGTGGCGACGACGCGGCTCGTGGCGCTCGAGAACACGTTCCACGGCAAGGTGATGCCGCAGGTATGGATCGGCGAGGCGACGGCGCTGGCGCGCGCCCATGGGCTGGCGACGCATCTCGACGGGGCGCGGGTGTTCAACGCGGCGGTGGCCGGCAATATCGACGTGGCCGAGATCGCGCGACCGTTCGATACGGTGTCGGTGTGCCTCAGCAAGGGGCTCGGCGCGCCGATCGGCTCGGTGCTGGTCGGCGAGGCGGCGTTGCTGGCCAAGGCGCGCCGCCTGCGCAAGGCGCTGGGCGGCGGCTTGAGGCAGGTGGGCATCCTCGCGGCGGCGGGACTTTATGCGCTCGAGCACAATGTCGAGCGGCTGGCGGACGACCACGCCAATGCCAGACGGCTCGCTGAGGGGCTGGCACGGATACCGGATCTCGCGGTGACGCCGCCCGATACCAACATCGTCTGGGTGAGCGTGGCGCCGGCCCGATCCAAGGCGTTCTCCGACTTTCTCGGGGCCGAAGGGTTCGGCGTCACCGGCGGCTACGGCAAGACCCAGCAGCGCTGGGTGACGCATCTCGACGTCGACAGTGCCGCTATCGACCGCGCCATCGCCGCGGCGGAGCGGTTCTTCAGCGCGTGACCCTGAACAAATGGAAGATGCCGTCGCTGTCGAGAGGCACGAGGCCGGGCGGCGTGGTGACGGTACCGCCAACCACAATGAGCACATAGTCGAAATCGGCAATAGCGGCGGGCCAGTCCACCGTATCGATGGCCTTTGACATGCCGTGCGCCAGTTCGGCGTGGCGAGTGGCGTATTCAGCCCGAACGACCATGGGTTGCTGCGGAGCCCTTGCAAAGAGCGAGGGGACGACCACACTGCGTTCAACAGTGGCGTAACTGGCATAATGCAACAGGCCGCTGGTGCCGTAGACATAGGTGCGCTCGCCCGGAGGCGTCGACCGCAGCAGCGCCACACTGTAGAGCCGGGCGCCTTCAGGGACGTCGGTCACGATGGCATGGAGGCGCTGATACCGTGCCTCGTCGCGCTGCCAGATGCTGCTTACCGCGGCAATCTGGGCGGTCAGGAGGATCAGGATAAAAGCGGGCCACAGGACGCGTCCCCACCGTTCCATACGGAAGGGCAGCCAGGCGGCAGCGAACAAGCAGAATGGCGCCAGCATCCGGAAGTCGACGTTGGCACCGCCCATCAAGTTGGAGGGCAAGACGAAAAGCAGCAGCAGCAGCGACGCCGTGATGAGGCCCAGACGCAGATCCGGCCGCCGGAACAGCGCGACCACAATAGCGATGCCCAGCGCGATGAAGGAAAGAATGCTCCAGAAACTGCCGGCCTGCAGGAAGGCGGCCATATCCATCACGCCCCCGGCAACGAAGCCGAGGGGATCGGTTGGCCAGCCATCGGCCCATGTCGGCAGGGCCTCCCGGGGTGTCAGGAACCAACCCAGAGCAATCGTTGCACTGGCGGCGGCGACAAGGAGCGCCCGGAGGGCGAACGGCGAGCTGCGCCGGACCCAGGGCAACAATTCCCACAACCCAATGGCGATCAGAAAGATGGCCGCGATGAAGAGGTGGGAGAAGAACACGGCCGCCGCCAGCGCGATGGCCGCCAGCAGTCGGACTGCCGCGGATTTACGTTCGAGCAGGATCCAGATCGCCAGCGCGAAGACGACCGCGACCGCACCGAAGGTGAAGTTCATGAATCCCATGGCGAGCGCACGGTTGAATAGGAATGCGGCGCCGATGAGCGGGGCGATCGAGAGCCGCCTATAGACGGCGTAATGCAACGCCAAAGGGCCGACGATCCAGCCTATGGCAATGAGTGCGACGAGCAACTTCGAGGCCAGAGCCAGTGACATGAATTGGCTGGCACCCAACAGCAGCAGGTCGGTCGCCAGATTGGGAATGATGGCCCAATGCACCTGGTAGTAGTCGAGCAGGGGGCTGCCCTCGGCGGCGCGAAGGACTGCAATGCGTGCGAGGTGATTGGGCAGGTCGCTCAGTGGCGGGTAGGTGACGCCGAAAAGCGGCAGCACGGCCAAAGTAATGGCCAAGACAAGCGACGTGAGAACTGTCGCCGTCAACGTCGGCCCAGATGTTGCGTTCACATTAGCCCCCTGAAGCCGACATTTGTTGCCGGTTTATTTGGGGCTCGGCAAGACTTCAGTTCGGCAGAGTAAGCCTCGCCCAGATCGGGAGGTGGTCGGAGGCGTCGCGGGAGAGGGGGGTGCGGTGGACGCCGGCTTCGGCGATGGCGATGTCCTCGGTGACGATGATGCGGTCGAGGGAGAAGACCGGCATCGAGGCGTGAAAGCTCGGGCCGCACGCGGCGACGGTGTGGCGCTGCTCGAAGGCGCGGAGCACGCCGGATTTGAGGTCCGGCTCGTTGAGATCGCCCATCAGCACGGTGGGGAGGTTGGCTTCGAGGGCGGTGAGTTCGGAGACGATGGTCTGGGTCTGGAGCTGCCGCCATTTGCGGGTGAGCCCCAGATGCATGCCGACGACGCGGACCGTCCGGCCGCCGCAATCGAGATCGGCCACGGCGGCGCCGCGCGGTTCGAGATGGGGGAGCAGGATCGGGCGCGCTGAAAGCACGTGGATGGATTTGCGGGCGAGGATGACATTGCCGTGGTGGCCGAGGCTCTGCGGGCGCTCGGAGAAGCGGATGGCGCGGTAGCCGGTTTCGGCTTCGATCAGAGCCGGGTCGAGCGCGGTGATGCGCGACCCGAAGCGGCGATCGACCTCCTGCAGGGCGATGATGTCGGCATCGATCTCGACCAGGACGCGGAGCACGCGTTCGGGCTTGCGACGCCAGTCGAGCCCGACGGCCTTGCGGATATTGTAGGACGCGACTTTGAGATGCATGGAGGAGAAAGGCCGGAGCGCACCGAAGAGTTGCGGAAGCTAGGCGGCGGCGCGCGCCGCGTCCAGCGCTTGCCGCGCCGTGAGTAGAGTTTTGCGGGCCGGCGCTAGCCGCGGCCGCTGCCGAGGGGCGGGCGAGGGGGTTCGAGGCCCTCGAGGCGTTTGCGCTCCATGACCTGCTCCATCATGTAGGCGCCCCAGTTGGCGATTTGGGGGTCGGCGAACTGGCTGGCGATCATGCCGTATTCATAGACGCGGTCGAGGTCGTCGACGCCCGGCTGTATGAAGTAGTCGTAGAGCAGGATGAAGTCGTCGAGCATGCCGGCGGCGGCGGCAGATTCGAGCCAGCGGGTGCCGTCTTCCTGATTGCGGCGGTCTTCCGGAGCAAAGAGCAGCGCCTTGCCCAGGGCGAGTTGAGCCTCCGGCAGGCCGGCGCGGGCGGCGATGCGCAGCCATTTCTCGGAGTCGGCGCGGACTTCCGGCCGGCGCTCGGCTTCGCGTTCGAAGACAAGGCCGAGCTGGAAGGCGGCGTGAACGTCGCCGAGATCAGCGGCGCGCTGGAAGGCGGCGACGGCGCGGGCCGGGTCGCGGCGGCCGAACTGGTTGTCAACGTAGACCATGCCCAATTGGTACCAGCCCGGCGCTATGTCCAACTCGCTCGCCGCCTCGAACAGGGCGATTGCGCCATCGAGATCGCGCTCGGGGCAGTCGCAGAGCTTCAGCCGGCCGAGATCGACGCCGGCTTCGGGCACATTGGCGGCGAGGGCCTGCTCGTAGTAGCGGATGGCGCGCGGGCGGTCGATGCGGCCGGCATATTCCCGGCTATAGATGTTGCCGAGGCCCCACCAGCCGGCGGCGAGGCCATGCGAGGCGGCCGCGAGATAGGCTTGCTCGGCCTTGTCGACGTCGGGCGCCACGCCAAGGCCATCGAGATAGAGCGTGCCGAGTTCGAGCTGACTGCCGGCATGGCCCTGGTCGGCGGCGCGCTTCAGCCAGGTGAGGGAGGCGACGGGATCCCATTGCACGCCGCGGCCCTCGCGCAGGATGGCGCTATAGGCGGCCTGGGCCATCGGGTAGCCGGCGAGGGCGGCTTCGAGGAAGAACTGGGCCGCCTCCAGATGGCTGCCCTTGGCCGCGAACACGCGGCCGAGACGGTAGGTGGTCGCGGCATCGTCCGGTGCCTCGGCATGGGCCTGCTGGCAGACCGGCAGGGCGTCGCTGGTGGCGAGGCTTTCGAAGGCCGCGCTGACGCCGATCTCCTCCTGCGGATGGGCGGCGAGGCGGGCGCAGGCTTCGAGAGCGGATTCGGCCGCGTGCAGCGGAGCAGCCGGAAGTAAAACCAGAAGCAACAGGATCAAAATATTGCGCATGCCCGACCATGCGCGGGCCATTGCTCCGTTTCCAGCCGGAGTTGCTTCAAGCGTTAATGGCAAGTGGCCGCTATGCCGAGGATTTCGACTTCAGCGCACGGAGCCGCGCCTTCACCAGCCGGGTCACGAGGCCGTAGGGGATGGGCTTGCTGTAGACGAGCTTGACCGTGTCCTTGCTGGCCCGGAGCGGCGCGAGTTCCGCTTCGAGCGCGGGCGCCTGCGGGTAGATGGGGTAGAGGCCGACATGCTTCTTCCAGGCGCCCAGATAGAAGATGTAGCCGTCGCCATGGCGGAAGACGGGCATGTCGTATTTGAAGCCCTCGGTGGCGCCGGGGGCGGCCTTGTGGATGGTGTCGCGCAGGCGTTCGAGGATGAACGCGACATCGGGCGGGAAGCCCGCGATGTAGCTGTCTACGGCCGCGAGCTTCCCTTCGATCATCAGCGTCCCAAGGCGTTGCGTATGGCGATCTCTACGGGCGAGTAGGCACTATCGGACCGCTCCAGCGCAAGCTCGCCGCGCGGAAAGAGCGGCGGCTGGGCCATGATGCGCGGCCGCGTGCCGCGATGCGGCTGGGCCGAGTGAATGAGGAACGGGTGGCAGAGATAGACGGTGCCCGGGCTGCCGGTGGCCAGCACTTCGGCGGCCCCTTCATCCCAGTCGTAGGCCTCGTCGAGCAGTTGGCGCAGCGACACGCCGCGTTCGCCCCTATCGGCGATGTGGCGGGCGAAGCGCTGGTGCGAGCCGATGCGGATGCGGGTGGGGGCATCGTCGGGGCCGGTTTCGGTGAAGAGGAACAGCATCAGCAGGGCGCGGCCCTTGCTGGCGATGTTCACCCGGACGCTGAAGAAATCCGCCGGATCGTCGCCTGGGATCGAGGCATCGACATGCCAGCCGGCATCGCCCGGATTGTCGGGCGAGGGGAAGCGGATGGGGAAGGTACCGAGGCCCTGGGGCGGCGCCCAGCGGCCGGGGCCGACGAGCTGATCATAGGCCGATATGAGCACCGGGGAATTGGCGGCGTCGCGGAAGGGCTGTTGCGCGTAACCGCCGAGGCGGATGACGGGCTTGGTCCAGCTCGCCGGATTGTCCGGGTCGACGCCCGCGTCGCGCCAGAGGATGGCACGGGCGTCGGCGGCGGTTTCGGCGGTGAAGGCATTGTCGATGCGCACGAAGCCATCGGCGATGAAGGAGGTGATCTGAGCCGGGCTCAGCACAGGCATGTTGGGCATTGTTGATCTCGCATGAGTTCAGTCCCGCGCGCGGCAGGACGACAGGTTTCGGCGGGCCCGAGGGGCCGGTGCTCAGGCGAGCAGAAAGACCGAAGCGTAGGTGCGGATCATCATCATGACGGATTCCGAGTAGCGCAGAGCGGGGCGGGCGTCAAACCCCCTTGCTTTCGGCCATGGTTGAGGTAGTGCACGCCGCCCCTGGTGCTGCTTCATGCGTCCCATACAGTTTTCGTCCGGCGATTACGCCGTGGACCGCCGCGCCGGTGTCGCGGCGGCGATGGCACATGCCCAGGATTTTGCGGCCGCCGCCGAGGTGATGGCGGGAGCGCTGGAACTGGCGCCGCACTGGACGGCGGGCTGGCAGTTGCTGGGCGACTATTACGCGCATGCGGGCGAGGCAGGCCGGGCGACCGCTGCCTACCGGCAGGTGCAGACGCTCGACCATGACGGGATTTTTGGCGCGACGCTGACGCTCGCCGCGCATGGCGAGGCGCCGCCGCCGGTGGGGACGGATGTCCGCTATGTCGAGACGCTGTTCGACGAATATGCGGGGCGGTTCGAGCAGGAGCTGCTCGATGATCTCGGTTATGCCGTGCCGCCGGTGCTGGGCCGCATGGTGAGCGACGCGCTGGGCGGACGGCCGGTGGCGCGGGCGGTGGATCTTGGTTGCGGCACGGGGCTGATGGGGGCGGTGATCCGGCCGCTCTGCGCGCGGCTCGAGGGGGTCGATCTCTCGCAGCGGATGCTGGCGAAGGCGCAACGCAAGGGCATTTACGACCGGCTCGAGCAGGCCGAGCTGGTGACGTTCCTCAGCGGCGATGCCGGCGGCATCGAGCTGCTGACGGCGGCGGATGTGATCATCTATTGCGGGACGCTGCCGCCGGTGCTGGCGGTGGCGCTCAGGGCGATGGCACCGGGCGGGCTGTTTGGCTTTTCCCTCGAACTGCACGAGGGAACTGGAACGCTGCTCCAGCGGCGGCAGCTGCGCTACGCGCACAATCCCGCAGAGGCGGCCGCCGAATGCGAGGCGGCAGGGTTCGAGGTGGTCACGACCGAGCGGATGGGCATCCGGCGCGAGCGGGACGTGCCGGTGGACGGGCTGGTGCTGCTGGTGCGGAAGCCAAGCGATCAGCCGAGCGCGGCGTCTTCGGCGGCGTAGTCGAAGGGGTTGGCCGGTGTGGCCGAGAGTGACGCGCCAGCCTTCATCGAGCAGGCGCGCTGCGGTGGCGATGCCGATCTGTCCCGTGCTCCTTCGTTGCTCTGTCCCAGCGGAAGGGGCGTCGGCGGCAGCAGAACCCGCCGCTCAGCCGGCTGGCGGCGGGTTCTGCTGCCGCCGACGCCCCTTCCGCTGGGACAGAGCAACGAAGGAGCACGGGAC
>SEEL01000105.1 GCA_004144345.1 Hyphomicrobiales bacterium
GATTTCGATCGCATAGGGCCCGCCCGCGACATCGGCGTTGGCGGCGGTGCCGAGCGAGCTGAGCAGCGGCGAGCCGGAGAAAGCGCTCGCCAGCGTATCGCCAAGGAAGGCGCCTGCGATACCCTGTTGCAGGCCGCCCACCGCATAGCGCCCGGCGAGCAAGGCGGTCGCATCGTCGCCATAGGTCTTGCCGGCATCGAGCGAGGTGAAGGTCAGCGTCGGACGCCAGGCGAAGACGTAGCGGTTACCGGCGACACCCGTCAGGTCGCTGTCCATCGTCTTGCCCCAGACTGCGGTCCGGCCGCTGTCGAGCCCGCCGAAATCATTGCCCTGAGGGCTCTGGAGGAAAATCTTCCAGTCGACGCCGCTGCCCATTGCGGAGGCGCCGGCGAGATTGGTCAATGTGTTGGCGGAGAGCGCGACGCTCTGGCTGGAACCTGTAAACCGACCATTGCCGGTGATGGTCAGGTCGCCGGCTACCCGGATCCGCGTCGTGTCTCCGGCGATGACCTCGCCGTCTATGGCAAGGTTCTTCGCGTTGGCTATCGAGGCGGTTTCGGACGAGAAGTCGCCGATGCGGTCGATCTGGTTTGCCCCGGTGATATCCGCACTGAACAGTCCTTGGCCGGAAAGCTTGCCCACCTTCAGAATGCCAGCGGTCTGATGCACGCGGGGCGCCTCGGCCCCACTGACCTGCGACCGTTCGATCGTCAGATTGTTTGCGGTGATGTTCGACCGCAGATTGACGTCACCCGACCCGAGAAGCGTGACCGTCGAGCCGCTGATGTCGCCACCAAGCGTCATGGCGCCGCGATCGGTTTGCAGCGTCACGATGCCAGCAGCGGTCAGCTTCGAGGCCATGTTGATGCCGTCCTGTGTGGCATGGAGGTCGGCCGAGCCGCCGACATTCATCGTTCCGGGCTGGGCAACGCCGATGGCCAGCGATTTGCCGGACCAGATGGCGTGGCGCGTGACCTCGATGTTGCCGTTCGCCTGCACGTCGCCGGCGGCGTTGATGATGGCATCGCGGCGGGCAGTCATGCCCGAAAGGACCAGATTGCCGGTGCCGGCGGTGTTCAACAGGATGTCGTACCCATCGAGCAAGCCGAACGACGCGTCTCCATTCCGGGATCGGGCGTTGATCACGTCGCGTGCCGATAGCTTTCCGGCGCTGATGCTTTTACCATCGATCAGAATGTTGTTCGTTGCGATATCGCCCGCAATGATATCCCCGGTGGCAGTAATTGTTACGTTGCCGGTGCCGTTAGTTATGGATCCTGCGCTGATGTTGCCGCCGCTGTTGGTGAGTCTCACCAATTGGTTGGTGCCGCCAATCCCGATGGTGCCAATGGTGATGTCGCCCGCAGCGGTGCCGATATCTACGCCCAAGCCTGTTGCTAAATTTCCGATCGTGATGCTGTTCTGGCGGCCGGTAAGCCCGCTAATGCCGGTAGATGCAAGGTCGCCCAATGCGATGCGGTCGGTCGCTGCGCCAGTCGAAAGCGACAATCCGGTGCCCGCCGAATAGATCCTACTGTCGCTGGCGAAAGCGACGTCGCCGTTCGCGATCAGTTTCACTCCGCCCAGACCCCGGAGATGAAGGCCGCTGCCGCCCACGATACGCCCGGCGGTCGAGGTCAGGGTAACCGTTCCGTCTGCCTTTTGCAGATCGTCACCGGCGTCGTCGCCAAGATGCACTTCGCTGCCAGTGACGCTGTAATTCTGCCCGATCGTCGCATTGCCGTTTACGACCGCAAAACCGGCCGCCGTCAGAGTCGCGTCGCCTCGCGCCGTGATATCCCCGACCGTCAGGTGGCTGGCGCTCTTGAGCTCGACGTTTTGGGCCGAGACATTCCCGAGGATCGTCTGGTCGACCACGGACTCGACCTGAGCAATGCCGTCCGCGGTCAGGTTGCCAGCCTCTACGCGCTTGCCGTACAGGCTGATAATAGCTGCCCTGACATCGCCATCCACTTTCACCGCGTCTTGCGCGGCCAATTGCGTGAAACTGCCCGAATTGATGGCGCCGACGCCGAGCGAGCCGGCTGCAGTGAGAAGGACATGACCGTTGGTGCGGATGGAGCCGCCAAGGATGCTTCCTGAACTGGTGCCGGCGTCCAGCGAATCGAGCAGGTTCAGATTTCCGAACCGGATGTCCCCGGCGCGGTTTTGGAGGCCGGTAATGCCTTGCGCGTTGACGTCGCCCAGCGCGATCGTGCCAGCGGCGGCGCCCGTGGAAAGCAGGAGCGCCCCCGAGCGGCCGTCGGCGCCGCGAAGGTTGATCGCGCTGGTTCGGTCGAACAGGATGTCGGTCGCCGCGGTCAGTTTGAGATCGCGCGCGACAGGGCTGGTCAGCGAGTTCAGCGTCAATCC
>SEEL01000106.1 GCA_004144345.1 Hyphomicrobiales bacterium
AACGCGATATCCTTCAGCCGCGCGACCCCGAAATCGAGCGCCGCCTCCCACGCCCGCCGAAAGCTCTCCGCCCCCGGCGCACGCCGCAGCGTATAGCAATTCACCTGCGCCATATTGACTTGTCCCGCCGCGCGCGTGACCGACCCGGTATCGGCGAGCGCCGCGATAAACGCCTTCTGCCGCTCGGGCGTCCACCCGTCGTGCCGATATTTGCGCGGCACTGGCGTAAAGTCGGGAAGCGGCGGCCGAGCCTCCGCGGCGATCGGTGTCCGGTTCTGCATGATAAGCCCTCCTGTCTGCCAAACCGGACAGGATATGACGTGGCGGAGGAATGTAGGAAAGGGGTTTGTTTATGTTTTGTTCTAAATCCTTCAAGTCGACTTGGCGCCCGATGTTGTACTATGAGAGTGTCACCGAGCCCCTCCTGAAAGGGAAGCTGCATCTTCCCAGAGATCGATAGCTGTTGGTACCTCGAACTTGGGCGTCCCACCTAGTGGGGCCTGCGCCAGAAATCGTTTAAAAGACAATCGAGTCAGGAGAGAGCAAATTCTTTTTGTCCTCTGGCAAGTCTCTTGGCCCAGACATGAGTGTCTTCTCTCCGTGTTGGAGTTTGATGTATTGCGTACTCGAAGTCCTCAGCTACCGTGCCTCCTTCAACGATGAGAAGGTCCACCTTTGCCAAAACGCTCGATCACAGATGAGGAAATTGCTTTGATCAAAGCCATGCTGCGCATGGGGATGAAGAACAAAGACATCCAATTCTATTTCAATCGGCAGGATCGAGCAGTGAACTCTGGCCGCATCACTGGCATTCGAGACTGCAGCTATGGGCCGGAAGTTGCCGCTGCCGGCGAGGACGAGGCGAAGGCGTTCATGGCGAGCTTCGCGCCATCAGCGATTGTTTCCCCGCTGCTCGTCGCGGGGCCGGTTCCTGCAAAGCCTGCTGACCCAATTTCCGAAACGGTTCTCCGATCCTTTTTTTTCAAGGGTACTGACGATAGTTGGCGATGTGTTGCGGGTGAAACTGACGAGTTTGAGTGCAAGGAGAATTTCAACCTAAGGGGCTTTGGCAAACCGCTTAAGACCATCGCCGGGTTCGCCAATCATCGCGGCGGTTACCTCTTTTTCGGCGTGAAGGACAAACCGGATGGCTTTGCCGTCTGCGGCCTGAGGGATGATCGTTTCACCACTACTGACCAGAACAAGTTTAGCCAGACTATCCGCGCCGCCTTGGAGCCGACACCGCGCTTCCGCGTAGCTACCCTGAGCCTTGATGATTTGACTGTTGGTGTGATCTACGTGGAGGCACACAATTCCAAGCCGGTGATCGCGGGCAAGACAGAAAATGAGCTGATCGAGGGTTTCATTTACTACCGCTATCCGGGCGAAACCCGCCCAATCAGCTACGCAGATCTTCGTGCTATCCTTGATGAACGTGACAGGCAAAGTCGTGAATCAATCATGCCGATGGTTCAGCGCTTGCTAGAGCTCGGCCCGCACGATGCTATGGTGGCCAATCTGGCAGATGGGCAGCTGGAAGGGGGGCACAGGCCCATATTGATCGATCCGAAATCACTGGAGCAGATCCAGTTCATCCGGGAAGGTGAGTTCGACGAGGTGGATGGCGCACCAACTCTTCGCGTCATCGGCGATGCCCAGACCGTCCCTGCTGAAATATTGTCGCCAGTCCGGACCGTACGTGAAGAAGTGACCGTGGATGCGATCCTACGAAATTTCATCAACCGCACGCCGGTCGAGCAGCCACTGTCATATTTCAAACAAGTCAGCCACGAGCAAGGCTATACCCTTCCGATTTTCTATTACCTGCATCTGGCTGGGCAGTCGCGTAAGGAAGCAGCAGCGATGCTGCGGTCATACAAAAACGCGCGCGAGAATTCCCGTGTCGAAATTAACAAGCTGCTCAACGCAAAGCGGACTCTGTATTCAAAGCTGGGCGGTATCCGCGGCGCCACTTTCAATCGCATTTGCAATGATCCGGAACCAACGATTGCAACCTCTCAGCAGGCGAAGGATGTATGTTCCGCATTGACGGGAATGCAGGAGGCCGATGCTCTCAAGTTCGATCATTTCCATAGTCTGCTGCAGAAGAGTTTCGCCGTTTGGGAAGCTAGCGACAATGACCGAGGCTTATTCGTATTTATTCGGCGGGCTGCCGCCCGCCTCGACGAACTGGAGTATGGCATACTAGTGCACAACGACTAGAGGCTTGAGTAGCGGCCGCTTTTGCGACGTCTCACTAAGAGCTGCTAGTCGCCCAATTGGCCAATCTATAAGCGGCTGGCCACTCAACCAACCTCCCGCCACTCCCCCAACCCCAACTCGCCAATCTCCCA
>SEEL01000077.1 GCA_004144345.1 Hyphomicrobiales bacterium
TGGGGGCGACCACGAGCACCGGGCCCTCCCTCCCCTCGCGGGGAGGGTAGCGAAGCTCGCCGCAGGCGTAGCGAAGCTAGGGTGGGGGGCGAGGAGCCCGTGACGCATCAGGAGCGACCGGGCGCCGCCACCCCCACCCTTGATCCCTCCCCGCAAGGGGAGGGAGACGACTGCCCGATTCCCGCAGAATCTACGTATTCATCCGCCACCCCCAAAACGGCTTAACTCAACTAGCGGATTCCCCAGGCGGCGCTAGGCGCACACCCCGATTTTGGGCCAACTTATCCACGTCCCCCAAACCCGGGTGTAAACTCCCCCTCAGCTGGGTCGCACGGACGGAGTTCGCGACGAAGGACGCGCTCCAGCAAGCGGGCGGGCAGAGGCGTCCTCTGCCTGGGCCCCGTGGGTTATGCGACGGGCTGAAGCCCGTACGGCCGCATGGGGACCTGAAATCCCGCGCCCCGAGGCGACGTGTGCCTCTCTATCTGAAACATCGAGGCGTACGCGCCTCGGGGCCCCGTCCACTTCACTTCGAGACCGAAGTGAGTTCTTTGACATCGCCGGTAGGGCCGGCGTGCGCTTCCGCACGCCCATACAGCGGTTGGCCAAACGAGCGCCCTTGCGAACGTTTGGACAGAGCGCAAAGAAGCTACGGTTGGCCAAGCGAGCGCCCTTGCGATCGTTTGGACAGAGCGCAAAGAAGCTACGGTTGGATGAGGGAGCGTTCTGACGCTTGCTTCAGACAGAGCGCAAAAAAGCTGCGCTTTCGCTCGCCCAAAGATTCCCATAGCGCGCACGCGCGCCACAGAATGCTGCTCTAGGCTTCGATGTCCAGCACCCAGCCGGCGGGCAGGCGGAGGATGGCGCGGCGGCCGTTGGCGTCATAAGTGCGGAGCACTTCGAGGGTCGAGGCGCGGCGCTGCTGGCGCTGCGCGGCGAGCGTCTGGCGGTCGGCGATCAACTCGCCCAGAAAGTCGGGACGCGCGGCACGGGAGAAGCGGGCGCCGGCATTGCGGCCGACGGGCACGGCCCGATAACTTGTCTCGATCTGGCGCATGATCGCCATCCTTGTGCCTGCCGGGGACGGACTGTGCCGAATTGACACAGCAAACACGCCCGCTCTGGCATCAACGTCGCAATCCCCGTGCCAGTTGCGCAACCTTCTGTTAAGGATTTCCGGCGCTTTCGCGGCGGATGGTTAATGGCGGGCTAGAGCGCGAGGCGCATCACGGTGCGGCGCGACCCGGCGGTCCCCACGCTGGTGAAGCCAAGCTTCCTGAAGGCCGGCACGAATCCCATGAAGCGGTAACTCGGCGAGTCCGGATCGACCGGATAGGCCTCGAGCACATTGGCGCCGCGCTTTCTGGCATAGGCAGTGGCCGCTTCGATCAACTGGTTGCCATAGCCTTCGCCGCGGCGTTTCCGGGGCACGTACATGCAGGCGAGCGACCAGATATTTTCCCCGTCGGCCGCTGCCGGCCCGCCGAGATCGCGATAGGTGTCGCGGGGCGCGATCGAAACCCACGCGACCGGATCGCCGTCGAGATAGCCGATCAGCCCGACCGGCGTGCCCTGCTTGATCCGCGCCTCTATCAACGGCTTGCGGTCGCTGCCCCTGGGCGCTGCCTTCACCTCTTCCGGCGTCGCCCGCCAGGCCATGCACCAGCAATATTTGGGCGCGCCGGGCGCTTCGAACACGGCCTCGAAATCGGGCCATTTCGCCTCGGTGACAGGCTTGAAGGTGAGTTTGCGGCTCAGGTGAAAGTATCCTTGGCAGCGCGCAGGGCCGCAAAGACAATCGATGGGTCGACATCGGGCTCAAGGCCCATCGCCCGCGCCAGTTCCGGCCGGTCGGCGCGCAGGAAGGGGTTGGTCGCCTTCTCCATGCCCATTGATACGGGGATGGTGAACTGCCCCTGCGCCCGCATGCGGTTCACTTCGGCGGCGCGGATGTTGAGCGCGGCGTTGCGCGGATCGACGCTGAGCGCAAAGCGGGCATTGTCGGCGCTGTATTCATGGCCGCAATACATCAGCGTGTGGTCGGGCAGGGCGCGCAGGTGCTTCAGCCCCTCCCACATCGGGCCGGGCTTGCCTTCGAGCATGCGGCCGCAGCCCATCGAGAACAGCGCGTCGGCGGTGAACACATGCCCGTCGGCGCTGTTGTAGAGCGCGATCTGCCCCAGTGTGTGGCCGGGCGTCGCGATCACGATGAAGGTCGTGCCGCCCAGCATCACGGTGTCATTGTCGCCCACCATGACGTCGAGCCCGAGGATCTTTTCGGCCTCGGCCCTGGGGCCGGTGACGGTGACATCGAAATCCGCTTTCAGTACCGGCAGGCCTTCGACATGGTCGCGATGGTGGTGGGTGATGATGATGTCGGTGAGGGTCCAGCCGCGATTGTTGAGGGCGGACTTGATGGCGCCCGCGTCCGGCGCGTCGATCGCAGCGGTCTTGCGGGTCTCGAGATCGTGCACGAGATAGCCGTAATTTTCGGTGCGGCACATGAAGATGTCGATAAGGACCGGCACGATACCCTTGCTCCCGCGGGAAGACTGCCTAGACTTCTAGTCCCAACAACATGCCAAAACCATGACCCCCGACGTCAAGCGCCTGATCGGCTTCTACAAATCTCCGCTGGGGAAAATCGCCCGGGCGCTGGTGCGCGAGCAGGTCATCCGCATGGCCGGCCCGATCGACAGGCGGCGCGTGCTGGGGCTCGGCTTTGCCTCGCCCTATCTGCGCTTCGCGCTCGAGAAGGCCGAGCGGGTGCTCGCCTTCATGCCGGCCCGGCAGGGCGCCTCGGCCTGGCCGCGCGAAGGCCCGTCGCACACGGTGCTGTGCGATCCGCTCGAAATGCCGCTTACCGACGCGGCCGTCGATCTCATCATCGCGGTGCACGCCTTCGAGCATGTGTCCGATGCCGAGGAGCTGATGCGCGAGCTGTGGCGTGTCGCGGCGCCCAATGCGCGGTTGATCGTCGTGGTGCCGCGGCGGCGCGGCATGTGGGCGGCGGCCGACAACCAGCCTTTCGGTGACGGCAATCCGTTCAGCCGGACGCAGGTGGAGCGGCTGCTGCGCGATCATTCCTTCGTGCCGGAAAGCTGGCGCGAAGTGCTCTACCTGCCGCCCTCCAACCGCCGCGTGTTCCTGCGCCTCGCCCGGCTGTTCGAGCGCTTTGGCCCGCTGTTCGGCCCGCTGTTCGCCGGGGTGATCGTGGTTTCGGCGAAAAAGGAGCTGTTCCCCGCCGTGCCGCGGCGCCGGAAGCTCGAACGCTATGTGCGGGTGCCGTCGCTCGCACCCCAGACGGCGATGGAGGCCAATGACGGGAAGGCTTTGCGTTCCTGAGGCCCATTCTCTATGGTCCCGGCGATTTTTTAGGCCCGCCACGACCATGTCAGACCGTCCCGTTCCACAGCCCGGCATCCTCAAGATTGCCCCCTATGTCCCGGGACGTTCCGACGTGCCCACCGGGGTGACGCTGGTCAAGCTCAGTGCCAATGAAAGCCCGCTCGGCACGAGCCCGAAGGCGCGCGAGGCGTACCGGTCGCTGGCCGACAATCTCCACATCTATCCCGAGGGCTCGTCGCGGCTGCTGCGCGAAGCGCTGGGCGAGGTGCATGGGCTCGATCCGGCGCGCATCGTCTGCGGCTTCGGTTCGGACGACATCCTGCATCTGCTGGCGCAGATCTATCTGGGCGAGGGCGACGAGGCGGTGATGAGCCAGTATGGCTTCAACGTCTATCCGATCATCACCCGCGGCGCGTCGGCCGAGATTGTCATGGCGCCCGAGAGCGATTTCCGCGCCGATGTCGACGCGATCCTCGCCGCGGTGACGCCGCGCACCAAGATCGTGTTCCTCGCCAATCCGAACAATCCGACGGGCACCTATCTGGGTGCTGATGAACTGCGGCGGCTGCATGCGGGGCTGCGGCCGGACATCCTGTTGGTCATCGACAGCGCCTATGCCGAGTATGTCACCGCCGACGACTACACGCCGGGCATCGACCTCGTCGATGCGGCCGAGAATATCGTTATGGTGCGGACCTTCTCGAAGATGGGCATTGCCGGCGAGCGGGTCGGCTGGATGTATGGTCCGGCGCATATCGTCGATGCTGTGCACCGGCTGCGCGGCCCGTTCAATGTTACGCTGTCGGGGCAGGCGGTCGCTGCCGCCGCGGCGCGCGATATCGCCTTCACCGCCGAGCTGCGGGCGCACAATGCGAAATGGCGCGACTGGCTGGCGCGCTCGCTGGCCTCGAACGCCATCCGCGTGCCGCCGAGCCAAGGCAATTTCATTCTCGCGCTGTTCGTCGATGCCGAGACGACGCGGGCCGCATTCACGGCGCTGCGTGACAAGGGCCTGCTGGTGCGCGAAATGCACAGCTATGGCATCGCCAATGGCCTCAGGATCAGCATCGGGCTCGAGCCGCATATGCGGGCGGTGGTCGAGGTGCTCAAGGCATTCGGCGCTTCGGGGGCAAAGGACTAATTCATGTTCGAAAAAGTAGCGCTCATCGGCATCGGCCTCATCGGCTCCTCGATTGCCCGCGGCATTCGCCTCAAGGGACTGGCCAAGACGATTGCGATCTCGACGCGCAAGCGCGAGACGCTCGACGAAGCGCGCGCCCTCGGCCTCGGCGACAGCTACACGCTCGACGCGATCGAAGCGGTGAAGCATGCCGACCTCGTCATCCTCTGCATTCCCGTGCAGGCCTATGATGGCGTGATGCAGCAGATCGGCCCCTATCTCGAACCGGGCGCCATTCTCTCCGACGTGGGCTCGGTGAAGCAGCATGTGGCAAAGGCCATGGCGCCGCATGTGCCCCAGGGCGTGCATCTCATCCCGGGCCATCCGATTGCGGGCACCGAGCATTCGGGACCGGCTGCCGGCTTTGCTGAACTGTTCATCAATCGCTGGTGCGTGCTGACGCCGGCCGCCGATGTCGATCCGGCGGCGGTGAGCAAGCTCAGTGCGTTCTGGACGGCCCTCGGCTCCAATGTCGAGACGATGGATGCGGCGCATCATGACATGGTGCTCGCCATCACCAGCCACATTCCGCACCTCGTGGCGTACAACATCGTCGGCACGGTCGCCGATCTCGAGCAGGATACGCAGAGCGAAGTCATCAAGTTCTCGGCGTCCGGCTTCCGCGACTTCACCCGCATTGCCGCGAGCGACCCGGTGATGTGGCGCGACGTGTTCCTGACCAATCGCGATGCCGTGCTCGAAATGCTTGGCCGCTTCCTCGAAGACCTCAGCAAGCTGCAGCGCATGGTGCGCGTCGGCGATGGCGCCGGAATGGAAGAGCTGTTCACGCGGACCCGCAAGGTCCGCCGCTCGATCATCACCGCCGGCCAGGAAACCGCCGCTGCCGACTTCGGCCGGCCGCATGGCGAGGCCAAGACCGAGAGCGGCCCGTCCGGTACGGTGGAACTCGACGGCACCGCCGCGCCGCTGCTCGACGTCAATGTCGAAGCGCAAGTTCCGGTGCGCGAGCATGGCGGGGGCGACGACGCCTGACTATTGCGGCTTTCACGTGCACCCGGGAGGTGGCGATGAAGAGTGGCTACGAGAAGATGCTCGCCGGCGAGCCTTATGAGAGCCCGGACTGGGATATTATTGCCAGGCAGGCGGCGGCTCAGGAGAAGCTCGAAGAGTTCAACGCCCTGCCGATGGGCGATCACGGCCGCCGGATGCCGATGCTCAAGGAAATGCTGGGCAAGATCGGGGACGGCACCATGGTGCTGGGCCGGATCACCTTCGAGTTCGGCAAGCATATCGAGCTCGGGCGCAACGGGCTGATCAACATGGACTGCATGTTCCTCGATGGTGCGAAGGTCACCACCGGGGACGACACCATCGTGGCGCCGCGCGTGATGTTCATCACGGCGACGCATGATCCGGCGTTCGAGCGGCGCGTCTGGCGGCATCCCGAGACCGGGGCGGCGCAGGGGGGCTATACGACCAACAAGCCGATCAGCATCGGCAGCCGGGTCTGGATTGGCGCCGGGGCGATTATCCTGCCCGGCGTGACGGTCGGCGACAATTCGGTGATCGGGGCGGGCAGCGTGGTGACGAAGTCGATTCCGGCCGGCGTGGTCGCGGTCGGCAACCCGTGCCGGGTGATCCGGGAAAATGTCTAGGCCAGCCGGGCGAGGAATGTAGCGACCTCCTTGCGGGTCGGCGCGCCGAGGCGGCCGCCGAAGCGGGTGCATTTGATCGCGGCGGCGGCGGAGGCGAAGCGGATCGCGACGTCGGTCTGCCAGCCTTCGGTCAGGCCGAGCGCGAAGGCGCCGTGGAACACGTCGCCGGCAGCCAGCGTATCCACGGCGTTGATGGCAAAGGCCGGGATGTTCTCGCCGCGCCAGAAGATGCCGCGTTCGCCGGCGGTGACGATCACTTCGACCATGTAGCGGCGGCGCAGCGCGTCGGCCGCTTCGGCGGGCGGCAGGCCGGTGAAATGGCGGGCGCCGTGTTCGGAGGCGACGATGTGGGTCGCGAGCGGCAGCAGCCGTTCAAGCACATCGATGGGCGCGATCTCGACATCGAGCACGCCGGGGATCCAGTGTTCGCGGGCGGCCCGCAGCGCCATTTCGGCGGCATCGGGCCAGCGGACATCGACACTGACGGCGGTGATGCCCTCGAGCGAGGGCAGGGTGTCGGGGGCGCTACGCAGGGCCGGGTCGTAGTGCGGTGCGATGATGCGCTCGCCATTGGCGTCCATGAAGATGGAGGCGAAGCCGGAGGCGGCACCGGCGACCCGGCGGATGGCGGAGATGTCGATGCGGGCCGCCTTGAGGTCGGCGAGGATGCGATCGGCGGTGTCGTCGTCGCCGATCGAGGCCCAGAGCTTGGCCTTGCCGCCGAGGCGGACGATGCTGGCGGCCTGGGCGGTGGCCATGCCCTGCGAAACCTGGACGATTTCGCGCGGCAGGTGCTTGCCCGGCGTGGTGGGCAGCGTGTCGAAGCGGAAGATGGTGTCGAGGCTCAGCGCGCCAACGCAGAGCACCGTGCCACTCATAGCGACTTCAGCGCCTTGATGACGTTGATGCCGTCGGCCGATTGCCATTCGGCGGGGCCTTGCAGCACCGCGACTTCACACCCCTTTTTGTCGATCAGCAGGGTCGAGGGGAGGCCGAGCGCTACCGCTTCGGTCTGCAGCGCCTTGAACGCTTCGAAGGTCGAATCCGCATAAAGCGGCAGGTGCGCCCATTGGCCCTCGTCGAGGAAGGCCTTGGCCTTTTCCATGCCGCCGGCGCCCAGATCGAGATTGATCGGCAGGACCATGAAATCCTCGTCGTTCTCGGCGGCGGCGAGTTCGTCGAGGGCGGGCATTTCGGCGCGGCAGGGGATGCACCAGCTGGCCCAGAAATTGACCAGCAGTGTCTTGCCGGCGAAATCCTTGAGGGTGACGGGGTTACCCGCGGCATCGGTGAACTTCATGTCCGAATAGCCGCGGCCGGTGCCGGTGCCATTGAGCGCGGCCAGCTGGCCGACGGCCGCAGCGTCGATTTTCTCGGCGGCGCCGACCTGCGGGGCGCAGTCGGCGGCCTTGGGGCTGCCGGCATTGCCCACGTAAAACGTAATCGCTATAGCTACGCCCGCACTCAAGAGGGCCGCGATCGCGATGCGGCTGGGTGTCAGTCTCTTGCGATCAGCAATGGGGTCGGACACTCGAAACTCCAAAGGATTCAGCGATGAGCAATCGCATGTGGGGCGGCCGGTTTTCTTCCGGTCCCGACGCCATCATGGAAGAGATCAATGCCTCGATCGGCTTTGACCATCGCCTGTATAAGCAGGATATTGCAGGGTCAATCGCACACGCCACGATGCTGGCGGAAGCCGGTATCCTGACGCAGGCGGATCGCGACGCGATCGTCACCGGTCTAGAGGCTGTGCTGGCGGAAATCGACTCGCAGACGTTCAACTTTTCGCGCTCACTCGAAGACATCCATATGAATGTGGAGTCGCGCCTGCGCGAACTGATCGGGGATGCGGCCGGGCGGCTGCATACGGCGCGCAGCCGTAACGACCAGGTGGCGACCGATTTCCGGCTTTATGTGCGCGACGCGATCGACACGCTGCTGCTGCAGGTGAAGACGCTGCAGCTGGCGCTGGTGGAGCGCGCCGATGCCGAAGCCGAGACGATCATGCCGGGCTTCACGCATCTGCAGAGCGCGCAGCCGGTGACGTTCGGGCATCATCTGCTCGCCTATGTCGAAATGCTGGGCCGCGATGCGGGCCGGCTGGAAGATGCGCGCAAGCGGCTGAACGAGAGCCCGCTCGGCTCGGCGGCGCTGGCCGGCACGCCCTATCCGATCGACCGCGACATGACGGCCAAGGCCTTGGGCTTTGACCGGCCGACGGCCAATTCGCTCGACGCCGTCTCGGATCGCGATTTCATCCTCGAGACGCTGAGCGCCGGCGCCATCATGGCGATGCATCTCAGCCGTTTTGCTGAAGAGCTGGTGATCTGGAGTTCGGCGCAGTTCAATTTCGTACGGCTGAGCGACAAGTTCACCACCGGCTCGTCGATCATGCCGCAGAAGCGCAACCCGGACGCCGCCGAACTGGTGCGCGCCAAGGTGGGCCGCATCATCGGCGCGCTGACGTCGCTGATGGTGGTCATGAAGGGCCTGCCGCTCGCCTATTCCAAGGACATGCAGGAAGACAAGGAAGTGGCGTTCGATGCGCTCGACGCGTTGTCGCTGAGCCTTGCCGCCATGACCGGCATGGTGGGCGATCTCGCGGTCAATCGCGAGCGGATGCGCGAAGCGGCCTCGATGGGCTTTTCGACGGCGACCGATGTTGCCGACTGGCTGGTGCGGCAGGCGAACATTCCGTTCCGCGACGCGCATGAGATCACCGGCCATGTGGTGAAGCTCGCCGAGGAGAAGGGTATTCCACTCGACGGGCTGACGATCGAGGATTTCAAGCTGATCGACCATCGCATCGACAGCCGCATCCACAAGGTGCTGAGCGTTGAAAGCTCGGTGCGGGCGCGCCGCTCCTATGGCGGCACGGCGCCGGAAAATGTGCTGGTCCAGGCGGCGCGGTGGAAGTCGATCCTCACCGGCACCGAAGTGACGCCGCGCGCCCCGAAGCTGAAGCTCGGCGGCGGCCATGGCGACGGCGGCGTGGAGTAGACCATGCCCCGTGCGCCCCGTCAGATGAGTTTGACGGCAGCGCATGTAGAGCGGCTGCGCCGCGAAATCGCCGATCCGGGCCCGCAGTTGCTCGAGGGCTTCCGGCCCGCCACGGACGCCGATTATGAGGCCGAAGTCGCGGCGATGCTGCGGACCCGGCCACCAGGGGCGTTCTGGCTGTTCGGCATCAGCTCGCTGATCTGGAAGCCGGAAACGGCGTTCGACGAAAAGCGGCTCGCTATTGCGCATGGCTGGCACCGGCGCTTCTGCCTGGGCTGGGACTATCGCTATCGCGGCAGCCGGGAGACGCCGGGCGTGATGATGGCGCTCGACCGCGGCGGACAATGCAAGGGCATGGCCTACCGGCTGCCCGAGGCGACGTTGAAGCCCGAGCTCGACAAGCTGATCCGCCGCGAGATGAGCATGGTGCCCACGGCGTTTCCGTGGCGCTGGATCGATGTCGTGACCGATGAGGGGCCGGTGCGGGTCCTGACGTTTCCGATGAACCGCAAGAGCGCGCGCTATATCGGGCAGCTGAGCGAAGACGAGCTGGTGGCGATGCTGGCGACGGCGCGCGGCTTTCGCGGATCGATGGCGGAATATCTGTTCCAGACGGTGTCGATGCTGGAATCGCTGGGCGTCCACGACCGCAATCTGTGGCAGCTGCAGCAGCTTGTGGCGGCGCGGATCGACGCGCAGTTCTCCGAATAGCGGCGTGCAGAATCGTCCATCGGTGATGAGCCTCCGGTTGCGGGGGAAGTGGACGGAGCCCCGAGGCGCGTACGCCTCGATGTTTTAGATAAAGAGGCACACGACGCCTCGGGGCGCGGGCTTTCAGGTCCCCATGCGGCCGTACGGACTTCAGTCCGTCGCATAACCCACAGGGCCCAGGCCGGGCGCGAACCCAACCCTCCCGCCGGCCCACCGCGTCGTTCGCGTCGACTACCGTCCGTGCGGTGGTGCTGAGAGGAATATACACCCGCTGGAATCGACGTGGATAAGTTCGTCCAAAATCGGGCTGTGCGCCTAGAGCCGCCTGGGGAATCCGCTTGTTGAGTTAAGCGGTTTTGGGGGTGCGGATGAGTACGTAGATTCTGGGCGAATCTGCAGTCGTCTCCCTCCCCCTTGCGGGGAGGGATCAAGGGTGGGGGTGGCGGCGCCCGGTCGCTCCCTATGGGTCACGGGCTCATCGCCCCCCACCCTAGCTTCGCTACGCCTCCGGCGAGCTGCGCTACCCTCCCCGCGAGGGGGAGGGTTGGCATTGTGGCTGTGGCTCGCCCCACCCACCGGCTGCGCCGGTCCCCCCTCCCCGGTGGGGAGGGAGGGGCTCCACTCAGGGTGCCAGCAGTCGGGTTATCCCTCCTCGGCGCGCAGCGCTGGGGAGGGGGGACCACGCGTAGCGTGGTGGG
>SEEL01000030.1 GCA_004144345.1 Hyphomicrobiales bacterium
GGGGTGGCCTGCGGCGATCAGGGGGTGGTCGAAATCGCCGGCGGGGTCGCGGGACATGCCGAGCTTTTCCATGACGCGGCGGCTGGGCTGGTTGCCGCGGAAGGTGAAGGCGACGATCTCGGGGAGGTTCAGCACGGTGAAGCCGTGGTGGAGCCAGGCGGCAGCGGCCTCCGGGGCAAGGCCCTGGCCCCAGAACTCCTGGGCGAGAAGCCAGCCGATTTCGATTTCGGGATTGCCGCGCATGGCGACGCGCAGATCGTCCGGGATGGGCGCGATGCCGAGCCAGCCGACGAGGCGGCCGGTCGCCTTGTGCTCGGCGGCGAAGAAGCTGAGGCTGCCGGCAGTGGTGGCGGCGATGGCCCGATCCATGGCGGCATCGGATTGCTCACGCGTTAGGACGCGCGGGTAGAAGCGGCGCACCTGCGGATCGCCGAGGATTGCCGCCAGCGGGGCGCGATCGCGATCTTCCCATGGCCGCAGCAGCAGCCGCTCGGTTTCGAGCCGCACCGATGCTCCGTCGATCTGCATGGCGTCCCTCCCGATGTACTCCACAATAGCACAGGCCCGGGGCGATGCTCGCGCAGCGCCCCGGGCCTGATGTGTTCGCCGAAGCTTAGACCGTGGCGGCCTTGAGCTTGGACAGCGGGCGGATCTTGACGCGCACGCTGGCGGGCTTGGCCGCGCCCGGGACCATTTCACCGGTCGACGGGTTGCGGATCAGGGTGCCGGCCTTGCGGGCAGGAACCTTGCGCAGGCTGATCTTGAGCAGGCCCGGCAGGGTGAATTCGCCGATGCCCTTCGGATGGAGCGAGCCGGCCATGACAGCTTCGAGCGTATCGAGCACGCCCTTGGCAGTGGCCTTGGACAGTTCGTTCTTTTCCGCGATGAGGTTGACGAGCGCGGTCTTGGTCAGCGCTTCCTTCACCGGCTGGAGCTTGGCGGGAACAGCCGCGGCCTTCTTGGCCGGGGCCTTCTTGGCGGGTGCCTTTGCGGCGGCTTTCTTGACGGGCGCTTTGGCCACGGGGAGTCTCCTTGGATGTTGAAACGGTCAGGAACCAATTACGCAGATTATCAACTGCGCAAGGGCTCACCAACAAACAGATGAGCGCAAATCACAGCTGGATTGCGACGGCCGTTACAAGCAATCGCGCAAGCGGGTAACGTGATTCCGGTGGCCGCGTCTTTAGCCGCGACGCTGTTTTTATCCTAGAGCGGACGCACAAAAGCCAAGCGCTGCACGGCATAATCGTCGCGCCAGCAGATTGCCGCCTCCCATGCGGCGGCCGCCTGGGCTGCGACATCGTGCTCGGCCGGAGCGAGCCCGGCGCCATTATGGGGCAACACCAGATCGAGTTCGGCCACATCGGCATGGGCTTCGTCCCAATCAATCAGCGCAACGCGATTCGCGGTGATGCGGACATTGCCGGGGCTGTTTGGATTGCCATGCACGGCGCAGATCGGCCGCCCGGCGAGACGGGCCCAGGCGGCGCGGCAGCGGGCCACGGCCTCGGCCGGCATGGCGCTCAGATCGATGCGCGTGCCCCTGTCGGCGGTCAGCAGATCGGCCGAGGAGCGCCAGCCGGGACGCTGCGGCCAGTTCGCGGTGAGGCGATGCAACTCGCGCACCGTGTCGCCGACGCGGCGCCAATCGGCGGCGCTGTCGGGCGGGCCGCCTTCCATATAGGTCATCAGCATCAGCCCGTCGGCGAACAATCTGCCGTCGCTGGTCGGGATCGGCACGGGCACCGCCATGCCATGCCGGTCGAGATGCTGCAGCAGCGCCGCTTCCCAGGCGAGATCGGCAGCGTTGCGCTTGCCCAGGCGGCCGACGGCGAGCTGGCCGTTGATGCGGACGCTCCACACATCATTGGCGACGCCGCCGGTGAGGCGCTCGAGGCGCGTGGTGCCGCTGCCCCACAGCGCCAATGCATCCCAGCCCATACGCTAATGAGCCGGCGCGGGTGCGAGGCTGGCCTCATAGGCCGCCTGCATCAGAGCGAGGACGGAGTTTTGCGGTGGCGGGGCGCCCAGATGCAGATGGCGCAACTCGTCCATGAAATCGGACCAGATCGGCGGGCCACCCGCTTCGAGCACTTGCGCGCCGCTGAGGAGATCGATCGACGGACGGGCGTGGCGCATGCCCCAGCTGCCCATGACCGCCATCAGCGGCACGAGCTCGATGGCCTTTTCGGTGAGGCTGTAGACGACGCGCTGCTTGTGGCCGGGATCGGCGCTGCGCGACAGCAGGCCATGGGCGGTGAGACGCTTCAGCCGATCGGTGAGGATATTGGAGGCGATGCCTTCGAGGCTCTCGGTCAGCAGCGAACGGAAGGTGCGGCGGCGACCGCCAAACATGGTGTCGCGCAGGATGATGAGGCTCCAGCGATCGCCAAAGGTTTCGAGCGTCAGATTGATCGGGCAGCCCGAGCGGCGCAGTGTGGTCGGCATCGATCCCTCCAGAACTGGTTGCAAAATAGAGGTGGTTCGCGAGCCCGCCCGACTGTTAGCACGATGGGCGGCGCAAATGAATGCGATCCCCCGGATCGCCGCCGATCGAGGATCCGCGCATGGCGAGGCTCACTTACGGATTGCTGCAATCGCTCGACGGCTATGTAAGCGGTGTCGAGGGCGGGCCGGAACTGCCGATGCCGGGCGACACGCTCAATGCCTATTTCAGCCAGCAGCTGCGCCAGGTGACCGGCAGCCTCTATGGCCGGCGCATGTATGAGATCATGCGCTATTGGGACAAGGACGAGGCGGAACAGGATCCGGCCGGGCGCGAATTCGCCATGGCGTGGCGCGCCAAGCCGAAATGGGTGGTGTCACGCACGCTCAAGTCGGTGGGGCCGAACGCGACGCTGGTGAGCGAGGATATGGCGGGCTTCGTGCGCCGGCTGAAGGCCGAGCATGAAGGCGAGATCGAGGTGGCGGGGCCGGAACTCGCCGCCAGCCTCAGCGCGCTCGGGCTGATCGATGAATATCACCTCTATGTGCGGGCCGTCGTGCTGGGCGGCGGCAAGCCGTTCTTTGCCG
The DNA here is from genome assembly GCA_004144345.1 of Hyphomicrobiales bacterium. GTDB lineage: Bacteria > Pseudomonadota > Alphaproteobacteria > Rhizobiales > Devosiaceae > Devosia_A. The sequence goes on from SEEL01000030.1 coordinate 3,034, forward strand.
GCCCGGTGCCGCCGCTCCGCTTCGTCGCCGCCGAAGAACTGGGCGAGGATTGCGTGAAGCTCGTCTACGCGCCGGCGTGACGCCGCGGCGGTGCATTTCCGCTTGACCCTCTAGTGGCTAGAGGTTTTAGAGCCAGTGTCGACCTGATGATTTGAGGACGACGCCATGGCCGATTCAGCTGCAGAAACCGCCCGTTTCCGGGTGGAGGGCATGGATTGCGCGGCCTGCGCGACCAAGATCGAAACCGCGGTGCGGCGGGTGCCGGGCGTGACGGAGGCCAGCGCCTCGTTCACGGCGGGCACGCTCAACGTCACCCATGATGGCAGCGCCCAGCGCGCGGCGATCGAGAAGGCGGTGCGCCATGTCGGCTATGGCGTGGCCGGCGCCGACCGCAAACCCTCCCCTGCCCTGGCACATGATCACGATCATGATGATGGCGACGCGCACGGGCATGGCGACGGCGAGTCGCATTTCGAGCTTGGCCAAGGCCCTTGGTGGAAGACGAGGAAGGCGATGCTGGCGGGCGGCACGGCCGTCGCGATGCTCGCGGCCTATCTCATCACGCTGGTGGCGCCGGAGATCGGGCACTGGGCCTTCCTCGGCGCGCTGGCGCTCGGCCTCGTGCCGATCGGCTGGCGGGCCTTTACCGGCGCGACCAGTGGAACACCGTTCTCAATCGAAACATTGATGACCATTGCCGCCATCGGCGCGGTGATCATCGGCGCGACCGAGGAAGCGGCGACGGTGGTGCTGCTGTTCCTCGTGGGCGAATTGCTGGAGGGCATTGCGGCGCGGCGGGCGCGCGCCTCGATCCAGAGCCTCAGCGACCTCGTGCCGAAGACTGCGCTGGTGGAGGAGAACGGCGCGACGCGCGAGGTGCCGGCGGCGAGCCTCAAGGTGGGCATGACGATTCTCGTGCGGCCGGGCGACCGCATGCCGGCCGATGGGCAGATCATCGAGGGCAGCAGTGCCATCGACGAAGCGCCGGTGACGGGCGAAAGCGTGCCGAAGCGCAAGAGCGCCGGCGACGAGGTGTTCGCCGGCACCATCAACACCGACGCGGTATTGCGCGTGAAGGTGATGGCGGCGGCGGCCGACAATACGATTGCGCGCGTGGTGCGGCTGGTCGAAGAAGCGCAGGAGAGCAAGGCGCCGACGGAGCGCTTCATCGACCGCTTCTCGCGCTGGTACACGCCGGGCGTGCTGGTCGTTGGCGCGCTGGTGGCCATCGTGCCGCCGCTGCTGTTCGGACAGGACTGGAGCGAGTGGATCTACAAGGGGCTGGCGACACTCCTCATCGGCTGCCCCTGCGCGCTGGTCATCTCGACGCCGGCGGCGATCGCGGCGGGCCTCTCCAATGGCGCGAAGCGCGGCATGCTGCTGAAGGGCGGCGCGGTGCTCGAAAACCTGCGGCGCATCAACATGGTGGCGCTCGACAAGACCGGCACGCTGACGGCGGGCAAGCCCGCGGTCACCGATATCGTGGCGCTCGACGGCACCAGCGAGACGCAGATCCTGTCGCTGGCGGCGGCGCTCGAAACCGGCTCGAGCCATCCGCTGGCCGTCGCGATCCTGGCGCGAGCGAAGGAGGCGAAGGCGCCGGTGCCCCCCGCCACGGCGGCACGCGCCATTGCCGGCAAGGGTGTCAGCGCGCGCGTCGGCGGCAAGGAGGTGCTGCTCGCTTCGGCCAGTGGCGCCGGGGTCGAGCTGGGGGCGCTCGTGCCGCGTATCGATGCGCTGAACGACGACGGCAAGACCGTCTCGGTGCTGGTGGTCGATGGCGCGGCGCTGGGCCTGATCGCGATGCGCGACGAGCCGCGTGACGATGCGCGTGAGGGTCTCGCCGCGCTCAGGACGCTCGGCATCGGCACGGTGATGCTGACCGGCGACAATGCGCGCACCGCGGCGGCGATCGGGCGCGATCTCGGCATCGAGGTCAGGGCCGGGCTGCTGCCGGAGGACAAGCAGCGCATCGTGCGCGAGCTGATGAGTCAGGGGCGCGTGGTTGCCAAGGTCGGCGACGGCATCAATGACGCACCGGCGCTGGCGGCGGCCGATATCGGCATCGCCATGGGTGGCGGCACCGATGTGGCGCTGGAGACGGCAGATGCGGCAGTGCTGCATGGCCGCGTCGGCGACATTGCCGCCATGGTGCGGCTATCGCAGGGCGTGATGCGCAATATTGGGCAGAACATCACCATCTCGCTCGGCCTCAAGGCGGTGTTCCTCGTGACGACGCTGATCGGCATAACCGGCCTCTGGCCCGCCATCCTCGCCGATACCGGCGCCACGGTCCTCGTCACCGCCAACGCCCTGCGGCTGCTCCGCGCGAAGAGCTAAGGGGCGCCATCACATTAAAGTTTCTTCATTCTGGGAAGGCGCAAGCTTGGCGCAAGCCAGGGCTCCTACATGTCGCGTCATGACGAGTTGGCCAAGACCTCCCTCTCCGGGCCGGCACGTCAAAAATAGGAGTACCTAGAATGACCAAGACGATCACCACGCTTGCTCTCGCGGCCCTGATGGCCGGCGCTTCGACGCTGAGCTTTGCCGCTCCGGCCGAGACCGATGCGTTCAAGGCGAACGACAACACTGCCACCTGGACCTCGCCGGAATGCGAGCAGCCGGGCACCAAGGAAGCCCATCCGGGCTGGTTCAACCTCGGCGGCTACTGCAACCCGTACGACTACGACGATTGATCCCGACAGTCGGGCCGGTAAGCCGGCCCGACTCTCACCCCATTCGCGGCAGGGCGCGCACTGGCCGCACCCTGATGCCGCAATCTCTCCTCATTTCAGTCGCCATCAGCAGCGCCTATGGAGGTGCCGATGAGGCTCTTGCTCGTTGAGGACGAACCCGACATGGCGGCCCTGCTCCGCGGGGCGCTGACGCGCAGTGACTTCGTCACCGATTGCGTGCCCTCGATCGAACAGGCGATCGAGGCCATTGAAACAATTTCGCACGACCTCGTGATCCTCGACCGCCATCTCGAAGATGGCGATGGCGCGACGCTGATCCCGCATATCCGCAAGCGCCGGCCGCATGCGCCGATCGTGGTGCTGTCGGCCAAGGGTTCGACCACCGACCGGATCGAGGGGCTTGACCTCGGCGCCGACGATTATCTCGCAAAGCCCTTCGTGATCGACGAATTGCTGGCGCGGCTGCGCGCCGTGATGCGGCGGCCAAGCCATGTGGAGACGGCGCCGGTGGCGATGGGCAATGTGGCGCTCGACCAGCAGCACAGCGAAGTGGTGGTGAGCGGCGTGCCGCTCGATCTGCCGCGGCGTGAATATCTCGTGCTCGAAAGCCTTATCCGGCGTGCCGGGCGCACGGTGCGGCGGGCGCAGCTGGAAGAAGAAGTGTATGGCGCCGATGACGAGATCCAGTCGAACTCGCTCGAGGCGCATATCTCGCGGCTCAGGCGCAAGCTTGCCGATGCGGGCAGCACGGTGGAAATCCATCCGGTGCGCGGGGTCGGCTATCTGCTGAAGCTCGCATGAGCGCGCCGGGCAAGCCGATCCGGCTGGAGCGCCGGCTGACGCGTCACATGATCCTGGTTCAGGCGGTGGTGCTGCTGCTGTTCTTCAGCGTCATCGCCCTGCCGCTCGCGGTCTATCCGGCGCTGCGCTATCTGGGCCCGAACAAGCCGCTCGACCCCGCCAACACGACGATCTTCGCCGAAGCCATCCGCGCCAATGCGAATGGCACGGGGCGGGTGGAGATGACGCCGCGTCTCGATGTGCTGGTGCGTGAGCATCCGCGGGCCTGGTTCTACGCGACCACGGCGAGCGGCACGAAGATCTCCTATGGCGTGATCCCCGAATATTATGACGGGCTGCTGCCCTCGCTGTGGGTGTTCGAGACCGCCAATATCCGGCCCGCCGATTCCGAATATTCGGAGCTCCAGCTCGACAAGCATGTGAGCGAGATGGGCGATGTGATGGTTGCCTCGGGCGGCGGCAAGCGGCTCGGCATCGCCTCGATGATCGGCATGTTCTGGGCGCTGTCGAGCATCGCCATCCTCGTCCTGCTGTCGGTGGCGGCGGCGCTGATCATTCCGCGCGTCATCCGGCGCGAACTGCGCGGCATCAAGAACGCCGCAGCGCAGGCCAACCTGATCGACAGCAATTCGCGCGGCGCGCGGTTGCCCACGGCTGACGTGCCCGAGGAAGTGCGGGCGCTGGTCGACGCGGTGAATGGCGCGCTGGAGCGGCTCGACCGCTCCTATGAACAGCGCGAGCGCTTCCTTGCCGATTCCGCGCATGAATTGCGGACGCCCATCGCGATCCTCCAGACGCGGCTCGAGACGGCAGAACCCTTCGCCGAGCGCGGGCGGCTGCTGGTAGATGTGGCGCGGCTTTCGAGCCTTGCGGACCAATTGCTCGACCTGCAACGCATCGACCATGATGGCAGCGCCATGCGGCCGCTCGATCTGGTGGAGCTGGCCGAGGTGGTGGTGGGCGACCTTGCGCCGCTTGCCATCAATGCGGGCTACGAGATCGGCCTCAACTCGCCGCCGCACAAGGTAATGGTACGCGGCGATGGCAGCAGCCTCGCGCGGGCGCTGGCCAATCTGGTGCAGAACGCCATCGCGCATGGCAATCAAGGCGGACAGATCACCGTCGAAGTGACAAGCGCGGGTAGCATTTCGGTCAATGATGACGGGCCGGGCATCGCCAGCGCCGACCGGACGCGCATCTTCGAGCCATTCTACCGGCTGAAGCCGCAGCCGAAGGGCGCCGGGCTCGGGCTCAATCTGGTGGCTTCGATCGTGCAGCGGCACGAGGGCCGGATCGTGGTGGGAGAATCGGAAAGCGGTGGCGCGCGGTTCGAAATCACCCTGCCGCTCGGCGCGGCGAACCCGGTCAATGCGCCAAAGGAAGAGGCGCGGCCCTCGCCTGCCCTTCCATAAATGGCGACGAGATAGTTCAGTTCAAGAATTGGCAGCGCGCTTTTTGTGCGTAAGGTCCGGCACCCTCGCAAGGCGCAAGGGAGCTGGACATGAACATCCACCGGGCGTGTGCAATTGGTCGATGCCACGACCGATGGCCCGTGGGACTTGCCCGATATCGGGCCCGTACGGGCGCCTTCTGCCGTGCTGATCCGGCCGGATGGCCATGTGGCCTGGGTCGGCGAGGGCAGCGATGCCGGTTTGCGCGAGGCACTGAGCCGCTGGTTCGGGCCCGTGGCTTAGGCCGCGTAGGCCACCCAGCCGCGAAAACTGAGGCCGGCGTAGAACAGGCTTACACCATTGAAGCCGGCCTCGCGCAGCATCGCTTCCTCGTCCTCCGGCGCAAGGATGGTGAGGCGCGTGGCGATGGCCTGCTGCGCGCTTTCGAGCCGCGCCGGATCGGTGCCATCGGGCTGGCCGAAGGCAACGTGGCGGGCGATCCATTGCGAGCGCTCGGGCTCGGTCTGCGGGAAGCTGATATGGGCCAGCACCAGCGGTGCACCCGGGCGGAGGCGGCGGCGCAATTGCTGCAACGTCGGCAGCCGCTGCTCGCGCGCGATGAAGTGGAAGGTCAGCAGCGAGACGGCAGCATCGAACGGGCCCTCCGGCGCGGCGTCGATATAGCCCTCATGCAGCTCAACGCGCGCGGCGAGCGGGCCGACCGTCGCGGTGGCCAGGCGCAGCATCTCGGCGGAGGGATCGACGCCGTCGAAGCGCCAGCCGGGCTGCGCCTCGGCAAGCGCCTTGAGTTCGAGCCCACCCCCCGCGCCGAGCACCAGCACGCGGCCATCGGCGGGCGTTTGCTCGGCCAGCAGCATGGCGGTCATACGGTGGAGGCTCGCAAAGCCCGGCACCTGGCGCGGCGGACCCTCGGCATAATTGGCGTGGGCGGTGAAGCTCGAATTGCTCATGGGGGACCCGCTGCTCGGTGAGGGCCTCATGTGGCGTGGCCGGGTGGCCCGCGCAAGTACGCTCGACCCTTGCATTTGTTAATGCCGGGCCCCTGCCTTTCGTGCGACCGACGAGGAGAGCAGGGGCTAACGCACTGTTCTATTGGGCAAAGTTGCCAAGACGGCGTTTTGGGGGCCGGTTCCCGCGAGGGAAGTGGGGGGCGTTTGCAGACTGCGCGATTCGCGTCGTTCAGCAGCTTTTTGGATGGGGACGCCGAGGCGTTCAACCTGCTGAGCGGCCCGGTTGTCCGGTTGCGCAAGGGCGAAGTGCTGCGCGTCGAAGGGGCGCCAAACCCCGATGTCTACCGGCTGCGCGCCGGCTGGCTCGCCTGCAGCGTGATGACCGCCGAAGGCCGCCGGCAGATCACCAAGTTCCATCTGCCGGGCGATCTGGTGGGCATGACCAGTCTCGCGGCCCATGAGGCGACCGAAACGATCGAAGCCCTGTCGGACGCGGAAGTCGAGATCGTGCCGCTCGACGCCTTCGCCGAAGTGTTCAACAATCATCCGCGCGTGGCGGCGCTGCTGTTCCTGTGGTCGCAGGAGGAACGCGTCCGGCTGATGCATCATCTTGCGGTGATCGGCCGTATGCGGTCGTCCAAGCGCGTCGGCGCGCTGCTGCTGTTGCTGTATCAGCGGGCCCAGCTGAGCGCCCCCTCGCGGCGCACCTCCTTCACCATGCCGCTCACCCAGCAGGACCTCGCCGACGCCACCGGCATGAGCATCGTCCATGCCAATCGCAGCCTCAAGGATCTGCGCGAACGCGGCCTCGTCACCGTGGTCGATGGCCTCGTGAAGTTCCGCGATCTGCGCGGCCTCATCGCCTACACCGAGGTCCCCACCGTCTCGAAGCGCCGGACGGACTGGATCTAGTTCAGTGGCGAGTACCTGAAATTGCGGATGATGACTTCTACCGTGTCGTTGCCCTCGGGGATGCCGTTGAGGAGCCAGAGGTTGAGGTGGACGACGAGGGGCTGTTGCGGGATGCGGGTGGTGAAGTCGGCGGGGGCGAAGGTCCAGGCGTCGATCTGGCGGTAGTCGGGGCTGTCGGGATAGCCGGCATGGGCGAGGTAGTCGACGCTTTCAGGGCTCCAGGTGAAGCGGTAGGTCGAGGCGCCGCCGGGCAGATCGAGCGGGGCGTGGTAGCTTTCGGCCCTTGGGCCGGGCACCGCCGGGTGGACAGTCCAGTTGAGGCGGTTGGGGTTCTGGCGATCGCCCCAGGGGGTGATCTCGACATCGATCTCGTTGGTGCCGCCGGGGCCAATATCGTCGGAGCCCGGATAGTTGAACAGGCCCAGAACGGCGTTCCGGTCCATGATGTCGATGCGGCCGCTGACCTCGAACTCATAGGTGCCGAAACCGAGTGGCGGGCCGAGCATCACCACTTCGGTTGAGGTCCAGACGCCGCCAGTGTTGGCGATGAACAGATGCAGCCCCTCGTCATCGACGAAGACGTCGTCGGGGTTCCAAATATTGGGACCGGGGCCGCCGGGATAGTCGCGCACATACCAGTCATAGCCGGCAAAGTGCACCTCGCGCGCGAGGGCGGGCGAGCCGACGAGCAGCACAGCAAGGACAGCGGCGGCGAGGCGGCGGGTCATGCGCCAAGGCTAGCAGGCGTGGGGCCGGCTGCGAATGACGCGTTGCGCGTGCGGTTAATGCGGCGCGCCCTTGCCGCGGGCGATCAGCTCGCGCACGCGGCGGGCGAAGGTTTCCATGACAAAGGGCTTGGTCATCACATGCATGCCGCGATCGAGGTGGCCATGGTTAAGCACGGCGTTCTCGGCATAGCCGGTGACGAACAGTACTTCGAGGTCAGGGCGCTGCTCGCGCGCCGCATCAGCCAGCTGGCGGCCATTCATGCCGCCGGGCAGGCCGACATCGGTGATCAACAGATCGATCTGGCGGCCGGAATTGAGGATGCGCAGCGCCGAGGCGGCTTCGGCGGCTTCGACCACTATATAGCCCAGCTCCTCGAGCTGTTCGGCGGCCACCATGCGGATCAGCGGCTCGTCATCGACGAGGAGGATGGTCTCGTCGCTATTGGCGCGCGGTACGTCCTCCTCGGCGAGCTGCACGAGATCCTCGCTCACCTCATCGCCGGCGTGGCGCGGCAGATAGAGGCAGACCATGGTGCCCTTGCCGAGCTCGGAATAGATGCGCACCGAGCCGCCGGACTGGCCGGCAAAGCCATAGACCATCGACAGGCCCAGGCCGGTGCCCTGCCCCATGGGCTTGGTGGTGAAGAACGGATCGAAGGCACGGGCGATGGTTTCCGCCGACATGCCGGTGCCGGTGTCGGTGACGCAGAGCGAGACATATTGCCCGGCCGCGAGACCGCGTTCGCGCGCCGCGCGTTCATCCATCCAGCGATTGGCGGTCTCGATGGTGAGCTTGCCGCCATCGGGCATGGCATCGCGCGCATTGATGCAGAGGTTGAGCAGCGCGTTCTCGAGCTGGCCCGCATCGACGAACACGGTCCACAGGCCCGTGGCGCCCGCCGTCTCCACCGCGATCTCGGGCCCGACGCTGCGATGCACGAGATCGAGCATGCCGTTGACGAGATGGTTGAGGTCGGTGGGCTTGGGGTCGAGCGTCTGGCGGCGCGAGAAAGCCAGCAGGCGCTGGGTGAGGCCGGCGGCGCGCTTGGCGGCAGTCATGGCGCCGTGGATGTAGCGGTCGATCTCGCCGACGCGGCCCTGCGCGAGGCGCGTCGAGGTGAGTTCGAGGCTGCCGGTGATGCCGGCGAGGATGTTGTTGAAATCATGCGCGAGGCCACCGGTCAGCTGGCCGACGGCTTCCATCTTCTGGCTCTGGCGCAGCGTCTCTTCGGTGGCCATCAGTTCGCCGGTGCGCAATTGCACCTGCTCTTCCAGCGTCGCCGCGAGCTGCGCCAGCTCATCGGCCTGGCGGCGGGCATTCTCGATGTCGGTATTGGTGCCGATCCAGCTGCGGATGGCCCCCTGCTCGTCGCGCACCGGCACGGCGCGGACGAGGAACCAGCGATAGGAGCCATCGGCGCCGCGAATGCGGAACTCGGTCTCGTAGATCTCGCCGCTATGCAGCGCCGCGCCCCAGGCTTCGGCAGCCGGCGGCAGATCGTCGGGGTGCACGATGGCGCCCCAAGCGGTGCCATCGAGCGTGCCGGCCACGGCGCCGGCATAATCGTAGACGCGCTGGTTGAACCAATAGAGGTTGCCATCGGGCATGGCGGCCCAGACATGGTTGGGCACCGCCTGGGCGAAGACGCGGAACTGCTCCTCGCTCTGGCGCAGGGCCAGTTCGGCGCCGCGGCGCGCACTCACATCCTGGAACAGCACCGCCACCTGGTTGAGGCTGGGCGGCTCGATCCGCACGGCGGCGAGTTCGAGATAGCGCCCGGTGGCGACGAGTTCGCGCTCAAAGCGGATCGGCTGGCCGGTGAGCAGCACGTTGCGATAGAGCTCGACCCAGCCATCGGCCTCCTCGCCGACGATCTCGCGCAGCCTCAGGCCGACGACATTGGGGATGCCGGCATGGCGGCCATAGGCCTCATTGGCCTGGATATGAACGTAGTCGCTGAGCGGGCCCTGCGGCCCGTCGATGAACTCGATGATGCAGAAGCCCTCATCGACCGCGTCGAACAGACGGCGATAGCGCTCCTCGCTGTCGCGCAGCAGGATCTCCTGGCGGCGGCGCTGCACCGAGCTGCGGGTGCGCTCGGTGACTTCGCGGATGAGCGACACTTCGTCGGGCCGCCATTTGCGCACACCGGCATCGTTGACGAACAGCATGGCGACGAGTTCGCCATTCTCGACCACCGGCACATTGACCAGCGAACGCGCATGCAGCGCCTCGAGCCGGTCGACCGATGAGGCGGTGCGCGGGTCGGCCCGCACATCCTCGATGACCACCGTCTCGCCGAGGCGGAGGTTTTCGACGAAGGAGCCGTAATTGCTGAGGAGGCGCGTGCCGGCGACGGTCGCAACACCCGGCGCGGTCCAGTCGCTGCGCACCGTCAGCAGGCCCGTCGCATGATCGATAGTGCCGAAGCCGACGCGGCTCGCCTTCAGCGCCCGGCCGAGGATGGTCGCCGCCTCGTGTGGCAATTGCTCGAAATCGCCGGCATTGCGCAGCAGGTCGGCCAGCTCGGCCAGCGCCGCGGCACGCTCCTTGGCGCGCCAGGCTTCGGTGACGTCGTAGCCGCCCACGAAGATGCCGGTGATGCGGCCCTCGGGATCGCGCATCGGGTTGTAGACGAAATCGAGATAGCGATCGCCCTCGTCGCGATCGAGATGCACGAGGATGCCGCGCGCATTGTAGGGCTCGCCCGTGGCGAAGACGCCGTCGAGCAGTTCGTAGAAGCCCTGGCCGCTCAGTTCGGGAAATACTTCGCGCACGGAGTGGCCAACGAAATCGCGCGGCCCCGACAGGGTCCGGTAGGCGTCGTTGACGTAGCGGAAGACATGGTTAGGGCCGTCCAGGATGGCAACGAATCCCGGCATGAAGTCGAACATGCCGAAAGCGCCGAATCCGGCCGGATGAGCAGACAAGCAGGCCCCACATGCGAGGGGCCCATCACGCGGCCCCATAGCGCACCGGTCCCTTGCGCAGGACCAGTCACAATGAACTGCCGGCCGCGCAATTGGTTCCGGCGGTGGACGTTTATTTTTGCCCGGCCGCCGGACGATAGCGCAGGGCCTCCACCAACAGATTGAAGGCGGGCGAGAGCTGGCGGCGGCTCGGATAATAGAGGTGGTAGCCGATGAAGGCGGGACACCAGACCTCGAAGATGCGGACCAGCCGGCCGGCTTCGAGGTGCGCCTCCACGGCATCCTCGGGCACATAGGCGATGCCGTGACCGGCGAGGCAGGCCGCGATGATCGGCACGCTGGAATTGAAGGTCAGCTGGCCGGTCACGCGCACCTCGAACTTCTCGCCGTCCTTCTCGAACTCCCAGGCATAATTGCCGCCGAAGCTGGTGAGCCTGAGGTTGAGGCAATTGTGGCTGGTCAGTTCGTGCGGCGTGGCCGGCGGCGGATGGCCGGCGAAATAGGCGGGTGCCGCCACCACGGCCATGCGCCAGTCGGGCCCGATGCGCGTCGCGATCATGTCGCGCGCCACCTGCTCGCCCAGCCGCACGCCCGCGTCATAGCGCTCGGCGACGATGTCGGTGAGGGCGTTCTCCTGGTTCACCTCAAGCCGGATGTCGGGATAGCGCGCGAGGAACGGATCGAGCCGCGGCCACAGCACGGTGCGCAGCGCATGTTCGCCGGCACTGATGCGGATCGAGCCCGCGGGGGTGTCGCGCAGCGCCGTCAGCGCATCGAGCTCGCTGTCGATGGCATCGAACAGCGGCCCGACCCGTTCGAGCAGTTTTTCACCCGCCAGCGTGGGGGCGACGCTGCGGGTGGTGCGGGCAAGGAGGCGGACGCCGAGCCGCGTTTCGAGCCGCCGGATGGTGTGGCTCAGCGCCGATTGCGACAGGCCCAGTCGCGCCGCGGCCTTGGTAAAGCTCCGCTGCCGGGCCACGGCGATGAAGGCGAGGAGATCGTCGCTGGCGGCGGGCATTTCATGAATCCTGCTCATGGGCACATGCGGATTATATCGGCTAGTCGCATGGATGTTGAGCCCCCTACACTGCTGGCAGCAAGCGGGAGACGGATCATGCAGAAGCGCAAACTGGGCAGCGGCGGCCTCGAGGTTTCGGCCATTGGCCTTGGCTGCATGGGGATCAATTATCACCGCGGCGAGGCGATGGAGACGGCCGGCGCGATTGCGCTGCTACGTGGCGCCCACGACCGTGGCGTCACCTTCTTCGATACGGCCGAGGCGTATGGGCCCGGCACCAATGAGGCGATCGTCGGCGAGGCACTGGCGCCGATCCGCGACCAGGTGGTGATCGCTACCAAATTCGGCTTCCGGGAGGGGCGGCCCGACGCCGGGCTCGACAGCCGGCCCGAGCGCATCCGCGAGGTGGCCGACGCGGCGCTGCAGCGGCTGCGCACCGACCATATCGATCTGTTCTACCAGCACCGGGTCGATCCCACCGTGCCGATCGAGGATGTGGCCGGCACGGTCAAGGAGTTGATCGCGGCGGGCAAGGTGCGCCATTTCGGCCTGTCGGAAGCGGGCGCCGCGACCATCCGCAAGGCGCATGCGGTGCAGCCGGTGGCAGCGCTGCAGAGCGAATATTCGCTGTTCTGGCGCGAGGCCGAGAACGCCGTTCTTCCCGTGCTCGATGAACTGGGGATCGGCTTTGTGCCGTTCAGCCCGCTGGGGCGCGGCTTTCTCACCGGGACGATCGGCGCGGGCACCAGCTTCTCCGACCACGACATGCGGCGCAACAACCCGTACCTTTCCGAAGAGAACCGCCGGGCCAACCAGCCGATCGTCGACACGCTCACCGCCATCGCGGCGCGCCAGGGCGCCACGCCGGCGCAGATTGCGCTCGCCTGGCTGCTCGCCAAGCGCCCGACCATCGTACCGATCCCGGGCACGACGAAGCTCAGCCGGCTCGACGAGAATATCGGGGCGCTCGACATCGGCTTTGGGGCCGACGATCTCGCCGAGGTGGACGCCATGTTCGCCGGCATCGAGGTGCATGGCAGCCGCTACCAGGCGGCCACGCAGGCCCAGCTCGACAAACGCTGAACGAGGAGTAGCGAGCATGCAGAAGCGGCAATTGGGCGGTGGCGGCCTTGAGGTTTCGGCCATTGGCCTTGGCTGCATGGGCCTCAACTATGCCTATGGGCCGGGGATCGAGCGCGAGGCGGCGATTGCGCTGCTACGCGGCGCCATCGAGCACGGCGTCACCTTTTTCGATACGGCCGAGGCCTATGGGCCGCTGACCAACGAGCAATTGGTGGGCGAGGCAGTGGCGCCGTTTCGCGACAGCGTGGTGATCGCCACCAAATTCGGCTGGAACATCGACCCCGAGACCGGCGCGCGACAGCCGGGGCTCAACAGCCAGCCGGCGCATCTGCGCGCCGCGGTCGAGGGCTCGCTGAAGCGGCTCGGCGTCGAGACGATCGATCTGCTGTTCCAGCATCGCGTCGATCCCGACGTGCCGATCGAGGAGGTGGCGGGCGCCGTCGGCGAACTCATCGCCCAGGGCAAGGTGCGCCATTTCGGCCTCAGCGAAGCAAGCGCCGCGACCATCAGGCGGGCGCATGCCGCGCTGCCGCTGGCGGCCGTCCAGAGCGAATATTCGCTGTGGCACCGCGCGCCGCAGACCGACATCGTACCGCTGCTCGAAGAGCTGGGCATCGGCTTTGTGGCGTACACGCCGCTCGGCGCAGGCTTCCTCACCGGCAAGATGGACGCTTCGACAACATTCGAGAGCAACGACTTCCGCTCGATCGTGCCGCGCTTCACGCCGGAGGCATTGCAGGCGAATGTCGTTCTGGTTGATCTGCTGAAAGAGGTCGCGGGCCGCAAGGGCGCGACGCCGGCGCAGATCGCGCTCGCGTGGCTGTTGGCGCAGAAGCCCTGGATCGTGCCGATCCCGGGCACGACGAAGCTGCACCGGCTCGACGAGAACCTCGGCGCGCTTAAGGTCGAGCTAACAGCAGAGGACCTCGCCGCCATCGACAGCGCGGCAAGCAAGATCGAGCTCAAGGGCGAGCGCCTGCCCAAGGCAGCGCTCGAATTCACCGGACGATAGAGGAACATCACATGCAAATGCGGCAATTGGGGCGGAGCGGGCTCGAGGTATCGGCGCTGTCGCTGGGCGCGATGGGCTATGGCAAGGCGCGGCAGATCCCTGATCGGGCCGAGATGATCGTGCTGCTGCGCCAGGCGGTGGATCGCGGCATGGATTTCTTCGACACGGCCGAAGTCTATGGGCCGTGGACCAATGAGGAGATGGTGGGCGAGGCGTTCAAGCCGATCCGGTCGCAGGTCAAGATCGCCACCAAATTCGGCTGGAACATCGACCAAACGACGGGCGACCATCTCGGCGGCGTCAACAGCCGGCCCGAGCAAATCCGCAGTGCGGTGGATGGCAGCCTCAAGCGGCTCGGCACCGACTATATCGATCTGCTCTATCAGCATCGCGTCGACCCCGGCGTGCCGATGGAAGACGTGGCGGGCGTGGTGAAGGAGTTGATCGCGGCGGGCAAGGTGCGCCATTTCGGGCTCAGCGAAGCGGGCGCCAAGTCGATCCGCCGCGCCCATGCCGTGCAGCCTGTCACCGCCCTGCAGAGCGAGTATTCGCTGTGGACGCGCCAGCCGGAGACCGACATCCTGCCCACGCTCGAAGAGCTCGGCATCGGCTTCGTGCCGTTCAGCCCGCTGGGCAAGGGCTTCCTCACCGGCACGATCGATGCCGCGACGCCGCTCGACGCCAGCGATTTCCGCAGCAAGATCCCGCGCTTCACGCCCGAAGCGCGCGACACCAACCAGGCGCTGATCGATCTCATCCGCACCGTCGGCGAGCGGCATGGCGCGACGCCCGCACAGGTGGCGCTTGCCTGGATCCTCGCGAAAAAGCCGTGGATCGTACCGCTGTTCGGCACGCGCAAGCTCAGCCGCTTCGAGGAGAATATCGGCGCGCTTGACGTCACGCTTTCGTCCGGCGACATCGCCGAACTCGATGCCGGCTCGGCCGCCATCAAGATCGCGGGTGAACGCTATCCGGAAGACGGCATGAAGATGGTCGGCCTCTAGCTAGAGCGCCGTCCTACCGACCGGTCGCTACGGATTGGCGACCGGCGGCTGCATCGCCTTTTGCTGGTTGGCGAGGGCGATATCGTGCGGCATCACTTTCCAGATGGTGCCGCCGAAATCGTCGCTCACATAGAGCCCGCCATCCGGGCCAAAGGCCAGCGCCGCCGGGCGGCCCCAGACTTCGGCGGTCGCGTCGCCGCTGACCCAGAAGCCGGTCATGAAATTCTCATAGCTCCCATCGGGCTTGCCGTCGGTGAAGGGCACGCGCACGACCTTGTAGCCGGTGGGCACGCTCGCGCCCGACGAGCCATGCAGCGCCACCAGCGCGTCGCCGCGATATTCCTCCGGCCAGGAGTCCGGGATGAACACCATGTCGAGCGGGGCCGAATGCGCCTCGAACAGCACATCGGGCATTTTCGCCGCCTTGAGCTTGGGCAATTGGTCCTGCAATTCGGGCTGCACGAAGCCGCCGGTGTACTGGTAGGGCCAACCGAAATGATCGCCCTCGTCGATGCGCGCGAGGAAATCGGGCACCAATTGGTCGCCCATGCCGTCGCGTTCCATCACTACGGCATAGAGCGCATTGCTGCCGGGCTCGAAATCCATGCCGGTGACATTGCGAAGGCCGCTGGCGAAAGTGACCGGGTCGCTGCCATCGAGATTGACGCGCTGGATGGTGGCCTTGTTGCCTTCCTCCACCGCGACATTGTTGACCGAGCCGACGCTCACATAAACCTGGCTGGCCTTCGCATCGTACGCGACCTCGTGGCTGATATGGCCGGCCACTTCGCCGAACATGCCGTCGGGCGTTACCTGGCCAATATTGAAGCCGACGGACGCAAGCGGGATGCGATAGACGGCGTCCTGATCGGCCACCAGCAGATCGCCCTCGAACTCGCCATTGGTGACGAAGGCGAGACCGAAGGGATTGGCCGCCTGTTCGAGCACCAGCCCGCCCGTATCGGCGAAGCCGTCATTCTCGATATCGCGCAGCTTCATGATGCGGTGCTGGTCCTGCTGGGCCAGCATCACCACGTTCTCGGCATCGACGGCGAGGCGCCGGGCGGCGCCGAAATTCTCGATATAGAGCTTCAGCTGGAAGCCCTCGGGCACGAGCGGCAGATGCTCGCCGCGCTCGACCTTCTTGGGCGGGTTCACCGGCGCCTTGGGATCGACCGGCACGGGGGCCGGCAGATCGTCGACGGTGATGTGGAATTGCTGGCCGGGGGCCTGGTCATGGCCGGGCGTAGGGCTCGCATCCTGAGCCAGCGCCGTGGCGGCCACAAGCATCGCGGCGGCGCTCAGCGTCGCCAGCAGCATGGTCTTCATCGTCGAACCTCCCTGCCCCTTGCAGGGCCTGGCGCACGCTTAAAGGCCCGGTGCAATCGATGCAACTGGGGTGCCATGCAAATCGGCGGCAGCGGTTAAGGCAACCGTGGCCACCCCGGCTGCGTTCAGCGGCCATGCGCTTGCTCCCCGCCCTCTTGTTCATCGCCGGCTGCTCAACCGCACTGGCGCAGGAGGCCGCGCCTCCCGACGTCTCGCTACCGCGCGAACGGCCCGCCGCCACGGCGCCAGCGGCCGCAACGCCAACGGCGACGGCGCCGGCGGACACCACGCCCCTGCCCCGCGAACGGCCCGAGCCCGCCGCCCCCTCGTCCGAACCGCCGCCGGCGCAGACGCCCGAGGAGGTGGTGGATGCCGCCCCGGCGCCCGCCGAACCCGTCGAGCCCGCCGCACCGCCGCGCGACTATCAGGTCGCCTGCCCGGCCGTGTTGCGCGGCGCCGTTACCGCCAGCGCCCTGCCGCCGATCGATGATGGGCAGTGCAAGCTGCAATCGCCGCTGTCGCTCGAAGCGGTGATGGCCAATGGCCGCTCGATCCCGCTCAATGCGCCCGCCATCACCGATTGCGGCATGGCGAGCGTGATGCCCGGCTGGGTTGAGGACGTCGATTCCTACCTGATGGCGACGGACAACACGCAGATCGAGAGCGTCCTCGTCGGTACGGCCTATGCCTGCCGCAACGTCAACAATGCGCGCGACGGCAATCTCAGCTTCCACGCCTTCGGCGATGCGCTCGACATCATCGGCTTCACACTGACCGACGGGCGCTCGATCAATGTCGAGACGGCATGGCCCGGCACGGAAGAGCAGGGCAGCCGCGTCATCCGGTTCGCGCATGACGCGGCGTGCACGCATTTCACCACCGTGCTCGGGCCGGAGGCCAACGCCCTCCACCGCGATCACCTCCATCTCGACCTCGGCTGCCACGGCGTGCGCTGCGTGGCGCGGCTGTGCGAGTAGCTCAGCCGCGATGCGCGAAGATGGCGAAGATCAGCAGGATTTCTGCGGCGAAGCTCGCACCGAGCCGCATCATATGGGCACTGCGCCACGCGTCCCGCACGGTGGCCCAGTCGGCGGGTAGCGCGGCGGCGGTCCAGGCCATGATCTGGTCGTTCATCGGCTGGTTGATGAAGCGGGTGATGAGGCCGCCAATGGCGATCAGGATGGCGGCGGCGATGTAGAGCCAGAGCGCTGTGGGCATCCCCCGCGCCGCGATGGCGAGGCCGATGACCAGCAGCAGCGTCGCGATGGCCAATGCCGGCAGCAGCAGATTGAGGCCACGGACCGAGCCCTGATGCACCTCCAGATAGGTCGCCGGCGTATATTGCGCGAAGTCGAAACCCCGCCAGATGCCGAACATGCTGCCGACCACGAGGCTCAACAGCAGCAGGGACAGCGCCTGCGCGCCGGTGGACAAGATTGATGAAACGGGCATGAGTGTTCTCCATGGCAGCGCTTGCGCGACGGCCTGAACCCGACTAGAAGTATATTCGATACTGTTATGCTGCATCCAAATGACTGACCCTGTCAAGCCCAGGCGGATTTACCGCTCCAGCCAGCGCGCCGATCAGGCGGCCGCCACCCGCGCCGCCATCGCCCGGGCGGCGCGCCAGCTGTTCATCGGCAAGGGCTGGCAGGCGACGACGATTGCCGGCATCGCCCGCGCCGCCAAAGTGTCGCCGGAAACCGTCTATGCGGTGTTCGGCAGCAAGGCGGCGCTGTTCAGCGAGATCGTGCAGCTTGCCGTCCGGCGCGACCAGCCCGGCACGCCGCTGCTCGAGCAGGCGGGGCCGCAGGCGGTGACCGGAGCACCGGACCAGGCGCATATCCTCCGGCTGTTCGCCCACGATATTGCGCACGTCCTTGCCGACGTCGCGCCGCTGATGGCGGTGGCCCGCGGGGCGGCCGACACCGAACCGGTGATCGGCCAGATCTACCGTCAGCTGCATGAGGGGCGGCGGCGCAATCTGGCGGCGGTGGCCAGCGCCTTGCGGCGCGCCGGTCCCTTGCGGGGCGGCATGGGCGCCGAGGCGGCGACCGCCATCATCTGGCGGCTGGCCAGCCCGGAGCTGTTCCAGCTGATGATTGCCGTCGAAGGGGTCGAGCTCGAGGCTTATGCCGACTGGCTGGAGCACGGGCTCAGGGCCCAGCTCCTCCCCTGAGCCCGGTCAGTTGGCGCAGGGGTGATGCGGCGGCAGATCCCACCAGGGCAGGCGCGGCAAGCGCCAATCGGCGACCGGAACGGGCTCGGCGAGCCAGGCAATCAGGCGCTTGAGACTGGATACAATCTTCATGACGACTCTCCTTTCGCCCTGAAGATGTGCCTTCGTAGCCTGCGTCTCAATGGACAAGAGCTGCGGCAGGCCTATAGATTATCTATATGACTGACCGCTTCCCCATCCCGCTCAATGCGCTCCATGCCATCGAGATTGTCGCCCGCACCGGGGCGCTGAAGCCGGCGGCGGACGAACTGGGCGTCACCATCGGGGCGGTCAGCCAGCACATCCGCCGGGCCGAGGCGCGGCTCGGCGTCGAGCTGTTCGAGCGCAGCGCCTCGGGCATGAAGCCGAGCCCGACGCTGGAGCAGGTGCGGCCGCTGCTCAGCGCCGGCTTCGCCAATCTCGCCGATGCGACGCGCGACCTGCAGCGGCCGGGCGACGCCATTTTGACGCTGACGCTCGGTAGCGTCTTCGCCTCGCGCTGGCTGATCCGGCGGTTGCCGCAATTCACCGCGCTCCATCCCGAGATCGAACTGCGCATCGTCGCCACCGGCAAGCTGGTGGATCTGGCGCGCTCCGATATCGACTGCGCCATCCGCTATGGCGACGGCAGATGGCCGAATGTGAACGCCGAACCGCTCCATTGCACGAGCTTCAGCCCGGTGGTCGCGCCCGACTTTCCGCATCAACTGGAACGGCCTTCCGATCTCGGCCATGTGCCGGTGGTCGATGATGCGGCGACCATGCTCAGCTGGCCGCATTGGTTCGAGGCCGCGGGCGAGCCGATGCCGCATCTGGCGGGGCCGCGCTATTCCGACCCGATCCTTGCCTATGACGCGGCCTTTGCGGGCCAGGCCGTGCTGCTCGCGGTCGACCGCATGACCGAGCAGGCGGTGCGCGACGGCTGGCTGATCCGGCCCTTCGAGTTCAGCGCCGTCACCGGCCTCGACTATTGGTTCGTCACCAGCACGGCCCGCCGCCAGCCCCGCAAAGTCCAGCAATTCCGCGAATGGCTGCTGGGCGCGATGGGGGTTTAGCCGGCCCCGGACGCGGCAACAGAGCGCGGTTTTCATCGCGGCCCCGAAAATGCTAGGGAGGGGCCGTGAGTTCGACGGCGGCAGCAGCGTGAGACGCGTACCAATAGCGATTGTGGCAATAGCGGCAGCCCTGCTGCTGGGCGCCTGTTCGTCCAAGCAGTTCCCCGGCCTTGCCCATATCGCGCCCAAGAAGGCCGAGCAGGTGGCGAGCGCCGAAGCCACCGTGGCCCTGCCCGCGCCGGCCGCCAGCGGCTCGCTCGACGGGCTGATCGCCAAGTATTCGGCCATGTACGATGTGCCGGAATCGCTGGTGCGGCGGGTCATCGTGCGCGAGAGCGGCTACAACCCCAAGGCGCGCAACGGTCCCTATTACGGGCTGATGCAGATCAGCTACGCCACGGCGCAGTCGATGGGCTATCGCGGCCCCGCATCGGGGCTGCTCGATGCTGACACCAACCTCCGTTATGCGGTGAAGTATTTGAGCGGGGCCTATCTCGTCGGCAATGCCAATGCCGACCAGGCCGTCCGCAACTACTCCCGCGGCTATTATTACGACGCCAAGGCCAAGGGCCTGCTCGAGGAAGTCGGCCTGCGCTAAGCGCGAGGCAGAGTGACCGCCACATCTAGCACTTTGCTCCCCCACCCACCGGCTTCGCCGGTCCCCCCTCCCCAGCGCTACGCGCCGAGGAGGGAGACCTGACTGCGGACACCGTGCTCGCGCCTTGAGTGGAGCCCACTCCCTCCCCATCGGGGAGGGGGGACCATGCGAAGCATGGTGGGTGGGGCGAGCCGCGCCGCTTGCGGAGTCTACGTAGCGACCCCAATCCCCGGTGCGTAACTCGCCACAGGCGATTCACGACGCAGCGCAACGGCGCTAGCGCTGGGGTGTGGGAAACTAACCTCAGGGGTATCACGCATGCTGCGTAAACTGTCCGCCGAGTTCTTCGGCACGTTCTGGCTCGTCTTTGGCGGTTGCGGGGCCGCTCTCCTGGCAGCCGGCTTTCCGGAAGTGGGCATCGGCTTTGTCGGCGTCTCCTTCGCCTTCGGCCTCACCGTGCTCACCATGGCCTATGCCGTGGGCGGCATTTCGGGCGGCCATTTCAACCCGGCCGTGTCGCTCGGCCTCGCCCTCGCCGGCCGCTTCGAGTGGAAGGACATCGCCGGCTATTGGGCGGCACAGATCGTCGGCGGCGTCGCGGGCGCCGCGGTGCTCTATCTGATCGTGTCGGGCCGCGCCGACTTCACCGCCGGCGGCTTTGCCTCGAACGGCTACGCGGAACTGTCGCCGGGCGGCTATGGCATGATGGCGGCGCTGATCGCCGAAATCGTGCTCACGGCGTTCTTCCTCGTGATCATCCTCGGCTCGACCAGCAAATCGGCGCCGGCCGGCTTTGCGCCGCTGGCCATCGGCCTCGCGTTGACGCTGATCCATCTGATCTCGATCCCGGTCACCAACACGTCGGTGAACCCGGCCCGCTCGATCGCCGCCGCGATCTTTGCGAGCAACGGGGCGATCGGCCAGGTGTGGCTGTTCATCGTCGCGCCGCTGGTCGGTGCGGCGCTCGGCGCCATCATCTGGCGCGTGCTGCTGGCGCCGGGCGAAAGCCCCGCCAATATCGGTCAGGTACCGTAACAAACAAAAACTCCGGCGGGCCGAACCCCGCCGGAGTCCTATTCCAGTGAGCGTGTGGCCTGGCCCGCTCAGAACTCCGCCCAGTCGGGATCGACGGCGGCATTCCCCTTCGTCAGATACGACCGCGCCGCCTGCGATACCCGCTTCTGCAGGGATCGGATGCCGCCGGACTTGAGCGCAACCGGGGCCGGTTCGGCCATCGGGGCCGCCCGGTGGCCGTGCTCGTCGAGGGTGAAGATGTCGACGATACGGTCGAGTTCGTTCGCCTGGTTTTCGGTCTGCTCGATCGAGGCGTTGATCTCTTCGACCAGCGCCGCATTGTGCTGGGTCATCTCGTCCATCTGGCGGACGGCCGTGTTGACCTCGTCAATAGCCGAGGCCTGTTCGCGGCTGTCCTTGGCAATGCCGTCCATCAGCTCGCTCGAGGTGCGGGCCGAACCGAGCATGGCGGTGAGCTTCTGCGCCGCATCGGCGACGAGCTTGGAGCCACCCGCCACTTCGCTGCCCGATTGCTCGATCAGCACCTTGACCTCGGACGAGGCCGCCGCAGCCGATTGCGCAAGGCGCCGCACTTCGACGGCAACCACCGCAAAGCCCTTGCCCGCATCGCCGGCCCGCGCCGCTTCCACTGAGGCGTTGAGGGCGAGGAGGTTGGTCTGGAAGGCGATGTCGTCGATGAGGCCGATGATGTTGGAGATCTTGCCCGACGAGGCCGTGATCCGCTCCATCGCGTCATTGGCCGCGCCCATTACCTTGCCGCCCTCTTCGGCGGTGCGGGTAACGGTGGCGGCAACGCCGCTCGCCTCATGCGCCCGCTTGGCGTTCTGCGCCACCGTCGCCGCCAGCTGCTCCATGGCCGCCGACGTTTCCTCGATGGTGCCCGCCTGCTTGGTGGTGCGCTCGCTGAGGTCATTGGCGCCCGACAGGATTTCGCCGGTTGCGAGCTTGAGGCCACGCGAAGTGCCCTTGAGCTGGCCGACGATCTCGCTCAGCTTTTCGGCCACCGCATTGGTGTCGGCCTTGAGCCGCGCGAAGGCGCCCTCATAATCGCCATTCACGCGCTTGCCGAGCTGGGTGTTGGCGAGCGCGGCGAGCACGTCGCCGGTTTCGCCAAGGCCGCGATCGACCGTGGTGACGAGGTTGTTGATCGACTGCGCGATGGCGTTGAGTTCGGCATCGGGGAACTCGGTGTCGACGCGGCGGCTGAAATCGCCCGCCACGGCGGCATCGACCACGTCGCCGAAGGCACGGCGCAGTTCGGCCATCATCTGGGCCCGGCGCTGCTGGTCCGAAATGATGCGCGCGGCGTCCGCCTCGGTCATCTCGGCAACCTTCAGCCCATTGGCCCGGAAGACTTCCACCGCCGACGCCATGGCGCCGATTTCATCCTTGCGGTTGGCATAGGGCACCTCGACGGCGTAGTCGCCATCGACGATCCTGCGCATCACGCCGGTCATCCGGCTGACCGGC
Organism: Hyphomicrobiales bacterium; assembly: GCA_004144345.1. Classification (GTDB taxonomy): domain Bacteria; phylum Pseudomonadota; class Alphaproteobacteria; order Rhizobiales; family Devosiaceae; genus Devosia_A. Next base: position 25,286 of record SEEL01000030.1, read on the forward strand.
CGCGCGATCGAATTGCCGAGCAGGAAGAAAGCGACGAGACCCGCCGCGAAGATGATGGCGCCACCGATCAGGATGTTGCGCATCATCAGGTCGGAATCGAGCAGCAGCACTGCCTGCGGCACGGCAATCAGCGCCGTCCACGGCCGTTCGCTGCCCGGCAGATCGATGCGCTGGCCGGTGAGGCTCCACATCTGGCCGTCCGGACCGGCGCCGGTGGTCTGGTAGGCATCGACGCCCTGCATGGCCGTGGTCGTATCGGTGACCCACGCATCCTCGGCCTTCTTGCCGAGCTGCGCCGGATCGGGATTGATCACCCACACGCCATCAGCATTGATCACGCCGAAGAAGCCGACGCCAAGCGGCGGCTCGGCGCCAATCATGTTGGTCAGTTCGCGGCCGTCGAAGGGAACGAGGGCCACGCCCACGGTCTTGCCGGCCGGATTTTTGATCGGCACCTGCACGGAGGTGTAGAGCACGTCACCGGTAAGGGACGGGCCGGTCACGTCGCCGCCCTGCGTCATCGCGAGATCGACCCAGGCATAGCCGGCGCCGGTCTGGTCCTCGAGCGTGGTGACGACAGCGGGCTGGCCCGCGGCCGGGCGCGAGGCAAACACGCCGGCATAGCCATCGGCAAAGCCGAAGGCCGAGCTCAGGAAATCCGGACGCAGGTTCAGCCCGGCATCGCGGCCGAACATGATGATCACACCCAGCGCATCGGGCACGCTCTGGGCGGCCTTCTCGGCGACGCCCGCGAAGCTCGTGAGCGAGGACGCCGGATCGGCGATCAGCGCTTCGGCGGTGCGCGCCGTCGCTTCGGCGAGGGTGGTGTGATTGCTCAGCCAGATCCGGATGCCGTCAGACCGGTTGTTGGCCAGCGCCGCGAGCGACGCATCGGCGCTTGCCAGATCCTTCTGGCGGGCGGTGGAGGTGACGTAGACGAGGGAAGCGGCGATGGCGACCGAGAAGATGGCCGCGGCGGCGAGTATGATTTTGCCCCGAAGCTTCAGCTCCGGCAGCCTGAATTTAGATTTGGAAGACATGGGTGAGCGGTCCGTTCCTTCTGGAGCGAGTGAGTTGAGCATTCCCGCCCCGAGCCTCGCCTGCACATCGTTAACATCCAGCGAATCCGGGCGACTCCGGCCGCCCGCCACGAGCGGAATGACAGCTCCGGCCCCTGCGTCAGGACGTCGCAGGCGCAGCAAATTTCAGCGGCCGCTGACTCAGGGGTACGCGATGGTTTATGTCGGCGGGATGAGCAGCGAAGCGTCCAGTCCGCATATCGGCCGCGACTCCCATCTCTTCGGGCCCGGCCCGAAGCGCATTCTTGCGCTCTCGGGCGGCGGCGTGCGCGGGGCACTGAGCGTCGCTTTCCTCGAACGCATCGAGCAGTTGCTCGACCAGAAACATGGCAAGGAAGTTCGCCTCGGCGACCATTTCGATCTGATCGGCGGCACCTCGACGGGCGCCCTGATCGCCGGGGCGCTGGCGATGGGCTATCGCACCGCCCAGATCAAGGATTTCTACGTCGAGCACGCGCAAAGCGTGTTCCGCCGCCGCAGCTGGAACCTCCCGATCCTGCAGTCGAAATTCGACGATGACGGGCTGCGCCAGCAGATCGAGGGCGTGCTCGGCGACCGGCAGCTCGGCAGCGACGACCTCATCACCGGCTTCGCGCTCGTCACCAAGCGGCTCGACACCGGCAGCGTCTGGACGCTCTCCAACAATCCGCGCGCGCCCTATTGGGAGAGCGGCGAAGGCTATATTGGCAACCGCCATTTCCCGCTGTCGAACCTCGTGCGCGCCTCGACCGCGGCGCCGCATTTCTTCGATCCCGAATTGCTGCCCATCCTGCCCACGCCCGAGCCGGACGCGGCTCCCGCTGCGCTCGGCATCGAGCCCAACCGGCAGGGCCTGTTCGTCGATGGCGGCGTGTCGCCCTACAACAATCCGAGCCTCGCGCTGCTGCAACTGGTCAGCCTCAAGGCGCATGGGCTCAACTGGGCGCTTACCCCCGACCAGCTGACCATCACCTCGATCGGCACGGGCTCGTTCCGGCCGCGGCTCAGTCTCGACAGCCTTGGCGTCGGCCGCAACGCCAGGCTCGCCTTCCATGCGCTGATGTCGATGATGGCCGATAGCGAGAAGCAGGCGCTGACCCTGCTGCAATGGCTGGGCGAGACGGCGCAGCCCTGGGTGATCGACAGCGAGATCGGCACGCTGGCGGACGACGCGCCGCCGGGCGGCAAGCTGTTCCGCTTCCAGCGCTATGATGTGAAGCTCGAGCCCGAATGGCTGGCCGCCGAACTCGGCATGGAGCCGAGCCCCGCCGACCTCGCCGCCTGGCGCCGGATCGACGATCCGGGCTCGGTGAAAGCCATGTTCGAGATGGGCGTCGCCGCCGCGCAGCGGCAGGTCCGGCCAGAGGACTGGATCTAGGCCGTTCAGGCTGGAGGCAGCTTTCCTGTGCTCTCATGCGTTGTGTCACGGGTGACACAGGGCGCGGGGCACGACATGGCCAATTCGATGGAGCGGATCGAGGACCTTATTGGGTCCGGGCAATTGCGCTTCGTCTATGTGCTCGGCCTTGCCCGTTCGGGCTCGACCATCGTGGCGCGGACGCTTGGCGCCGCGCTCGATGGCACGGTCTATGAACCGGCGACGCCGGCGCGCCTCGGCCGCCTCGACCATTACGCCCGCACCATCCTTCGCGCCTACGATCTCGCACAGCGCGAGACCGGCAGCGACCGGCCGGTCAGCCTTTGCATCAAGGATCTGTCGCTGTTCGTCGACGCGCCGCGCCTGAGCGCCCTCCTCGCCCGGGCCGCGCATCTGGTGGTGACGGTGCGCGAACCCCGGGCGCAACAGGCCTCGCTCACCGCGATGCTCCGGCACGAATTCTCGATCTGGCAGCGCGTCGAGATCATCTTCCGCGCGCCGTTCGAGGCGCTCGGCATGGCCTGGCACTTCCTCGCCTATGGCCGCCGCTTCCTGCGCGACGCGTCACGGCCGCTCGGCTTTCGCCTGAGCCAGATGCACCGCCTCGCCATCGCCGGCTGGAACCTCGACAGCTGGCAGAGGCTCGAAGCGCTGCTCGCCGCCTCCCCCGCTATGCCCGTCACCATCATCGATGCCGGCGCCGCCCGCCGCGACCCCGCCGGCACCGCCGCCGAACTCGCCGCCATCGCGGCGACCATCGCACCCATCGGCCCGCGCGCCAGCGTCTCGATCGCCGGCCATTGCCGCATGCTGCCGCGTTCGAAATGGGCCGCCGAAGCGCTGCGCTCGAGCGGCATCAATGCCGGGCCGCAACGCGAACCGCTGCCGCCGCCCGATGCGTTCGACCAGCGCCTGCTCGACCTGACCGAGCCGGCCTACAGCCGCGTGCTGTCGCGCCGCTCGTCCACCACCGTCACCGCCGCCGCCTCGGCCGCCGCGGCAGAATAATCGCGCGTGCCGCCGGTGCGCTCGGGCGCGCTGGCCCGCCATTGCGCCGGCGCCATGCCGACATGGCGGGTGAAGGCCCGGCTGAACGCCGCCTCCGAACCATAGCCGGACCGCTCGGCGATCGCCGCGAGCCGAAGCTCCGTGCTCACCAGCAGATTGGCCGCCAGCTGCATGCGCCACTCGACGATGTAGTGCATCGGCGATTGCCCGAGCATCGCCTTGAAGCGCTCGCCCAGCACCGAGCGCGAGGTCGCCGCCGAGCGCGCCAGTTCGTCCACCGTCCAGTCGCGCACCGGCTCGTCATGGATCAGCCGCAGGGCGCGCCCGACTACCGGATCGTTGGTGGCGGCAAGCCAGCCGGTCGCCAGCGGTTCGCGCGCCGCATAGAGCCGCAGCGCTTCGACCAGCAGCAGTTCGGGCAGCCTGGGCGGCGCCGCGCCATCGCTGTCCGATTCCTCCAGCGCCCGGCTCAGCGCCGCATCGAGCAGCGCCGCCGCACTGCCGTCGGGCGTGATGCGCAGCACCGGCGGCAGGCTGCGCAGGAACGAATTGAACAGCAGTTCGTCGCAGCGGAAATAGCCGCACACCAGCTCCGTCGCTTCGCCGTCACCCCCATGCCGCAATAATGGAATGCCGTTCCACGGCGGCGCCGGCAGCAGTTCGGCGATCTTGACCGGCTCGACCAGTTCCGAGCCCATCAGATGCCGGTGCGCGCCAGGAAGGATCGCGAGATCGCCCTCCTGCAGTTCCACCAGATGGCCGCCGGCACTGATCCACAGATGGCCGCGCCGCACCACATGGAACACGATCAGCCGCTCGGCACCGGGCGCCAGCAGATCGACCAGCGCGCAGGAGCCCGGCGAGTCGAATGCCCAGGGCGCGGTGTAGACGCCCTTGAGGAACAACGCTCCATCCAGACGGATGCGCCGCAGCACGTCGGCAAGCAAATCCGTCCCGCCGCCGGTGCGAACAGGCGTTGCGATCATCGCGGAAGGCGTTTCGATCATGGTCATGAGTCCGGTGGTCCTAATACAGGTTGCCCCCACCGCGGCGACTACTTCGCGCGGTCCAAATAGATCGTCAACAGGAATCATCTCGATGACTTTTACAATCGACGGGAATACGACGCCGCATCATGGCGTTCACTCTGCACCGCCGCGCCACACGGTGCATCGTCCGCGCCAGGCCCGGCGCCTGCTTGCCGGTGCTTTGCTGCTGGCGTCGCTCACCGGCGGCGCCCTCGCGCATGACGGCCACGCCATGGTCGCCGGCGCCAATCCGCTCGCCGACGCGGTACGCGAGGCCAATGGCCGCTTCGCCGATGTGTCGGTGGCCATGGCCGAAGGCTATGCGCCGATCCCGTGCGTGTCGGGCATCGAGGGCGGCGCCATGGGCATCCATTACGTCAATGGCGCCCTGATCGACGACGAGATCATCGACATCGCCAAGCCCGAGGCGGTGATGTACGAGCCCGGCCCCGATGGCGCGATGGAGCTGGTCGCCGTAGAATACATCACCACCAAGGGTCCGGCTAATCTGGGTGGACATCTCTTCGCCTTCAACGGCGCCCCCAACCGCTACGGGCTGCCGGCTTTCTACGAACTGCATGTGTGGGCGTGGCGCGCCAATCCCACGGGCACCTTTGCCGACATGAACCCCGCCGTGTCGTGCGACGCCGCCCCGATCCCGGCGCAGTGAACCGCACGGCCAGTTGAGAGGACAGAACGATGAAACGCTATGTGATCGAACGGGAAGTGCCCGGCTTTGGCGCCAATGACGCCGCCGGCTTCTGCAGCGCCGCGAAAGTGTCGAACGGCGCCCTCGCCAAGCTCGCACCGAAAGTGCAGTGGGAACATTCCTACGTCGTCGCCAATGGCACGGTGTGCATCTACCTCGCCGAAAACGAGGACGCCATCCGCGAGCACGCCCGCCTCAGCGGCTTCCCCGCCAACCGCATCACCGAAGTGGTCCGCATCTTCGACCCGACCACGGCCAACTGATCCGGGACCCCGACCCCGGTAGCAGGGCGCGGCCCCCATCCCCCGCGTCCTGCAGCCATGTCCCGCTAGAACACCGCGAAATCGCCAACCATCTTGTTGCGCGCAAACCACGGCGTCTGTTCGCCATCCGTGTCGGCCGTCACCGCCTGGCGCAGATAGCCATAGAGTTCACTGATCTCGAGCGCTCCGTTCGCGTTCGCATCGGCCGTGGCGCGATCCTCGCCCAGCGCCTTGATCAGCGCATTCGAGAACACGCCGCCGCCCAGCGCCGCCTTCTCCTGCGACGATTGCCGGCCCTTCGAGGCCGAAAAGATCAGCAGGTTGGACGGAATGGCGGTGAGGAAATCCTCCACTGCCCCTTCGCTCGGCGCCGCATAGGCCGTGCCGGCAATGCCCGAGTGGCAGGTATCGAGGAAGATCACCACGCGGCCCCTGGCCTTCGACAGCGTCGCCGCGATCTCAGACCACGGTATGGCCGTGCCTACCATGTCATCGAGCCGCGTCTCGCGCGTCGCGAGGTACAACTCGCCGTTCGCATCACGAATGCCGTGGCCCGACAGCGACAGCACCAGCGTCTCGTCTGGCTGCGACAAGCTCACCGCGCGCGCCAGCGCCCCGCGGATCGATGCGCTGTCAGTCGTGTCGTCTACCAGTTTCTCTGCCGCTGCCAGCGAAACCAGCGGTAGGTCGACGAAAGCCATCTCGATATTGATCGCGTCGGCCCGCGCCAGCGGCAGTGTCGGCAAGCCGGCATCGGCATATTTGTCGATGCCGATAGCGAGCAGCCGCACCGGTCTCGTGCCCCGCGGATCGGGCCCGAGCGCAGTCGAATAAGGCCGGCTCGCAACGCCCTGCTCATCCTGTCCCAGCAGCGTCACCCATTTGCCGCCTTTCACACGCTGCGTCGTGAGACTGGTACGGCCCTCGCCGGGCGGCAAATCGACCACATCAGTGATGAGCCCATCCTGCAGCACCGTCACGCGGCTCAGCGTGCCCGGCGTCCAGGCGAGCGCCACATCCACCGCCTCGCCCGTCGCCGCCAGCGTCACCTTGGACTCGCCCAGTACCGGCGGCGGCGTGAAGCTGGGCGGTGATCCAGCGTTGTCGCCCAACTGCGCCAGCAATCCCTTGCGCCGCAGCGCGCCTTCAAATTGCGTCAGCGCATAGACGTCGCGGCGCCCGGCAAACCGCACGCTGACAAACTCGGCGCCTTCGGCGGTCGCGTCGAATTGCAGAGCATCGTTCCAGGCAACCAGTTCGCCATCGGACACCATCCCCTCAAGAACAATCGGATCGGCAAGGTGGGCGGAATCGACGATCATGCTTTCGTTGGGCTTCTGGTCGACGGTTAGGTCGACAATGCTGAACAGATCTCCCGGAAAATGCAGGACCAGCCACCGGCCAGAGGCATCGAGCGATACGTCGCTGATCATTTGGGCGCGGGGCAACGCTCCATAGGACGCGATAACGTCCTGCGCATCGGCGTCGTAGACAGCGACTGCCTCGCTCTCATTCGACCAGAATACGAGGTAGCGTTCGGCAAAGGCGCGCAGTTCATAGCCGCACACGCCCAGCACGAAGGCACAATCGTTCGGACTGGCCTGCTCGCGACTAAATGCCTTGGTTATGTCCTGCAACCGGTCAGGCCATCTGGCATCGGCGACAAGAATGGAGGCCGACATGAAGGCCGCACTGCCTTCGGCACAAGCCGTGCCCGCGACGCTGACGGTTCCGACAGTCTGAACGTGAAGTGTCTCGGGTGAGTAACCGTAGAGCGTCCCGTCGACATCGGAGATGTCTCCGACGTTGCAGCCACTCGTCGCCGCCGCAATCCGCAGTCTGTCAAAGCCCGGAAAGGGAACAATGCGATGGTAGTCACCCTCAGAAAGTGTTTGCAATACAGGGTGTTGCTCGCCCACCGGGCTCGCGGAGGCGAATTGTATCTCACTCAAGGCGTCGCGCACATTCTGCAGACCATCCGCGTGAGTTGACAGGACGCGCGAGGGACCTCGCATGGCTACCTGCATCTCCGCCGCGCTGCTACCGTCGCCTTGCCTGATCGACCGATCGATAGGCAGCGCCTTCTGCTCAAACGCTAGAGCCTCAAGGAAGCTGTCTTCCTCTGCCCATCGACCAAACATGGTGATGCGACTGGGAATGGACGTGAGAGGGCGGTCCGCTCCGAGGTCCCAGTCGAAGCCATCCTGCGTGTCCACAGGAAGCCTCAGGGCCACGGTTCTGGACGTGTCCTGCATAAAGGCCATTAACCGATCAGGGGATTCGTTGATCGTCCTATCGGTACTTGCACTGGCACTCGTTGTCAGGGACGCCGCGGCGTCGTGTAGCAGGATGTAGTTGTTCTCCAGGTCGAAGCGGAGACCATCCTGAATCCCCTGGCAGGCATGACAGCCTTGGCCGAGGCTGCCTCCGGTGAGCGGTCCGGCAAGGGGCGAGGACCATGAGGTCAGGCCCCACTTGTTGAGCGACGATACATAGAAGCTGTCGCCATTGGTCCAACCCAGGGCAGACGAACTGTGTTCGATCGCCAGTGCTGAACCGTCGACGGTATCGATGATCTCAAGGACGTAGTCATTGATCCAGGCGCTCAAGAACCGTCCCGTGGGTGAAAATCGAGGCTGCTGCCCCACCCGTTCGGTGACCAGATGTCCCTCGGCATCGTAGAGGCGATAGAAGCGGCCAAACGCTTCCGCGACGCGCCGCCCGTCAGATGCGGCGAGACGCTCGCTCGGGATTTCGTCCGCGAAGAGGTTCTGTGCGATGATCTGCGGTGCTCCAGGCGCGACCGCTACGCTGATCTGCTGCGGCGCCGGCGAAGCCTGCTCCCCGCAGTCGGTTACGCCCACTACGTCCCACTTTAGCTCGACCGTCCCCTCCTCCAGGGGCACGAGCATGAAACTCCCGTCCTCGGGTGCGCCTTCGCCATATAGCGGGAAGACGACGCGGATTGTCCCCGCAAACTGCTGTATGTCGAAAGCGGCGCGGCCTTGTTCCGTCAGGGCATAGAAGCCAGTCCCTGTGCTGTCGAAGCGTACCGTCGAGCTGGTGGACGCGATCAGATACACGGGGAGCCGTTCGGGAAAGGAATCGGCCACCCAGTTCACCACAAGGGGGGCACTGCCCACGCTAGTCTCGGTGTGGAACATGGAGACGGATGCCGTCTTGCGCAGCCGCTCGATCACGGCTTCCTGCGCGGCGCATCCCCGGGGCGCGCCAATCAGCTTTTGCGTCGACGGGCTGGCATCGGCGCTCAGCACCTCTTCGCCACTCACCCGCCGCCCCGAGATCGCCCCCTCGAAGGCCATTGGCGCCGGGCTTGTTTCCTTGAGGAAGCAGAATTTGTGCTTCTCATTGTAGGTGAAGGCTTGGCACTGCTGCTCGTTGCGGCAGGCCGCGAGACATTGCTGCATGGAAATGTTCTTGAGCCCGGGATCTTCCTTGCCCGAGCGATAGTCACCAAAGGGCAGGTCAGTGTCGGGCAGCACTTCGAAATCGTCGCCGCCGGCAGCAGCAACCGATGCCTCGGCGCTCAGCGCCTCGCCGAACAGCAGGGCCATATCTCCATCGGACAATTTTCCGGTCGGCGGGCGGTCATTGGCATTCTGAAACGCGGTGATGGCATAGCGCGTGCGCGCGCCCGGCTGCCCGTCGGCTTTGCCGGCGTCGAAGCCGAGTTCGTTCAGTCGCTGCTGGATGCGCGCCCAGTCCGTCGCCTGGGCCACCAGTTGCACGTCCCGTTCGCCGCCCGACGCGGCAGTCAGCGGCAATATGGCAAGCAGAATCGCAGCCAGAACGGCGAGTGAAAATCGCATAAACATCCCCCAAGCCCGATCCCCTGGGCCGCGTCATTCAGTTTGCAGGGCGCGGCAGAGTCAAGCACGGCCTGTGACGCTTGCCGCCCTGTCAGCCTTTGCCCCATCCGCCCGATCCACTAAGGTGCGCGCCGTTCATCCCCGCGGAATCACCATGCATCTTCTCCTCGTCGACGGCTCTGGCTTCATTTTCCGGGCGTTTCATGCGCTGCCGCAGCTGACCCGCAAGTCCGACGGCCTGCCCGTCGGCTCGGTGATCGGCTTCTGCAACATGATCTACAAGCTGACCGAGGATCTGAAGGGCGAGGACGAGCCGACCCATATCGCCGTGGTGTTCGACTATTCGAGCAAGACCTTCCGCGACCAGATCTACACCGAATACAAGGCGCACCGGCCGCCGGCGCCCGATGAGCTGGTGCCGCAGTTCCCGCTGACCCGCGCCGCCGCCCGCGCCTACAACCTCCCCTCGATCGAGATGGAGGGCTGGGAGGCCGACGACATCATCGCCACCTATGCCACGCAGGCGCGCGCCGCCGGCGGCAAGGTGACCATCGTTTCGTCCGACAAGGACCTCATGCAGCTGGTCGAGCCCGATGGCTCGATCCGCCTGCTCGACACCATTCCGCGCCCCGGCCAGCCGGCGCTGCGCTGGCTCGGCCCCGATGAGGTGTTCGACAAATTCGGCGTCACGCCCGACAAGGTGATCGACGTGCAGGCGCTGTGCGGCGATGCGGTCGACAATGTCCCGGGCGTGCCCGGCATCGGCGTCAAGACGGCGGCCGAGCTGATCAATACCTATGGCTCGGTCGAGGCGCTGCTCGACAACATCCCCAACATCAAGCAGCCCAAGCGCCGCGAGACGCTCGAGACCAATCGCGAGCTGGCGATCATTTCGAAGAAACTCGTGACGCTGAGCAAGGAAGTGCCGGTGCCGATGCCGCTCGATGCGCTGGCGCGGCAGCCGATCGATGCGAAGCTTCTGTTCCCGTTCCTCAAGGCGATGGAGTTCTTTGCCATCGCCAAGCGTCTCGGGCCGATCCTCGAGGCCGATCCCGAGCAGTTCGAGGCCGATCCGGAACTGGCGGCCAAGCCCGCGACGCCCATCGGCTTCAACAATGAGGCCAAGGAAGTGGCGCGCGCCGCGCGGCTCAGCGCCGAAGGCCGCACCGAGAGCGCGACGATCCTGTTCGCGGCCGAGCGGCTCGAAAAGATGCGGGCCATCCCTGTTGATCGCGAGGCCTATACGATCATCCGCGATGCCGCGACGCTCGAGGCGTGGCTGCGCGACATCCGGGCGCAGGGTTTTGTTGCCATCGATGCCGAGAGCACCGGGCTCGACAACCAGACCGCCGATCTCGTCGGCCTGTCGCTGGCGCTGGCGCCGGGCAAGGCCGCCTATCTGCCGCTCGGCCACACCTCGGGCAATGGCATGTTCGGCAGCCCGGTGGACGGGCAGGTCGATCTGCGCGAGGCGCTGGCGCTGCTGAAGCCGATGCTGGAAGACCGTTCCATCCTCAAGATCGGCCACAACATCAAATACGATCTCGGCCTCTTGCTGCGCTACGACATCGCGCTGGCGCCGTTCGACGATACGCTGCTGATGAGCTATGTGCTCGATGGCGTGCAGTACAATACGCTGAGCCAGCTCAGCGCGCATTGGTTCAACCACACCGGCATCGAGATCAAGGACCTCATCGGCTCAGGCAAGTCGCAGAAGACGTTTGCCGAAGTGCCGATCGAGGACGCCGCGCGCTATGCGGCCGAGGACACCGATCTGACGCTGCGGCTGTGGAACGTGCTGAAGCCGCGTTTGCCGGCCGAGAGCATGAGCGCGCTCTACGAGATCGAGGAGCGCCAGCTGGCGCCGGTGCTGGCCCGCATGGAGGGGCGCGGCATTGCCGTCGACCGATCCATTCTCTCGCGCCTCACCGGCGATTTCACGCAGCGCGCCGCGGCGCTCGAGGCACAGGCCTATGAGCTCGCGGGGCAGAATTTCAACCTCGGCTCGCCCAAGCAGCTGGGTGAGATCCTGTTCGACAAGATGCAGCTGCCGGGCGGCACGCGCACCAAGACCGGCGCCTGGTCCACCGGCGCCGATGTGCTCGAAAGCCTCGCTGACCAGGGCGTGCCGCTGGCCCGCACCATCGTCGACTGGCGGCAGCTGACCAAGCTCATCGGCACCTATACCGATGCGCTGCCCGCCTATATCAACGAGCGCACCAAGCGCGTTCACACCACCTATTCGCAGCATTCGGTGCTGACCGGGCGCCTCTCATCGAACGATCCGAACCTCCAGAACATCCCGGTCCGCACCGAGGATGGCCGCAAGATCAGAACGGCGTTCGTCGCGCCGCCGGGCCGCATCCTGATATCGGCCGACTACAGCCAGATCGAGCTGCGCGTCCTCGCCCATATCGCCGATATCCAGGCGCTGAAGGATGCGTTCGAGGAGGGCCTCGACATCCATGCGATGACGGCGTCCGAAATGTTCGGCGTGCCGGTCGAAGGCATGCCGTCGGAAGTGCGACGCCGCGCCAAGGCGATCAATTTCGGCATCATCTATGGCATTTCGGCCTTCGGCCTCGCCAACCAGCTGGGCATCGAGCGCAGCGAAGCAGGCGAGTACATCAAGACCTATTTCGCGCGCTTCCCCGGCATTCAGGACTATATGGCCGAGCAGCGCCGCAAGGTGAAGGCCGATGGCTATGTGATGACCATCTTCGGCCGCAAGATCGCCTTCCCCAACGCCAACTCGTCGCATGCCGCCGAGCGCAGCTTTGTGGAACGCGCTTCTATCAACGCGCCGATCCAGGGCAGCGCTGCCGACATCATCCGCCGCGCCATGGTGCGCATGGAGCCTGAGCTGAAGCAGGCCGGCATCGCCGCCGACATGCTGCTGCAGGTGCATGACGAACTGATCTTCGAGGTCGACCAGGGCACCGAGGACAAGGCCATGCCGGTGATCGCCGCGATCATGGAAGGCGCGGCGCATCCGGCGGTAAACCTCACCGTGCCGCTCAAGGTCGATGCGCACGCCGCCCACAATTGGGACGAAGCGCATTAGCGGTTGGCCAAGCGAGCCCTCTCGGGATCGCTTGGTCCAGAGCGCATAAGAAATAGGGCCCCGCTCGATGGCGGGGCCCTTTCATTTCAGTGCCAGGTCTGGCGATCGTACCAGCCGTCGACATCCTTGGTGATCTCGTCCTTGGCCTTGCCGTAGCGCTCCTGCAGCTTGCCTTCGAGCTGGTCGCGCTTGCCGTCGATCACATCGAGATCGTCGTCGGTGAGCTTGCCCCACTGCTCCTTAATCTTGCCGCGGACCTGCTTCCAATTGCCTTCGACACGGTTCCAGTCCATTTGAAATCTCCTCTCGCAATATGAGTGTGGGGGAGCAACGTGCGGCCGCGCTCAGCGTTCCCTGCCGAGCGCCGCGACAGCCGCGCGCAGCACGCCGAGCGCCTCGTGCCACGCCTCGCCCACAGCGATCAGGACGCGCGGCACCGTCGCGCCATTATAGAGCGACACCATATACTCGGCCTCGCTGACCCCGCCCATTGCCGCCAGCGGCACCGCAACCGGCTCCAGCACCAGCTGCGCGCCGCCCGCCCGCAGCGCCGCCAGTTCCATCACAAGCGCGAGAGCTTCCGATCCCGCCGCCACCAGCGCGCGATAATCGAGCAGGTCGCCATCGTTCGTCGCATCGAAGCGCCGGTCGATCTCGGCATCGATCACCAGCGCCAGCAGCATCGCCGTCTTGCGCGACATCGGCCGCGCCTCAAGCGCGGCGAGTGCGGTGGTAATGGAATGCTGTTCTTCAGATGTCATGGCAGACTGCACCCCACCCACCGGCTACGCCGGCCCCCCTCCCCACAAGGGGGAGGGATATTCGTGCTGACTGCACCGCTGGCTTCACAGTCGGGTCTCCCTCCCCCTTGTGGGGAGGGGGGACCATGCGAAGCATGGTGGGTGGGGGTCAAGCAGGCGCGCCCGGCCAACCGCCGGCGCCCTCAATCGAGATGCTTGTGGAAGAAGTTCAGCGAGCGGGCGCTGGCTTTGGTGCAGGCGGCTTCGTCAAAACGGTCCGGCCGGTCGGAATTGCAGAAGCCGTGCTGGCCGGCATAGGTGTAGATGTCGGCGCCGGGATGCGCGCGCTTCAAATCCTCGACCTGCTCGAGCGGAATGCCCGTATCGCTGTCGGCGAAATGCATCTCGATGGGCGCCTTGGGGGTGAGCCCGATATAGTTGGGCACGCCGCCGCCATAATAGCCCGAGGCCGCCGCCACGCCGCGCACCTGCGCCGCCGCGCGCCAGCTATTGGCGCCGCCGAAGCAATAGCCGGTCACGCCCACCTTGCCGGCAATTTTCGCCGCATCGACCGCCGCCTGCATATCGAGCAGCGCGCTCTCCTGGCTGTAGGTCTCGAAGATCTTGCCAATGATCTTGAACTGGTCCTGCCCGTAATTCTCGCTCTCGTAACCGAAGTCGACGCGGTCGAACATCGCCGGCGCCACGGCAAAATAGCCATGCGCCGCCCAGCGATCGACAACGCTGCGCACCCAATGATTGAGCCCCCACACTTCCCCGAACACGACCACGCCCCCGCGCGGCTTGCCCTCGGGCGAGGCGGTGTAGGCGTTGAGGGTGAAACCGTCGCTGGCGGTGAGGGTGATGCGTTGGCCCATTTGTGGTGCTCCGTTTGACAGTTGCCTTCTTGCCTTGCTTCAGATCGTGTCTGACGCCCACTACGACTGTTCTAGGAGCGAACATGTCCCTTTCAGACATAGGCATCGACGCAATCTCAGAGGCGGATGTCACCCAGCTTATAGCTGATGGCGTCCAAGAAGGAGTCCGCATCGAGTATAAGCGACAGACCTACGGCAGCAGTGACTCGGACAAGAAGGAGTATCTCAAAGACGCGTCGTCCTTTGCCAATTCTTATGGCGGCAACCTGATACTCGGCCTAGACGCAGTTGCGGGTGTCCCTACTGCTATCGTCCCTTTCGTCGGGGATGCTGATGGAGAACTGCTTCGGCTTGAAAGCCTCTTGCGAGACGGAGTGGAGCCTCGGATCAACGGCGTTCAAATGCGCGCCGTATCCGTAGCCGGGGGGCACGTTTTCGTTGTTAGGGTACCACGAAGTTGGAACCCTCCGCATCGCGTAGCTTTCAAGGGCTCAAATCGCTTCTACGCAAGATCATCAGCAGGTGCCTTCGAACTAGGCGTGGAGGAGCTTCGCGCTAAGTTCAACTCTTCTGCTGCCGCCTTTCAGCGAGCAGCGTCCTTTCGAGACCGGCGGCTCGCACTACTTGCATCCAACGAGGGCATCATGCCGTTGGCGCGCGACGCGGGGCGCCTGACCATTCACGTGTTGCCGCTTGGCAATGGAGGCGAGGCCGTTGTGGACTTGGATAGGGCGTTCACTGATGCCTCCGAACTTCTGCAACCCATAGGCCGTACTGGGTACAGTTCAGAGTTCAACTTTGACGGCTTTGCCAACTTCCGCTCAGGCAAGGACGTATACGGCTACACGCAGATCTTTCGGGACGGATCGATCGAGGCCACCAAAGTAAGAATCCTGGCTTCGGAACGAGAGGTCTCGCGAATCCCTGCCCGGAGTTTGGGTGATGCGATCATTGCCGCAGTGCCTGACTACATTACTGCACTCCAACGGTTGAACGTAAGCCCGCCGTTTTCCGTGATGGTCACACTTGACGGCGTACGTGGTAGTTACCTTGGATATAGCCAATCACAGTGGATCGAAGACCCTGCGATAATCAGACGGGATACACTTCCGTTGCCGGCCGTGTTGATTGACGATTTCGGACCAGCACAAGCCTATCAGTCTGCGCTTCGACCCGCATTCGACGCCCTCTGGAATGCAGGTGGCCTCTCCGCTTGCACATACTTTGGGGACGACGGTTCTTGGCGTCCGCACAATTAGTGACGGGGACGCTACGCCAGCAGTCAGCGGTCCTCTCCCGCTTGCGGGGGAGGGGGACCGCCGTCAGGCGGTGGAGGGGGGTGCACCTTGCGCGATGACGGCCAAGGCGGCGGACAAGCCCGGAGCAGGTGAGGCGTGACTGAGGTCAGGGGGTGGGGCTCCCCCTCCACCATGCTGCGCATGGTCCCCCTCAAGCGAGAGGACCGCCGACTGACAGGCCGGTGCTCCGGCCCCCGCGCGTCGCGTCAACTGCCCGTCGTCGCCTGCGTAATAGTCGCCAGCACATAGGCCGGGCGGAATTCGACTTCGGCGGGGGTGAAGCGGAGGATGCGGATGCCTTCCTTTTCGAGCCAGGCCGAGCGGCGCAGATCGCGGCCGATCCGGTCGGCCTCGTCATGCACGGGGCCGTCGATCTCGATGCACAGCCTCGCCTCGGCGCAGTAGAAATCGAGGATGAAGGGGCCGACCGGATGCTGGCGGCGGAAATGCATTCCCCGGGCATTGCGGCGCAGCATGATCCACAACAGCCGTTCGGCCAGCGTCATGCCGTGGCGCAATTGTTTCGCCCGGTCGCGGATGAAATCGGGTGCGCGCATGTTTGCCTGCTCAGGTGGTTGGGGCACCCCCCTCCACCATGCTTCGCATGGTCCCCCTCCCCCGTAAACGGGAGAGGAAATCCAGAGCCCCGCATCCAGTGTTCGCCTCCCGCCACGCCCGCGAGGCCGGCAGTCGGCGTCCCTCTCCCGCCTGCGGGAGAGGGGGGACCGCACCAGCGGTTGGCCGAGCGAGCCTTCTCGGGCTCGCTTGGACAGAGCGCAAAAAAGCAAGCGGTGGGAGAGGGGTGCACCTTGCACCGGGCCGTTGCCCCACCCTCATCCGGGCTTCGCCCACCTTCTCCCATCAAGGGAGAAGGCGATGGAGCCGCGATGCCGGTGGGTGGCCTTCTCCCTCGATGGGAGAAGGTGCCCGAAGGGCGGATGAGGGTGGGGCCCAACCACCAGAATCTACGTAGTCATCCGCACCCCCAAAAACGGCTTAACTCAACTAGCGGATTCCCCAGGCGGCTCTAGGCTCACACCCCGATTTTGGGCGAAGTTATCCACGTCGATTCCAGCGGGTGTATTATGCCGCCATCCGCTCTTCGGGAGCGATGGTTGCAAACGAGCAGCCGGGGAGCGGAGGCCGGGTGGGGCGGGGTCGCTCGCCACTAGCAACCCGGGATCGAGGCTGTGTCCGCCATTGGCGGCACGGTGGACGGCAGGGACAGTTACCAGCCCTGTCGAGCAGGTGCGTTAGGAGCCGGTAGGGCGGCGCATCTGAACCACCGCCGGACGTGGAGAGAGATTCCGGCAGA
>SEEL01000031.1 GCA_004144345.1 Hyphomicrobiales bacterium
GTGCAACAAGGCTACGCGCGCCCGACTGGTTCCTCAAATCCCGTTGCGGAATCCCTCAGCGGTTGGCTGAGCGAGCCTTCTTCAGGCTCGTTCAGTCCAGAGCGCAGGGGAGTGAGCGCAGGGCTCCTCGCTCTGCACTAACAGAACCGGAGGCGCCCTGCGCTCTCCGCTCCGTGGCTCTGTGTGCCACGGCAAGGGAACAACCGGGGCCGCAGGGCTGCCGGAAACCTCGTTGTGCCTCCAGAAACCCGCTGCCTTTCAGCGGCGCCGTTTCGTGCTATAGGCTCGCGCAAATCGCTAAAGGAGAGAGAACAACATGCCCAAGATCAAAGTCGCCAACCCGGTCGTCGATCTCGACGGAGACGAGATGACCCGGATCATCTGGCAGGCGATCAAGGACAAGCTGATCCTCCCCTACCTCGATCTCGACATCGAATATTACGACCTCTCGGTCCAGAGCCGCGATGCGACCAACGACCAGATCACGGTCGATGCCGCCAATGCCATCAAGAAGCATGGCGTCGGCATCAAATGCGCCACCATCACCCCCGATGAGCAGCGCGTCGAAGAGTTCGGCCTCAAGAAGATGTGGAAGTCGCCCAACGGCACCATCCGCAACATTCTGGGCGGCGTGATCTTCCGCGAGCCGATCATCATGAGCAACGTGCCGCGCCTCGTGCCCGGCTGGACGCAGCCGATCATCGTCGGCCGCCATGCCTTCGGCGACCAGTACCGCGCCACCGATTTCAAATTCCCCGGCAAGGGCAAGCTGACGATGAAGTTCGTCGGCGATGACGGCACCGTGCAGGAATATGACGTGTTCGACGCCCCCTCGGCCGGCGTCGCGATGGGCATGTACAATCTCGACGACTCGATCGCCGATTTCGCGCACGCCTCGTTCAACTACGCCATCAACCGCAAGGTCCCGTGCTACCTGTCGACCAAGAACACCATTCTGAAAGCCTATGACGGCCGCTTCAAGGATATCTTCCAGGAGATCTTCGATCGCGACTACAAGGCCAAGTTCGACGAACTGAAGATCTGGTACGAGCACCGCCTGATCGACGACATGGTCGCCTCGGCGCTGAAGTGGAGCGGCGGCTATGTGTGGGCCTGCAAGAACTATGATGGCGACGTGCAGTCCGACATCGTGGCGCAGGGCTTTGGTTCGCTCGGCCTCATGACCTCGGTGCTGATGACGCCCGATGGCAAGATCGTCGAAGCGGAAGCCGCGCACGGCACCGTCACCCGCCACTACCGCCAGCACCAGCAGGGCAAGGAGACCTCGACCAACTCCATCGCCTCGATCTTTGCCTGGACCCGTGGCCTCGCCCATCGCGCCAAGCTCGACAACAATGCCGAACTGGCGAAGTTCTCCGAGACGCTCGAGCAGGTCTGCATCGACACCGTCGAATCCGGTCTCATGACCAAGGACCTCGCGCTGCTCGTCGGTCCCGACCAGAAGTGGCTCTCGACCCTCGGTTTCCTCGACGCCATCGACGCCAACCTCAAGAAGGCAATGGCCGCCTGAGCATGGACCCCATCGTCGTCGTTTCGATGATCGACGATGCCTATCTGCCTTTCGCCGCGGTGGTCGCCAGATCCATCGCGGCGAACGCGGCCTCCGGCCGCCCCATCGAGTGCCACGTCTTCCATGCCGGCACCGACGCCGCCGGTGCCGCCAAACTCGCCGCCTTCGCCCCCGGCGACGTCCGCATCATCGTCCACACGATCGACAATCCGCTCGACCGCTTCGGCACGGTGGGGACCTTCCCGCCCTCGACGCTGCTGCGGCTGCTGCTGCCGGACCTGCTGCCCGACCATGGCCAGGTCATTTACCTCGACGTCGACCTGATCGTGCTGGGCGATATCGCCGAGCTGGCGGCTGCGCCGCTCGGCGGCAAACCGCTGGGGGGCGTCGCCGATATGGCGAGCGTGCTGAGCGCCCGCGGCAATAGCCCGTTCCGCTGGCCCGAAACGGGCCACACCATCCGCGAACAATTCCATCAGGTGTTTGGCCTGACGCCCGAGACCTACCGGACCTACACCAATACCGGCGTGCTGCTGATGGACCTCGCCGCGCTGCGCGCGTGCAAATTCTCCGAGCGCACCATCGCCTGCCTCGAAGAGCGCAATCAAGAGCTGCCGCTGCGCGACCAGGACGCCATCAATCTGGTGATGCGCGGCGAGATCGCGAGCCTCCCGCCCGAATGGAACCTCGCCCTCCCGATGTTGCGCCTCGCCCACCTGGATGGCGCCGAAGCCGAAGACATCGCGCTGCTGCGACGCCAGTTGGCCGCGCCCGGGATCATCCACTTCATCAGTACCCTCAAACCCTGGCTCCGGAGCCGCCCCCTGCCCTTCGCCGGCCTCTGGTGGCACTTTGCGATGCGGACGCCGTTCTACGAGCAGATCAAGCAGACGCATCGCGCGGCGCTGGCCAAGCGCGGCCGCCATCCGCACCCGTTCCGCGCGTTGCACGGCGCCCTCGCCGGCGCCAAATGGGCGTCACAGCGCGGCTCCCAACCCGTCCGCCATCCCCTGATCGACAGCTGGCGTGCCTGATGCCTTGCCCATTCAGCACCCATTCACCACATGCAGGCGATAGGGCCGCGCGACAGGAGGACAGTCCCATGCAGCGTCATCTCATTGCGGCAATTGCCGCCGGTATGTGTTTGCTTCCCACCCTCGCCGCGGCCGAAAGCCGGACGCTGGAGGCCGGCACCTTCCACGGTATCGACGTGTCCTCGGGCATCCGCGCCGTGATCAGCGGCGGCCAGCCCCTCTCGGTTGTTGCCGACTCTCCCAATGCCGCCGACCTTACCGATCTCCGCCACGAAGTCCGCGATGGCATACTGCACCTGTGGTACCCGTGGTCGATCAACGAAATCTGGTCGACGCGCGACATCACCGTCACCATCGGCACCGAGGTGCTCGATGCGCTCACCGCCTCCTCGGGGGCCGCGATCGATGCCAAGGCGCTCATCGGCGAGGAGATCGTGCTCAACGCCTCGAGCGGCGCCAACATCCGCACCAATGCCATCGAGGGCATGAGCTACGACATCCAGTCGAACAGCGGGGCCCGCATCGAGACCTCGGGGCTGTGCACCAGTGCCGTCATCAAGGTCTGGGCCGGGGCCTCGGTTGCCGCCCGCGAACTCGATTGCGCCAACCTGACGCTCGAATCCTCGAGCGGCGCCTCGCTCGAAGCCACCGCCCGCGAGACGGTCAATGCCGCCGTGTCGAGCGGCGCCAGTGCGACCGTCTATGGCCAGCCCAAGGTGGAGCGCCTCGAAACCTCGAGCGGCGGCTCGGTAGCGTTCCCGGGCTGACGGAGAGCAAGGGTGTTCAGGAAGATCCTCCTCGGCGCCGCGATCTTCATTGCGGCGGTCTATCTGTGGAATGCCTCCTGGCTGGCGCCCGCGCAAACCGGCGAAACGCGGCTCATTGCGCATCGCGGTACGCACCAGAATTTCGACCGCACCAACCTCACCAATGACACTTGCACGGCAACGCGCATCCTCGAGCCGATCGTGCCCGAGATCGAGAACACCCTCGTCTCGATGCGCAGTGCCTTCGCCGCCGGTGCCGATCTCGTTGAGCTCGATGTCCACCCCACCACCGACGGCAAGTTCGCCGTGTTCCATGACTGGACGCTCGACTGCCGCACCGAGGGTACCGGCGAGACCCGCTCGCATGACATGGCGTATCTGAAGACGCTCGACGTCGGCTATGGCTACACCGCCGATGGCGGCCAGACCTTCCCGCTGCGCGGCACCGGCATCGGCCTGATGCCCGAGCTCAGCGAGGTGATGGCCGGCGTGCCCGAGGGCAAATTCATCGTCAACTTCAAGTCCAAGGAAGCGCGCGAGGGCGACATGCTGAAGGCGTTTGTCGACGCCAATCCGCAATGGGCGCCGATGATCTGGGGCGTCTATGGCGGCGATCCGCCGACCAACCGTTCCAGCGAACTGATGCCCGAGCTTGCCGCCTGGACGCGCGGCGGGCTCGTTTCCTGCCTGCTGCAGTATGAAGGCTATGGCTGGACCGGCATCGTGCCCGAGGCCTGCCGCAACACGACCATCATGGTACCGATCAATTTCGCCGGCTGGCTCTGGGGCTGGCCCAACCGCTTCATGCAGCGCATGCAGGACGCCGGCACCAATGTGATCCTCATCGGCTCCTACTCGGCCGGCGATCCCGGTACCTCCGGCATCGACACGCTGGAAGAAGCGCAGGCCGTGCCTGCACACTTTCCCGGCTTTGTCTGGACCAACGAAATAACTACGATTGCACCGATCATTCGCGATCAAAACTGACATGTCAGCTATCGACGCGACTCCGATGCCCAGATTATAAGCAGCCTGTTCCTCCGCGCTTTTTCCCGGATTTTCCGATGCCGCCCGGCGTCCTTTTTGCTTTCAGCGCGTATGCGCTCTATTCGTGCTGCGACGCCATCATCAAGGGTCTGGGCGGTGGCCTGTCCGTCTACGAGATCGCGTTCTTCACCACGCTGTTCTCGCTGATCCCGGCCTTCTTCACCACGCCCAAGGGCGAGAACTGGCTCTCCTTCTGGAAGCTCAAGAACCCGCTGCTCGTGCATCTGCGCGGTGTAAGCGGCGTGATCGGCAACCTCTGCATCATCTATGCCTTCGTCACCATCGACCTCGCCGAGGCCTATGCGATCGCGTTCCTCGCGCCGGTCTTCATCGTCATCATCTCGGCGCTGGTGCTGAAGGAACAGGTCAGCGTGCAACGCTGGGTGCTGCTGGCGATCAGCTTTGCCGGCGTGATGCTGGTGGTGCGGCCGGGTTTCCGCGAACTGCACACGGGCCATTTCCTCGCCATGGTCGCGGCGATCGCGGGCGGCATCACGACGACGGTGCTGCGCCGCGTGGCGAGCCAGGAAATGCGCATCAGCCTGATCGGCGTCGCGTCGGCCTACATCCTCATCGTCAACGGCTTCATGATGACCGTCACCGGCAGCTTCAGCATGCTGAGCTGGTATGAGCTCACGATGCTGCTGACCATTGGCGGGCTGGGGGGCACGGGCAATCTGCTGTTCATCGCCGCCACCCGGGCGGTGCCCGCAAGCCAGATCGCGCCGCTGCAGTACAGCCAGATCCTCTGGGCCCTGCTGTTCGGCGCAGTATTCTACCAGTCCTTCCCCGAAGCCATCGTCTATGTCGGCGTGGGGGTGATCGTGGTGGCCGGCATTCTCAATGTGGTGAGCGGCGAAGCATCGCTGCGCATCTTTTCGCGCAATGCCCCGGCCGGAGCCGGGCCCTCGACGCTGCGGGAGGCCGAGCGGGCCGCCGCCATGCAGGCGCCCGACACCCCGTTGGAAGACCCGATTGCCGGGGCTTCCGAGGCGACCAGCGGCAAGAGCTGAATCGCCTCGATGTGTGCGTCGCCGCCTAGCCGATCGCGGCGCGGACGGCGGCGATCGCCGCATCCGCCTTGTCGCCGTCGGGACCACCGCCCTGCGCCATGTCCGGACGGCCACCACCGCCCTGCCCGCCCAGCGCCACGGTCGCGACCTTGATCAGATCGCCGGCCGAATATTTCGACGTCAGATCGTCGGTGACGCCCACGGCCACGGTGCCGCGCCCATCTTCGCCCTTGAGCACGATGGTGACGACACCCGAGCCGATGCGCTTCTTTTCGGCATCGACGAGGCCCTTCACGTCCTTGGGCGACACGCCCTCGACGGCGCGGCCCACATAGGTTACGCCGTTCACATTGTCGTCGGCAGGCGCGGCTGCCGCGCCCGAGCCGCCACCCAGCGCCAGCTTCTTCTGCGCTTCGCTCAGCGACCGCTCGGCCTTCTTCAGACCGTCCTGCAGCGCCTCGATGCGGTTGAGGATTTCGCTGGGCGTGGTGCGCAGCACTTCGGCGGCGCTCGCCACCAGATTGGTGTTGGCGCGCGCATGGTGGCGCGCCCCACGGGCGGTGAGCGCCTCAAGACGGCGTACGCCGGCGGCCACGCCCGAGTCACTGAGCACGGTGATGAGGCCGATGTCGCCCGTGCGGTTCACATGGATGCCGCCGCACAATTCCACCGACCAGCCCACGGCATTGCCGGTGGGATCGCCCATCGACACGACGCGCACTTCGTCGCCGTATTTCTCGCCGAACAGCGCGCGGGCGCCCGATTCCTTGGCTTCCTCGACGCCCATCAGACGGGTCTCGACCTTGGAGTTCTGCAGCACGATGTCGTTGGCCAGTTCTTCGATCTGGGCCAGCTCCTGCGGCGTGATGGGCTTGGTATGCACGAAGTCGAAGCGCAGGCGATCGGGCGTCACGAGCGAGCCCTTCTGCGCGACGTGATCGCCCAGCGTCAGGCGCAGCGCCTCGTGCAGCAGATGCGTCGCCGAGTGATTGGCGCGGATGGCCGAGCGGCGATCGTGATTGACCAGCAGCGCCAGCGGCGTGCCGTTGGTGATGGCGCCGCCGGTCACCTTCACCTTGTGGCCGAAGACGCCATTGTTCTTAACGGTGTCGAGCACGTCGGCCGAAACGCCCTCGCCCGAGAGCGTGCCGGTGTCGCCCACCTGGCCGCCGCTCTCGCCATAGAACGGCGTCTGGTTGAGCACGACGAAGCCTTCGTCGCCGCTGTTGAGCGCGTCGACGATCTGGCCGCCCCTGACCAGAGCCGTGACCACGCCCTCGGCGGTCTCGGTCTCGTAGCCGAGGAATTCGGTCGGGCCGACCTTGTCGGCCACGGCGAACCAGACCTTGTCTTCGCCCGCTTCGCCGGACCCGGCCCAGCTCTTGCGCGCCTCGGCGCGCTGCTTGGCCATGGCGTCCTCGAAGCCCGAGAGGTCGACATTGATCTCGCGCAGGCGCAGCGCGTCCTGCGTCAGATCGAGCGGGAAGCCATAGGTGTCGTAGAGCTTGAAGGCGGTAACGCCATCGAGCATGTCGCCCTTGCCGAGCTCCTTGGTCGCGTCTTCGAGGATGGCGAGGCCACGGCCAAGCGTCTTCGAGAAGCGCTGCTCCTCGAGCCGCACTGTTTCCTCAATCATCTGCTCGCCACGCACCAGCTCCGGATAGGCCTGGCCCATCTCGCGCACCAGCGTCGGGACGATCTTGTGGATCACCGCGTCATTGGCGCCGAGCAGCGTGGCATGGCGCATGGCGCGGCGCATGATCCGGCGCAGCACATAGCCGCGGCCCTCGTTGGAGGGCAGCACGCCTTCGGCGATGAGGAAGCTCATCGAGCGGAGGTGGTCGGCAATGACGCGCAGGCTCGGCGTGGTAGGATCGCCATTGAAGCCGGTCGCCTGCTGGGTCGAGGCGATCAGCGCCTTGAACAGGTCGATCTCGTAATTGTTGTTGGTGCCCTGCATCACCGCGGCGACGCGCTCGAGGCCCGAGCCCGTGTCGACGGACGGCTTGGGCAGGCTGACGCGGCTGCCGTCCGGCAGCTGCTCGAACTGCATGAAGACGAGGTTCCAGATCTCGACGAAGCGGTCGCCATCTTCCTCGGGCGTGCCCGGCGGGCCGCCCCAGTATTTGTCGCCATGGTCGTAGAAGATTTCCGAGCACGGGCCGCAGGGACCGGTGTCGCCCATCTGCCAGAAATTCGACTTGGCGCCGAGGCGGACGATGCGATCCTCCGGCAGGCCGGCGATCTTCTTCCACAGGGCCATCGCCTCGTCGTCATCTTCGTAGATGGTGGCGGTGAGCTTTTCCTTGGGCAGGCCCCACTCCTTGGTCAGGAGGTTCCAGGCCAGCTCGATCGCTTCTTCCTTGAAATAGTCGCCGAACGAGAAATTGCCGAGCATCTCGAAGAAGGTGTGGTGGCGCGCCGTGAAGCCGACATTGTCGAGGTCATTGTGCTTGCCGCCGGCGCGCACGCATTTCTGCGCGGTCGTGGCGCGCGAATAGGGGCGCTTTTCGAGGCCGGTGAAGACGTTCTTGAACTGCACCATGCCGGCATTGGTAAACATCAGCGTGGGGTCGTTGCGCGGCACCAGCGGCGAAGAGGCGACAGCTTCGTGCCCGTTCTTCTCGAAGAAGGACAGGAAGGAAGACCGGATGTCGTTCACGCTCTGCATGGCGAAGTCTCGTTCACAAGAAAAGGGCGGCAAAGGCGCCGCCGGGAAAGTCGGGAAACGCCTTCTATCGCGGGGGTTGCGGGGTGTCCAGCAGTTGGGCGGTGCCCGAACTAGACGGCGGCGCGCTCCGGTGTGACGGAGCGCTCGAGGCTCGCCTCGAACTGGGCCAGAGGCAGGGGCCGGCCAAACAGGAACCCCTGGAACTGGTCGCATCCGCTGGCTTTGAGCAACCGGAACTGGTCCTGCGTTTCAACGCCTTCCGCCAGCACCTGCAGGCCGAGGTCATGTCCAAGCCGGATGATGTTGCGCACCAGCGACGTACCGCGCTCGTTCAGGGCGACGTCGGCGACAAAACTCCGGTCGACCTTGAGCTGGAACAGCGGCAGCCGCCGCAGATAGCCCAGCGCGGAATATCCCGTGCCGAAATCGTCGAGCGCCACCGCTACGCCGAGCCGGCCCAGCGCTTCAATCTTGTCCACGGCCCCCTCGATACTGGCGACCATCATGCTCTCGGTGAGTTCGAGCTTGAGCCGCGTCGGATCGATGCCGTGCAGCGCCACCGCCGCTTCCACCAGCGGGACGAAGGAATCGTCGCGAAGCTGGCCGGCCGTGACGTTGACCGCGAGGGTGAGATGGCGGGTCGCGGGGTCGTTTTGCCAGGCGGAAAGTGTCTGGCAGGCCCGGTTCAGCACCCAGCCGCCGATCTCGACCATCATCCCGGCCTGTTCGGCGACCGGGATGAACAAGTCCGGCGGTACGAGGCCACGCCGGGGGCTCTCCCAGCGCAGCAGGGCCTCCGCCCCGATGACGCGCCCCGAGCGGTCGATCTGGCCCTGGTAATAGACCACGAATTCGCCCTTCCACAGCGCCACCTGCAACTCGTGCACGTAGCGGCTGCTGCGCTCGAGTTCGACATGCATGACGTAACCGCAGCCGGCGAGCATCGAGGTGGCAAGGATCGCGTTCACCCAGGCGCCAACATAGCGGACCTCGTCCGGCAGCGGCTGCGCGAATGGGACTGAAACCGGTGCGCTGGCAAACATCACGAAAGCCGCGAGGCACGCAGCGACCACGCCGATCTGCAGCCGGGAGCGCTCGCGCAGATAGTTGATGTAGCCCAGCGCCGCCAGCACCAGCAGGTAGAGATGCGACACCCGGGGCGCAGCAGCACTGGGCACGTCGAATACGAGGTTGAACACCAGCGCGAACAACAAAAACGCGATCTGGGAAAACAGCAGTGCGGCCGAGAAGCGGCCCCGGTTGATCAATAACCACGCCGTTGCGGCAATGACGATCAGCGCGCCTTCCATGGCGGCCAGCGCCAACCCGCCGGTCAGCAGGAACACCGTCCCCCACAGCATGCCGCTGCCGGCAATGATCAGGCAGCCGAGCTTGTACGCAAACACAGCGCGACGGTCATGTTGCCGCCCTGCCGCCGTCCGCGCCAATCGCCGCGTGTGCGCTAGTTCTCCCAATTTCCTCCAGCCATCACAGCCGTGTCCCCCACAGCAACATGGCCAGAATTGCTTAGGAAAGCGTGGATTGCACGCCAATGGAGCAATCTAGTTTGCGTCCTTCTTCTTCCGATATCTGCGGTTCGCGCTCCACGTACTGCCCATAAATGCCTCACCGCCCTGCCCTATTTCGGCGCGCGCGAGGGCAGTCCGCATCGCGCCCACCAGCGGCGTCACGGGCGCATAATGCCTCTTGACGAATTGGAAACGAAATGAGAACAAAGTGCGTACATACACCGCACGCTTTCCCGCCGGTCCGGCGCATGGAATAAGGAGAATCGCAATGGCTGCAGCAGCCGCACCGCTTCGGGTTATTGAGGGTTCCATGGATAAGGACAAGGCGCTGGCCGCAGCGCTGAGCCAGATCGAGCGTAATTTCGGCAAGGGCACGGTGATGAAGTTCGGCGAGGGCGCCATCGCCCAGGTCGAAGCCATTTCCACCGGTTCGCTCGGCCTCGATATCGCGCTCGGGATTGGCGGATTGCCGCGCGGTCGCATCATCGAAGTGTTCGGGCCGGAATCGTCGGGCAAGACCACGCTGGCGCTGCATGTGGTGGCGCAGGCGCAGAAGAATGGCGGCATCGCCGCCTTTGTCGACGCCGAACACGCACTCGATCCGAACTACGCCAAGAAGCTCGGCGTGAAGGTCGATGAACTGCTGATTTCGCAGCCGGATTCGGGCGAACAGGCGCTCGAGATCGCTGACACGCTGGTGCGCTCCGGCGCCATCGACGTGCTGGTGGTCGACTCGGTCGCCGCGCTGACGCCGAAAGCCGAACTCGAAGGCGAGATGGGCGACAGCCTGCCGGGCCTGCAAGCCCGCCTGATGAGCCAGGCGATGCGCAAGCTCACCGGCTCGATCTCGAAGTCGAAGGCCATGGTGATCTTCATCAACCAGATCCGCATGAAGATCGGCGTGATGTATGGCTCGCCGGAAACCACGACCGGCGGCAACGCCCTCAAATTCTACTCTTCGGTCCGCCTCGATATCCGCCGCATCGGCGCGATCAAGGAGCGCGAGGAGATCATCGGCAACCAGACGCGCGTCAAAGTGGTCAAGAACAAGCTGGCCCCGCCGTTCCGTCAGGTCGAGTTCGACATCATGTATGGCGAAGGCATCTCCAAGACCGGCGAACTGCTCGATCTGGGCGTCAAGGCCGGGGTGGTCGAGAAGTCGGGTGCCTGGTTCTCCTATGACAGCCAGCGTCTCGGCCAGGGCCGCGAGAATTCGCGTCAGTTCCTCAAGGACAATCCGCAGGTCGCCGACGCCATCGAAGCGGCCGTGCGCGAAAGCTCGGGCCTCCTCGGCGAAGCCCTGCTTGCCGGGCCCGATGCGGAGAGCTCCGAGGACTGAGCCAGACAGTTTGAATTGAGGTCGTCACGGACCTCGGTCGAGCCCGGCGGTACCGCACCGCCGGGCTCTTTGTTTTCCGGGGAGTTTCCGCAACTCTCGAACCGGAATCGCTTCGGGCGACTTGCAAGGCGGGGCGGCTTTGCAGTTACTGCCCGGCCATCGGGAGGATGATGCAGATGAATTTGATCCAGTTCCTGCGCAGCGACGGCAAGCGCGCCGTCGGCGCCATCGATGGCGGCAAGGCGCATATCGTCAAGAACGCCACCAGCGTCTATGCGCTGGCGCTCAAGGCGGCGTCGAGCGGCACCAAGCTCAAGGCGCTGGTCAAGGACAAGGGCCTCGGCAAGGCGATCGATCCGGCCGCCATCCTCGCCGAGGGCCGCATGCTGCCGCCGGTCGA
Source organism: Hyphomicrobiales bacterium (assembly GCA_004144345.1). Classification (GTDB taxonomy): domain Bacteria; phylum Pseudomonadota; class Alphaproteobacteria; order Rhizobiales; family Devosiaceae; genus Devosia_A. The sequence continues at coordinate 11,332 of SEEL01000031.1, forward strand.
TCATCCCGATCCGGCGCACCTGCACGTCACGGGCACCGGCCTCACGCATCTGGGCTCCGCCTCGACGCGCGACGCGATGCACAAATCGAACCAGCAGGCGGCCGAGGCGCCGCTGACGGATTCGATGAAGATGTTCCGCATGGGGCTTGAAGGCGGCAAGCCGGCAAAGGGCGAGACGGGCGTGCAGCCCGAATGGTTCTACAAGGGCAATGGCCACATCGTCGCCGCGCCGGGCGCGCCGATCCCCTCCCCGGCTTTCGCCAAGGACGCCGGCGAGGAGCCGGAAATGGCCGGCATCTATGTGATCGGCCCCGACGGCACGCCGTTCCGCCTCGGCTTTGCGCTGGGCAATGAATTCTCCGACCATGTCACTGAGCGGGTGAACTACCTCTTCCTCGCGCATTCGAAGCTGCGCTGGTGCTCGTTCGGGCCGGAACTGCGGCTCGGCGATCTGCCCGCCAATGTCAGCGGCACTTCGAAGATCATTCGCGATGGCAAGACGATCTGGGAGAAGCCGTTCCTTTCGGGCGAGGACAACATGTCCCACACCATCGCCAATCTCGAATACCACCATTTCAAGTACCGGTTGTTCCGCCAGCCGGGCGACGTCCATGTGCATATGTTCGGCACCGCGACGCTGAGCTTTGCCGACGGCATCACCACCGAGCCCGGCGATGTGTTCGAGATCGCCGAAAGCCAGTTCGGCCTGCCGCTCGCCAACAGCGTGGCGTGGGACAAGCCGGAAAAGGTCAAGGTGAAGTCGCTGTGAGCCATTACGGCCTCATCGGCAGGATCCGGGCGTTGCCCGGCAAGCGCGGCGACCTCGCCGCGATCCTTGCCGATGGCATCGGCGGCATGCCGGGCTGCCTCAGCTATGTGGTGGCCGAGGACCTCGTCGATCCGAACGTCCTCATCATCACCGAAGTGTGGACCGACAGCGCCGCCCATAAGGCGTCGCTGCAACTCGACAGCGTCAAGGCGGCCATCGCCAAGGGCCGGCCGTTGATCGCGGGCTTTGACTCGCAGACCGAGACCAGAGTGCTCGGGGGCATCGGCCTGCCGCCCTCATGAGCCTCGCGGGAAGCTGGCAGCTCTGGGCGTTGTTGTCGGCGATCTTCGCGGCGCTGACGGCGATCTTCGCCAAGGTCGGCATCGAGAACGTCAATTCCGACTTCGCCACCTTCATCCGCACCATCGTCATCCTCGGCGCCGCCGCCGCGATGGTCACTATCACCGGCTCGTGGCAGGCGCCGGGCGCCATTTCGAGCCGCAGCTGGACCTTCCTCGTCCTCTCCGGCCTTGCCACCGGCTTTTCCTGGATCTGCTACTTCCGCGCCCTCAAGCTGGGCAATGCGGCGCAGGTTGCGCCGATCGACAAGCTCAGCGTCGTCATCGTGGCGGTGATCGCGACGCTGTTCCTCGGCGAGAAGCTGTCGGCGCTGAACTGGGTCGGCGTGGCGCTGATCGGCCTGGGCGCCGTGCTGGTCGCGATCCAGGCCTGATCGCTCAGGCGGGCCGGCGGTACTGGTAGATACCGACGTCGATCGAGCCCTCGTCGAAGCCCGCTTCGCAATAGGCGAGGTAGTAGATCCATTTGCGGCGGAACTGCTCGTCGAAGCCGAGCTGCTTGATGGTCTGCCAGCGTTCGAGGAAGCGGACGCGCCAGCGGCGCAGCGTTTCGGCGTAGGAGTGGCCGAACAGTTCGACCTGTTCCAGCACGAGGCCGACGCGCTTGCCCTGTTCTTCCATTGCCTTCCTGGTCAGCAGCATGCCGCCGGGGAAGATGTAGCGCTGGATGAAATCGGGGGTCGAGCGATAGCCCTCGAAATCGGCCTCGTCGATGGTGATGGCCTGGATGGCGGCAGTGCCGCCGGGCTTCAGCCGGTCATGCAGGGTCTGGAAATAGCTCGGCCAATGTTCCTCGCCGACCGCCTCGATCATTTCGATCGAGCCGATGTGGTCGTACTGGCCGGTGGTGTGGCGATAATCCTCGAAATGGAAGCTGGCGAGCGGGTCGAGACCCTGACGCGCGATGCGGGCCTGGGCGTAGGCGAGCTGTTCCTTGCTCAGCGTGATGCCGTAGACGCTGGCGCCGAACTCTTTCGACACGGTCTCGGCGAAGCCGCCCCAGCCGCAGCCGATCTCGAGCACGCTCTCGCCCTGCTTCACGCCGGCGAGTTCGGCGACGCGGCGATATTTGCGGCGCTGCGCGGCTTCGAGATCGTCGTTCTTCAAATCCGCGAAAATGGCGGAGGAATAGGTCATCGAGGGGTCGAGCCACTCTTTGTAGAAATCATTGCCGAGGTCGTAGTGCTCGGAGATGTTTTCCTTCGACCCATCGACGGTGTTGGCGCGGCTCAGATGATAGGCGATGTCGGCGGTGGCGCGACCGAACCAGCCGGCGCCCTTGGGCTGGAACACGTTGCGGTTCTGCAGGAAATAGCGGAACAGCGCCGTGAGGTCCTCCACCTCGACGTCGCCGCGCATATAGGCATGGGCAAAGCCCACAGTGCCGCGGCGCAGCGTTTCGGGGATCATCGAGAAATTGCGCACGAGGAGGCGCGGATGCTCGCCGGCCCCGGGCTTGCCGTAGGTTCGGGTGTTGCCGTTGGGGAAGGTGATGGTGACCGAGCCGGTGTTCGGGCGGCCGATCAGGCGCTCGGTGAAAAAGGCCGCCGCAGCCGACGTCACATGCGTCCAGGGCGTCGGATCCGGCAATCTCGGTTCGATCGCAGATTTATCCATAACGCGTCTATCCAGAGTCCTGCGCCGCCCGCCCGCTGGCGTGCAGCAAATGGTCGACTGGCGCGGACGTTATCGCGTCCATCGCCGTTAGCCGATAATTTAGCGGCCAGCAGGCGAGATGCAAGCCGAACCTGCCATTTTCGGGCTCAGCCAGACGGGGTTGCGACATCGGCGACGCGTAGCTGCACCTCCGCCCGGCCCTGGTAATGGTCGAGGCTGAGATTGCCCGCGATGTGCAGGCGGCTGTCATTGCCGGCGCCGAGCAGCGCCTGACCGATGGGCGTCGCGGCGGCGCGGAAGGCAATGGCCTTGAGCCGCGCGCCGTCGGGCGAGGTGAGCTGGAAGCGCACATGCCCGGCCTCGCCGACGACCTCGGCGAATTTCGGCGTGTGGCCGGGAAAGGCGAAGACCGGCTGCGGATTGCCGGCGCCGAAGGGGCCGGCGCGATCGACATCGGCGACCATGTCGACGGTGGCGCCGCGGGCGCTCAGCGCCGCATCGATCTTGAGCGCGGTAGCGGCCCGGGCGGTGCCCACCTGCCCCGCCAACGCCTGTTCGAGATGCGCGCGGAACGGCCCGATCTGCCCCGGCTTCAGCGTCGCGCCGGCCGCCATGGCGTGACCGCCGCCGCGCGTGATGAGCCCATTGTCGACCGCCGCGATCACCGCATGGCCGAGATCGACGCCGGGCATCGAGCGGCCCGAGCCGATGCCGGTGCCATCGGGCTGCAGCGCAAAGACGAAGCTCGGCCGCTCGAAGCGTTCGCGCAGGCGCCCCGCGACGATGCCGATGATGCCCGGATGCCAATTGGCAGAGGCCAGCACCAGCACCGGCGGCCCCTCGCCGCTGCCGATCTCGGTCTCGGCCGCGCGCGTCGCTTCATCGAGCGCCGCCAGTTCGATCTTCTGGCGCTCGATGTTGAGCTCGTTGAGCCGCGCGGCGATCACCAGCGCCTCATGCTCATCATCGATGGTGAGGAGGCGCGTGCCCATCGAGGCATCGCCGATGCGCCCACCCGCATTGATGCGCGGGCCGACGAGAAAGCCGAGATGGTAGGGATTGAGCGGACCCGTGACGCGCGCCGCCAGCGCCAGCGCGCCGATGCCGCGATTGGCCTGCTGGCGCGCCACGTCGAGCCCGCGCACCACGAAGGCGCGGTTGAGCTTGACCAGTGGAACGACGTCGCACACCGTCGCCAGCGCCACGATGTCGAGGAGCCGCATCAGATCGGGCTGGCCGGTATCGCCGCGCTGCCTCAGCGCGCGGTTGGTGGCGACCAGCGTCATGAAGGTGACGCCCGCCGCGCAGAGATAACCAAGGCCCGAAATGTCGTCGGGCCGGTTGGGGTTCACCAGCGCATCGGCGAGCGGCAGATCGTGGTCGGAAAGATGGTGGTCGATCACCAGCACGTCGATGCCGCGGCCCTTGGCATGGGCGATCGGCCCGTCGCTCACCGTGCCGCAATCGAGCGTGATGAGCAGCGACGCGCCATTGTCGATCAGCTTGTCGATAGCCGCGATGTTGGGGCCATAGCCCTCGAAGATGCGATCGGGAATATAGACTTCGGGGTCGAGGCCGAAATGCTTGAGGTAGCGCGCCATTAGCGCGCAGGACGCGGCGCCGTCGACGTCATAATCGCCGAACAGCGCCACCTTCTCATTGTTGGTGATGGCGGCGACCAGCCGGTCGGCCAGCTTGTCCATGTCGGCCAGCGTCGAGGGGTCGGGCATCAGCCCGCGAATGGTGGGGTTGAGGTATTCCGCCGCTTCCTCGATGCCGACGCCCCGCGCCGCGATGATGCGCGCCACGATCTCGCTGGTGCCCGAGCGCTGGGCGATCGCCTGCGCGATGCGCGTCTGCTGGTCGTCCAGCCGGTCCGCCCAGGCGCGGCCGGTCACGGAGCTGGTCACATCGAGAAAGGGCTCAATCATGTGGAAATCGGCAGGCTCGGGGCTCGAGGGTCTAAAATCGCGGCGTGGGCTCACCATATAGAGGCCAAGTTTCATTATGGGGACCACTATGTTTGCCAGCCGGGGCTTTCGCCTCTCCGCCTTGTTCATTGCCTTGCTGACCGTGTTCAGCGTGGTGGCCGTCGATACGGCCGAAGCCCGCCGTGGCGGCAGCTTCGGTAGCCGCGGCGTCCGCACGCAGCAGGCCGCGCCCGCGACACAGACCTCGCCGGGCGTCACCGCGCCCGTGCAGCGCTCGATGACGGCGCCGACCGCCAACCGTGGCGGCATCGCCGCGACCACCCCGGCGCAGCGCGCCGGCTGGTTCGGCGGCGGCATCGGCGGCATGCTGCTGGGCGGCCTGTTGTTCGGCGGCATGTTCGGCCTGTTGTTCGGCACCGGCTTTGGCGGTTTCGGCGGCATGCTCGCGCTGCTCGCGCAGGTGGTGATCATCGGCCTGCTGCTCAGCTGGTTCCTCGGCCGCCGCCGGCAGCCGGCGATGGCCGGCGCAGGCAATGCGTCGCCCTATCAGGCGCGGCAGGACTGGCAGCCCGGTGGCGGCACCGCCGCCCAGCCGCGCGCCAATGCGTCCAGCGCCTCCCAGCGCGCCGGCCGCCGCGACGAAATCGGCATCAGCGATCGCGACCTGCAGTCCTTCCAGCAGCGGCTCGAGGAACTACAGTCGGCCTATTCCGGCGAAGACTATGAAGCGCTGCGCCGCATCACGACGCCCGAAATGATGGGCTATCTCGCCGAAGAACTCGGCAGCAATGCCAGCAAGGGCGTGCGCAACGAAGTCTTCGACGTGAAGCTGCTGTCGGGCGACATCTCGGAAGCCTGGCGCGAGGGCAATGATGCCTATGCCACGGTGGCCCTGCGCTATGAATCGCGCGACATCGTGCGCGACCGCGCCAGCGGGCAGATCGTCAGCGGCGAGGACAGCGTGACCCCGGTCACTGAACTCTGGACGTTCGTGCGCACCGGCACCGGCCCCTGGCTGGTCAGCGCGATCCAGGAAACGAATTAATCAGCAAGCGGGCGGCTCTCGGGCCGCCCGTTTCGCTTCCGTCAGGCAGCGCGGCTTCGCCGCTGGGGCACGGCCTGCGTGCCGAGTTCGAACAGATCGACGATCTCGTCCAGCTCAGCCGCCTGCGCCTCGGTCTGCTCGATGGCCGCATTGGTCTCTTCAACCAGCGCCGCATTGTGCTGCGTGCCGGCATCGATCTCACGGATCGCCACATTGATCTCGTGGATCGACTGCGCCTGCTCGCGGCTCGACCCCGCGATGGCCTTGGTCAGTTCGCTGCACTGGCGGATTTCGTCGAGGATGCGCGTCAGCGTTTCGCCGGCGCTCGTCACCAGACCGGTGCCCGAGCGCACTTCGCCCGCACTGGCATTGATCAGCGATTTGATTTCCTGCGACGCGACGGCCGCCGATTGCGCGAGGCGCCGCACTTCGACCGCGACCACGGCAAAACCCTTGCCGGCCTCACCTGCCCGCGCCGCTTCCACCGAGGCGTTGAGCGCGAGGAGATTGGTCTGGAAGGCGATGTCGTCGATGAGGCTGGTGATGCTGGTGATGCGCGCCGTCGACTCGCTGATGCGCTGCATCGCGTCGGTCGCGTCGTTCATCACGCGGCCACCACCACCCGCGAGGTCCACCACGGCGGCGATACGCTCGTCGGCGGCGGCGGCGCGGTCGGCGTTCGACGCCACCATGCCGGTGATCTGCTGCAGATTGGCCGAGGTCTGCTCGACGCTCGCCGCCTGTCGCGTGGTGCGGTCGGAGAGATCGTTGGCGCCGGCCAGGATCTCGCCCGTCGCCGTCCGCAGTGCCATCGACGCGCCGCGCAGCCGGGTCATCACCGCGAGCAGGCGATCGGCCACGGCATTGGTGTCCTGTTGATCTGCTCGAGTTCGGGATCGAGATCGGCGGTGACGCGGGCGGTCAGATCGCCTTCCGCCACCTGCCGCAGCACGTCGCCCACGGAGGTCACGGCCAGCGCGATCTTGTCGGACGAGGCCTTCTGCTGCGCCGCTGCTTCGGCGGTGAGCCGGTCGAAATAGGTGGTAACGGCGATATCGACGTCGACGAGGATGCTCTTCACCAGTGCGGCGACGGACTCGCCGAACTCGGCAATTTCCTGCCGCTCGGCCTGTTCGTCGCGGCGCGCGAACATGCCGCGCGGCTTGGCCGCCTGCGCTTCGAAGAAGTCGCTGATCAACCCCTTGATGATGGTTTCGGCGATCAGGCCATAACCGCCGATGTACCAGCGCGGCTCGAGGCCGATCTGCGCGTGGCGCCGACCGATGCGATAGCTGGAGTCGAAATAGCTGGCGTCGAGCTGGCCGCCGGCAATGGCGGTCCAGTGCTTCGACTGGGCGCCCTTGGCGCGCTGCAGCTGGTCGCGGTCGGCGAAGAACTTCGCCACCTGCGGTTCGCTGCCCAGATGCGCGTAGAAGCGATCGAGCGCCGGTCCAAGATATTTGAGGACGCCGGCTTCGACTGACTTCACCCTGCCAAGGGCCTCGGAGTCCAGATGTGAGAAGGCCAGGCGCTCGGCGAGCGCCTCTGGCAGCGGGGCAGTATTAGTCATTGATCGACGCCTATCAGTAAACGCCGGCAGCAATATTAGCCGGGCCCCCGAGGTTCTTGATCTGAGTCAAGCGACAGGGTGCAACGTCAAACGTAGGCGCGACGTGGTAAGCGAATTGCTAACACCGCCCTGCGACAAACGGACTAGCGGTGGTGCTCCGCCGCGATCCAGCGCACGGTTCGGCTCCAGCTGCGCATCACCACGGTCGAGGTGCGAACGTTGTTCTTCCTGAACCGCACGCCGTCGAGCAGGAAGCCGTCGGTGACGCCGGTCGCCGCGAACAGCACGTCGCCCGAGGCCAGCTCGTCGGTCCGGTACTTTCGATTGGGATCGGTGATGCCCATACGTCGGGCGCGGGCGCGCTTTTCGTCATTGTCGAGCATCAGCCGGCCCTGCATCTGGCCGCCGATGCAGCGCAGCGCCGCCGCTGCGAGGACGCCTTCGGGCGCCCCGCCCGAGCCGAGATAAATGTCGATGCCGGTATCGGCGGTGTTGACCGCATGGATGATGCCGGCAATGTCGCCATCGCTGATAAGCTTGATGGCGCAACCGGTGGAACGCAGTTCCTCCAGCAGCCCGGCGTGGCGCGGCCGGTCGAGCATCACGGCGGTGATCTCGTTGATGGCGACGCCCTTGGCCTTGGCGAGTGACGCGATGTTTTCGCGCGGCGTCATGTCGAGATCGACGGTGCCCTCGGCATAGCCGGAGCCGATGGCGATCTTCTGCATGTAGACGTCGGGCGCATTGAGCAGGCCGCCGCGCTCGGCCATAGCGAGCACGCAGATCGAATCCGGCTGGTTCTTGGCGCACAGCGTCGTGCCTTCGAGCGGATCGACGGCGATATCGACGTCCGGCCCCTGCCCGCTGCCCACTTCCTCGCCGATGAACAGCATCGGCGCTTCGTCGCGCTCGCCCTCACCGATGACGATGCGGCCGTTGATCGCGACATTGCTCAGCTCGGTGCGCATGGCTTCGACGGCGGCATGGTCGGCCGCCTTCTCGTCGCCCTTGCCGCGCCATTCGGCGGCGGCGAGCGCGGCGCGCTCGGTGACGCGCACCAGTTCGAGCGTCAGGTTCCGATGCAGCGCCGGCGAGGCGTTGTTGGGATCAGCAAGCTTCATCTAGAGGCTCTCCATGCGGATCAGCTGGGGCTCGCCGACGATGAATCCGTCGGCGGCAATCAGGGCTAGGGCTTCGCGCACTGTCTGCTCCATGGTCGAATGGGTGAGCAGCACGATCGTGCGAATGCTCACATCCGAGGCCGCATCCGTAACACGCAGGTCCGGCCGCTGGATGACGCTTTCGAGCGAAATGCCCGCCGCCCCCATGCGGGAAGCGATAGCAGCAAAGGCGCCCGGCACATCCTTGGCATTTAGTCGGATGTAATAGCCACCCTCATGCGCCTTCATCGGCGCCTGCTTGTAGGGCGTCAGCTCGTGGCTGGGCACGCCGAGCGGCGGCACGCGGTTGCCGCGGGCGATATCGAGGATGTCCGACAGCACCGACGAGGCGGTCGGCGGGCCGCCGGCGCCAGGGCCGGCGAGCAGCAGCTGCTGCACATGGTCGGTCTCGAGCGCCACCGCGTTCAGCACGCCATCGACCCCGGCGATGGCCGAGGTCTTGGGCACCAACGTCGGATGCACGCGCTGCTCGATGCCATCGGCCGAGCGCTGGGCGACGCCGAGCAGCTTGATCTTGTAGCCGAGGTCGCCGGCCACCTTGATGTCGGCCTCGGTGATCTTGGTGATGCCCTCCACGAAGATCTCGTCGGGCGCGATCTCGCAGCCGAAGCTCAGCGAAGCGAGGATGGCGAGCTTGTGCGCGGTGTCGAAGCCGCCCACGTCGAAGGTGGGATCGGCCTCGGCATAGCCGAGCTTCTGCGCATCGGCGAGGCATTCAGCAAAGCCGATGCCCTCATTGCCCATGCGCGTCAGGATGTAATTGCAGGTGCCGTTCATGATGCCGTAGACGCGCGCGATGCGGGCCGAGCCGAGGCCTTCGCGCAGGGTCTTGATCACGGGGATGCCGCCCGCCACCGCGGCCTCGAAGCCGAGCTGGGCATTGTTGTCTTCGGCGAGGCGCGCCAGCGACACGCCATGGCGGGCGAGCAGCGCCTTGTTGGCGGTGACCACCGGGCGGCCGATTTCGAGCGCGGCGCGCACTGCGGCGTTGGCCGGGCCGTCCTCGCCGCCGATCAGTTCGACAAACAGATCGATGTCGTCGGATTTGGCCAGCGCCACCGGATCGTCGAACCATTTGAGCGACGAATTGTCGATGCCCCGGTCGCGCGAGCGCGAGCGGGCGCACACCGCCGTCACCACCAGCGGACGGCCGGTCTTCCGCGTCAGCTCGGCGCCGTCCTTCTGGATGATGCGGACGAGCGTCGCGCCGACATTGCCCAGCCCGGCGACGCCGATCCTCAGCGGCGGGGCGATCGGTGCCTCGGCCTGCTCCTGCATGGCCTTGAGGATGCGGGCACGGGTTTCCGAGCGCGGCTCACGGCCCTCGCGCAGATCGAACACGAACAGCGGATCGCCCGCCATGTGGCGGCCGAAACGGGTGGCGGTCCAGCCGCGCGCGCTGATGAAGGCCTCGACGGCGTCCCGGAAGGACTGGATATCGGACATGACGCGTCTCCTGTTCGGGACGCGTCATGCTAGGAGTTTGCCTATTCGTCAATAGGATTCAGCCGCAGATCCTATCCCGTGCAGGTGGCGGCGAGGCCTCCGGCAGTGTCGAGCACGTCGAAGCGGATGCCCTTGGCCGCATCATCGAGGCGGACCGTCCAGCCGGCATCGTTCTGGCTGGTGAAGCCCTGGCCGACCACCGTGCCGATCCGGAACGCGCCGCGGTCGGCTGTGCGGCTCGCGATCAGCTGGATGCCAGCATCCTTGTAGAACGCCGTCACAGCGCGCGGCGAGCAGCTCAGATAGGTTGGCAAGCCCCGGTCGCTGTCCCCGCTCGAGCGCACGCCCGCAAACACCAGCGCCTGCACCAGCTGGTCGAAGCCGGTCCAGCTATAGGTCTGCCCATTGATGGTGATACTGCCGCTCAAGGCATTGGCCGCGTCACCGAGATAGGCCTTCGCCGCCTTGTAGTCGGCATGCGAATTGACCGTCATGGCGAAGCGCAGGGCGCTGTTGGCCGCCTCATTGGCCGAGATCGTCCCGCCCACCGAGGCGCCAGTATGAAGCGTCACCCTGACGCTGCCCGTCCCGGCATTGGCGCTCACATCGCCGCCGACGCTGGCGTTCAGCATCAAAGTAATGCTGCCGCCCGCACCGTCTACGCCATCAGCGCCGTTGTATTGCTCGGGAAGTGCTTGGCCGACTTTGGCTTCAATCCTTGGAAGGAAGTCGGAGTCGTCGCCCGGACGAAAGATCGAGGCGCTGCCTTCCCAACCGGGTGCTCCTGCCACGGCGCCGTCCCCGCCGTCGCCGCCCTCTCCTATCGTATTGTCGGCGGCATACGAATCGGCGCGACCGCCGTTGCCGCCCTTGCCGCCTTGTCCGCCCCTGCCCCCGTCGCCGGCAGCACCGCCGGCGGCTGACAGCTCGATGTCGCCAGCGACGGCGTGGTTCACAGTCAGGTTGATCGATCCCGCGGCGCCACCATCGCCGCCCTTGCCGCCAACGCCACCGTCGCCACCATTACCGCCCCTGCTACCTATGACGGGCTGCCCGGAAACCTCCGAAACCACGTCGGTGCCGTCGCCGCCATAACCGCCCAGCCCGCCCCTTCCGCCTGCCCCGCCGTCGCCGCCATCGGTCTTGATGAGGATGCTGCCATTGGTGATGGTTGTCGTATCCAGTTGCACCGGGCCTCCGCCAAGCCCCCCGGTCCCCGGATCGCCCGGATCGCCCGCATCGCCGTTTCGGCCGGGTTGAGCGGTGAGCGCGCCTTCCGCCACGAACGTGGCCGGATTGGCTGGAGCCCCTACGGCGCCGTCATGGCCGTCCGCCCCGGCGCTCCCGCCGCCGCCGCTCTGATCGATCACGAGGTCGTCGGCCGCAACCGGCAGTGATAGGCCGAGCGCCAGCAGGCCCACGGCAATCCAGTTCGTTCGCATCAGCGCTCTCCTCAATTGCTACAGGTCGCGGCCACGCTGCCGCTGCGGTCGAGGACGTCGAAACGGATGCCCTTGCCCGCATCATCGAAGCGGACCGTCCAGCCGGCATCGTTCTGGCTGGTGAAGCCCTGGTCCACCACCGTGCCGATGCGGAAGGCGCCGCGGTCGGCTGTGCGGCTCGCGATCAGCTGGATGCCGGCATCCTTGTAGAACGCCGTCACAGCGCGGGGTGAGCAGCTCAGATAGGTTGGCAGGCCCCGGTCGCTGTCCCCGCTTGAGCGCACGCCCGCAAACACCAGCGCCTGCACCAGCTGGTCGAAGCCGGTCCAGCTATAGGTCTGCCCATTGATGGTGATGCTGCCGCTCAACGCATCGGCATCGCGAAGGGCGGCCCTGGCCGCCCGGTACTCCGCCTGCGTATTCACGGTCATCGCGAAGCGGAGCGCACTCTGCGCGGCCTCATTGGCCGAGATCGTCCCGCCCACCGCGGCGCCGGTGTGAAGCGTCACGCGGACGCTGCCCGTCCCGGCATTGGCGCTCACATCGCCGCCGACACCGGCGTTCAGCATCAAAGTAATGCTGCCGCCCGCGCCGTCTACGCCATCAGCACCGTTGTACTGCTCGGGAAGTGCTTGGCCGGGCTGGCCAACCGCGCCGTTCTGGCCGCTCGGGTAGGGGCCGGAACCCTCCCGCGAGATGACTGCAGTCCCAAAGAAACCACCTGCGCCGGCCGTCGCTCCATCGCCACCATCCGCCCCATCGCCGCCCCGCACGACGGCCATCAATGTCCAGGCATGACCACCCTGCCCACCGTCGCCGCCTTGGCCACCTGCACCCCCTACGCCGCCTTCGCCACCGCGTGCCGACAGGGTGATGTCGCCCGTCACGTCGTCGGTCACCAGCAGATCGATAGTGCCTCCCGCACCTCCGGCGCCACCGAGACCTCCGAATCCGCCGTTCCCACCCTTGCCGCCGTCGGCGCCGACAGCAGGGAGGCCGTATTCGAGCGGCTGGGAACCACTATGCTGGGCATTCCCCCCCTTGCCGCCGTTGCCGCCACGTCCCCCCTCGCCTCCGGCACCGCCGTTACCGCCATCAGCCGTGATCACGATGTTGCCGTTCGTCGGGCCCGCGGTGGCTAAATGAACCGTGCCCGCGTCAGCTCCCTGGTCTCCCCCGATGCCATTCCCGCCGGCGCCGCCCTCGCCCGCCTCTTGGCCTATAAGAACGCCATCAACCTTGGCGGCCTCGTCCGTGATGCCGGAGGTCCCCGCGGTGCCGGTGCCGCCGTCTCCCCCCACTGCACCCGCTTCGCCGTTCTGGTCGTCAATCACGACATCGGCGGCCGATGCGGGCAGGCTGGGGCCCAGTCCGGCAGCGGCGCCACTTATTCCGGCGGCCACCAGGCTCGCCACCAGCATTCCCCTGATCGTCGCCATCCTGCTCTCTCCCCTGCGTGCGCAAGGGCGGGAGCGTAGCGGACGATTGTTTGGCCAATATTTGGAATTCTTGCCGCTGGACATACGACGAGGAATGCCTGCCTCTATGCGGACGCAGGGCTAGTCACGCCCGCAACACGCGTTGGGGGGCGCATGAAGGCCGACCAGATCGTTGATCTCGCCTTTGGGCGAAACCTGATGTCGGTCACCCATTCCGACGGCACGCAGCTTCACTTCACCCGGCAGGAACGCACCCTGCTGTCCCGCCTCGTCCGCAACCCGGGCCGCCTGATGCGGCGCGCCGCGCTGGCCGAGGCCGTCAGCGGCCTGGGGGAAGAGCCGATCGGCGAGCGCCATGTCGACTATCTCGTCAACCAGCTGCGGCGGAAGCTGCGCGACAGTGCCCGCGCGCCGCGCCTGATCCGGACCCAGTATGGCGAAGGCTATATCTGGATCGGTACCGCCGCCATGCCGGTCGATGGCGAACCGGTGCTGCTGCGCTTCGGCCCCGTCTATGGCGAGCAGCTTCCCGGTGCCGCCGAATTGATCGAGGGGCTCACCACGGCGCTGACGGCCAGGATCGAGCCGGGCCGCTTCGCCGCCCCCGGCCAGCCGCCTGGTCAAAGCAGTTTTACGCTCGAGGCGAGTCTTCATGACAGCCGCGGGCAGCTCAAGGGCGCGCTGGTCCTGCGCGACGGCAATACCGGCGCCATCCAGGGCACGTTCCGCATCGCCGACGCCAGCGACAGCGCAGCACTCGGGCAAACCGCCGAGGCCATCGCCCACGCCCTGTGGTCGAGCCTTGCCTTGCCGGCACCGCCCGAGCGCATGGCGCCGGGCGAGCCGCCGCCCTGGGTGCGCCTGTTCGAGGCGGCTCTGACGCTCGATGGCCAGATGCTTACCTGGAAGTCGAACGCCGGGCGGCTCGACGCCATCCTCGCCAACGAGCCCGACAATGCGGTGGCCGAGCTGATGCGCGGGCTCAATCTCTACACCTGGCTGATCCAGAACTTCCGCGATCCGGCCGCCGCGATCATCAGCGAGGCCCAGTGGCAGGCGACCGAGGACGAGATGGAGAGCATCGCGCTGGCGGCGCTGCCCCGCTTCGCCGACCAGCCGGTCATGCAGCTCGCTGCGGCCAAGCTGCTGCTGTTCATCGATCGCGGCTATCTGCACCTCGCGCGCCGCATTGCCGACGATCTGCTCGAGAGCAGCGCGGCCCACGCCGCCGCTTTCGCGCTCGCCGGCGAGGCGGCGGGCCTCCTGGGTGAGACGGCGCGCGCCACGGTCCTGCTGGAGCGCGCGCTCGAGCTGACCAGTGTTGGTACGCCGTTCCAGTTCTATCTGCTGACCATCGAGGCGACGGCGCTGCTCGCCGGCAACGACCGGGCGGGCTTCGACCGCCTCTGCACGCTCACCCGCGCCGTGGCCCCGCATGCCTATGAGACATTGCGCGCCTTCTGCGTCCTGCCGGGCTTCGAGCAATCGCCGGTCTTCGCCCATATCATCGCCCCCGACGCAGGGCGGGCACACGAGGCGCTGCGCTTTTTGTGGAACACGACGGGCCGCCATTTCGCCCGCCGCGATCACCGGCGCAACATGATGCGCCCGCTGGCCGCCGCGCTGGTCGCGCGCTTCGGCCCCGATGTGTTGCCGGCGGCGGTCGATCTGGGCACGGGCCTCAGGGCCGAGCTGACGGCATAGCGCGGTTCATCGCGCGTACAGTTTTCGCGCACTAGAGGCGGCGCATGAAACGCTTGCTCCTCGCCCTGATCTTTGGCGCCGTCGCCTCCCTCGCCCAGGCGGGCGGCCATGCCTCCATCATGGACCCGGTGCCGGGGCATGATGGCGTCAGCTATTTCGAGCTGCTGCGGCAGGTGATTCCCGATCTTGCTGCGACCGCCGATGTGGCGAGCGGTCATCTGCCGGAGGGCATCGGCCATCTCGAGGGCGATGAGGCGGTCGGCGAGATGCCTGAAATCGCGACCATCAGCGCGGTCGAGGCCGTCAGTGTGCGCGCCGACGGCCAGCCGATGCTGTGGGTGCTGGCCGATCTCGGCGCCGGCGGCAATGTCGGTAATTATACGCTGCTGGCGGTGTTCGACGAGCAGGCGAGACTGCTCGATGCGGTCGAGGTCGATACCGACCGGCTCACCGGCTTGGTCGGTACGCCCTTCGCCATCTCACCCGGCGACGAGGCGATGCAGGTTGGCAGCGAGCATCACAATTCGAGCCAGAGCTACCAGTCGCGGATGCTTGCCTTCCTCGATGCGGGCAAGCTCAAGCGCATCGATACGGTCTTTGCCTTCGGCACGCGCGGTTGCGATCTGTGGCAGACCGAAGAGCTCGCGGTGCATGCCACCGAAAGCGATGCGGCCTATTGGACCATCACCGCCACGGTCACCCGCAACCAGGCACCGGCCGGTCCCGATTGTACCGATCCAGCCGATGCCGCTTGGCAGCAGCGCGACTTCACGGCCATCTATGCATGGGATGCGGCCGCGCAGCACTTCGTGGCCGGTCGCCGCGAGCTCGACGACCTTGCCGAGCTCGACGAAGCGCTGTTCTAGCGGCGCGTGAGCAGCACCATCACTTCATAGTGGTCGGTCTGCGGGAACATGTCGAACAGGCGGATGCGCCGGGGCGCATAGGCTGGCATGGCGGCGATGTCGCGGGCCAGCGTCACGGCATTGCAGCTTGAATAGATGATCGCGGGCACGCCCGAGGCGTCGAGCGTGGCGCAGAGCTCGTCGCCGAGGCCGCGGCGCGGCGGGTTGACGATCACCAGCCCCGGTACGTCGCTGGCGCGCATCGCGGTGGCGTCGCCGATCGCGAAGGTCACGTCGAGCCCGGCCTCCGCTGCACTCTGGCGCGCTGACCCGATGGCTGCGGCGCTGACCTCGACGCCATGCACGCGGCGGCCGGGCGCCGCGACATGCAGCGCGAAACCGCCAACGCCGCAATAGAGGTCCCACACGGCAGCCGGCGCCAGTTCGTCGGTCCACTCGCGCGCCTGGGCGTAGAGACCCGCCGCGATCGCCGTGTTGGTCTGGAAGAAGCTGCCGGGCCGCAGATGCAGCACCACATCGCCCAGCCGCATGGCGAGGCTGTCGATCGCCGTGAGCGGCACTTCCTCGTCGCCTTCGAGCACCGCCTTGTGCTCGGGCAACAGATTGACGCTGGCCACCGCGATCTGCGGCAGGTCCGCCAGCAGACCCGGCAGGTGGTCGCTGATGCGGCCAAGGCTGTCGCGCGAGCGCAGCACGAAGCGGACCATCAACTGCCCGTCCGGCGCTTCGGTCAGTTGCACATGCTTGAGTTCGCCGCGCCGCGCCGGAATGTCGTAGGGCTCAAGCCCGGCGCGCGTGATGAAGGCAGCGATGGGCCCGAACGCGATACGGAGGCCATCGGAGACGATGCCGCAACTGGTGAGGTCGACGCCGTGCCGGTTCGCGTCGAGGATGCCGAGCGTGGGGTTCGCGATGGTGCCGCCGACGACCATCTTGGCCTTGTTGCGGAAGCTCGCGGGACGGCTCGCCATTGGCGGCAGCCATACTGCGTCGGGCCAGGCGGCAAGCAGCTCCCGCGCCTGGGCCAGCTTGCCGGCAAGCTGGCTGTCATAGTCCGTGCCCATCAGGGTGCAGGAGCGGCAGATGCCCGCGTCGAAATAATCGCACTGCATGACGGGGTGAGCGGCGGCGCTAGACCGCCGCTCCAGTTCCACGGGTTACTTGCCGGCGGCGGCGGCCAGCGGCACGACATTGCCCTGCCCGCTCAGATTGCCGCCGAGGAATTTCTTGATGTTGCGTGCCGCCTGACGGATGCGTTGCTCGTTCTCGACCAGCGCGAGACGCACATATTGGTCGCCATATTCGCCGAAGCCGACACCCGGGGCCACGGCGACGCCGGTCTCCTGGATCAGCAGTTTCGCGAATTCGAGCGAGCCCATATGCGCGTACTGGTCGGGGATCGGCGACCAGACGAACATCGTCGCCTTGGGCGACGGCAGGTTCCAGCCGGACCGCGCGAAACTCTCGACCATCACGTCGCGGCGGTTCTGGTAGATGTCGCGAACGTCCGAGATCACCGAGTCATCGCCATTGAGCGCGGCGGCGGCGGCCACCTGGATCGGCGTGAACGCACCATAATCGAGATACGACTTCACCCGCGCCAGTGCGGCGATGAGGCGTTCATTGCCGACGGCGAAGCCGACGCGCCAGCCGGGCATCGAATAGGTTTTCGACATCGAGGTGAACTCGACGGTGATGTCGATGGCGCCCGGCACTTCGAGCACCGAGGGCGGCACTTCGCCGTCGAAATAGATCTCGGAATAAGCGAGGTCGGAGAGGATGAAGATGTCGTGCGCCTTACAGTACGCGACGACCTCCTTGTAGAAATCGAGCGTCGCCGTATAGGCGGTCGGGTTCGACGGATAGTTCAGCACCAGCGCGATCGGCTTGGGGATCGAGTGCCGCACGGCACGATCCAGCGAGCGCATGAAATCCTCGTTCGGCTCGGCCGGCATCGAGCGGACGACGCCGCCGCTCATGATGAAGCCGAACGAATGGATCGGATAGGTCGGGTTGGGCACCAGCACCACATCGCCCGGCGCGGTGATGGCCGAGGCCATGTTGGCGAAGCCTTCCTTGCTCCCCAGCGTCGCGACGATCTGCGTATCGGGGTTGAGCTTCACGCCGAAGCGGCGGCCGTAATAGCTCGCCTGCGCCTTGCGCAGCCCCGGGATGCCCTTGGACGAGGAATAGCGATGGGTGCGCGGATCGGCCACCGTCTCCTTGAGCTTGGCGACGATGTGCTCGGGCGTCGGCATGTCGGGATTGCCCATGCCGAGGTCGATGATGTCGACGCCATTGGCGCGGGCCCGGGCCTTGATCGGATCGATATGGGCAAAGACGTAGGGCGGCAGGCGGCGGATGCGGTGGAAGTCTTCGTGGCTCATGGTGACCTCGGGAGTCGGCGATACCTGCGTGCGGCGCAGCGGCGCTAAGGGAGACAGGGATTATCGCGGAATTATGGTTTGAGCCCGGTTAAGGGCCGGCTCGACGGATCGTGTTCGGCTCTCCCCTGCCCGGCGGGCACGGAAGAGCTAGGTAGCGGGGGCGGGAGCGACGACCAGCGCTATGACGATCCGGAGCGACATTCGAGGTAACCTCAATGACCGGCGCGAGAAGTAGCGCCGGTCGCGAAGGCTGTAAAGTCAGGACAGCGACGAGCGGTCGCGGCGGTAGCGCCAGATCGAGTAGCCGACCATCACGACCACCGACGCGGCAACCGCCGCGACGCTGCCGGAGGTCGCGATGTCGCGCGGCGCAAAGATCCACAGCGCAATCCAGACGAGGCCGCCCAGCAGCATCGCCCAGCCGCCGACGCGCAGGATGGCTTGCCGGGTGGCGAGGTCGCCGATGGTCTGCGAGGGCGGCCCCTCCTGCTTCTTGGGCATGCCATTGCCGGTCACGACGAGCATCAGGCCGATCAGCACCATGACGCCGCGCGTGGTGGTGTCGCTGTCGATCCAGCCGAGCGCCTTGTTGGCGACCGTCAGCGCCAGGGTGCCGACCAGCATCGCGCCGGCGAGGATCAGGGCGTCGCGGATGGTTTTCCGGGCGCGGATGGTGGCGTCGTCGCTCATTCGGCAGGCCCTTTCGGTGCAATTGCGGGATCGGCCGGCGGGGCGGCCTTCGGCTCAGCGCCGAAGCCGAACAGCCCGGCAAAGCCGAGCAGCGCGTCCTCCAGCACCGAGAGCTTCAAATGGTAGGTGATGGTGGTGCCGATCTTGGTCGCCTCGATCAGCTCGGCTTCCTTCAGCACGGCGAAATGCGCCGACATGGTCGGGCGCGACACCGGGAAATGGTCGGCCAGTTCCCCGGCGGTCATCGGGCGTTGCCGCAGCAGTTCCAGCACCTTGCGGCGGGTCGGCTCGGCCAGGGCTTTGAAGACGCTGTTCATGCGTCGATATTTAGCTAATCATCGAAGTTCGTCAAGAGGAATTTCGATATCGGGCTAAATATAGGCGTGCATCTCCGCCGCCCCGGCGATCTCGCGCACCAGTTCGGGCGTCAATTCGATGGCGCCCGCCGGCCATGATTGGCGCAATTGCTCCGGGCTGCGCGGGCCGATCAGCGCGCGGATCTGCGGCGACAGATGCAGCAGAAACGCCAGCGCCAGATGCCCCGGCGCCAGCCCCTCGCGCGCCGCGATGGCGCTAATGCGATCGGCAACTCCGGCACTGGCGGGCGTGTCGTAGCTCGACGGCGGCGCGTCGCCCCGCGCCCGCTTCTCGAAATAGCCGTCGGCGGTGCCGCCATAGGCGTCGAGCGTCAGGCCGGCGTCGATCGTGGTGCGGAAAGTCGGCGCGTCGAGCGCCACATTGTTCGGCCCATCGAAGGGCACCATGGTTTCGCAGAACAGATTGCCCAGCACCTGGTTGGCGACGAAGCTCTGGCCCGGCAGCGCCAGCGCCTCGCGCAGCCGCGGCAGCGTCCAGTTGGAGCAGCCGAAGCGGGCAATCTTGCCCTCGCCCACCAGCTCGCGCAGCACGCCGACGATGTCGGCCACCGGCAGTCGCGGATCGTCGCGGTGCATGTACCACAGATCGATCTGTTCGACGCCGAGCCGCCTGAGGCTCAAATCGATATCGGCGCGGATCGAGGCCGCATCGCAGCGCTGCACATCCCTGGCTTCACGCAGCGGGTGTGCGCCCTTGCTGACGATGGCGAGCCCCGGCGGCCGGCCCCGTGCCCGCAGCCATTCGCCGATGATTTCCTCCGAGCGGATGCCCGGCCGGAACAGATGATAGGCCGAGGCCGTATCGAGCACCGTGCCGCCGAGCCCGACATATTCGTCGAGCAGCGCGAAGGCGACGGCATCGCCGTCGCGGCCCAGTTGCGCCGTGCCAAGGACGATCCGTGCGCTGTTCATGAGGCGGTCCTCTGATGGGTATGGGCGAAGCGCTGGCTGTAGGCGGCGGCGAGCCCGAGCGGCAGCAGCCAGGCGGCGAGCGCCGCGACCAGCAGCCAGACGCCGACCGGCAGCAGCAGCGCCGCGGCCAGCAGCAGCACGCCGGCAACGATCAGCAGCAGGCCGGCAAAGCGATGCGTGGCGGTCCAGTTGGCCGGGTCCGACAGCGTTGAGTTGATGCGGATGCCGGCGATCCAGTTGGGCTGCGACTTGGGCATCACATTGCCCAGCACGATCTGCAGCACCGCCATGCCGATGACCACCGCCTGCACGACATTGACCGCAATGCCCATGCCGGTCAGCACCACCAGCGCCTGCACCAGCAGCAGCAAGCCGGTGATCGCGGGGATCACGACGTTCATCACCGAGGCCGCGGCTTCCGGCCGGCCACCGCTGCCATAGCGCATGGCGAGCCACAGGACGCCCCAGATCAGGGCCAGCACAACGGGCAGGCCGAGCAGCGCCAGATCGCGCGGCAGCGTCCCGTCCACCTCGCCATTGAGGCCCCAATGCACCGCCAGCGGCACCCCGGCGGGGGTCAGCAGGAAACCGGCAATGGTCACCGCGGCGAGCAGCGCCAGCAGCACAAGATTGAGGGGCGAAAAGAAGCGGATCACTCGCTGGGCTCCCGGAAAGCGAGGAAGCCCGACAGCGCTTCCTCGAGGATGGACATGTTGAGGTGGTAGATGAGCGAGGTGCCGTGCCGCTCGACGGTGACGAGCTCGGCCTCCTTGAGCTTGGCGAAATGCACCGACAGCGTCGGCTTCGAAATCTCGAAATGCCCCGCCAGATCCCCGGCGCTCAAGGGCCCTGCCCTGAGCAAATGCAGGATCTTCCGGCGCACCGGATGCGACAGCGCATTGAAAACGGCATTGACGCTCAACGCAACCTCATTCGTTGATCCTGTAATTAGCGTTTTCGCTAATTAGCGTCAAGACGAATTTATCAGCGGATGAGCGCTGCTGCCTCGCGCAGCGCGGCCTCGGCTTCGGCTACGACCGAGCGAACGATCTCTGCCGCCGGCAGGATCGAGTCGATGCGGGCCGATCCCTCCCCCGCCAGCATGTTCAGGCGGGAGTGATCGCCGGCCGCCTTTGCGGCAGCGAACTCGGCGCGCGCCGGGCCGAGCGAGGCCGCGAGTTCCCCTTCGCGTCCGGCCCAGCGGAGCGTGAGGTCGTTGCGGAGCGCGCGCGCCATCATGCCCGACCATTCCTGCCCCCAGAGCAGGTCCCACATCTTGGAGGCGACCGTGTCGCCATCGCGGGCCGCGAGGATGGCCGCCTTGAACTGATCGCTGATGGGCGCTTCCACCGACGCAAGGAAGCGGGTGCCCATGTGGACGCCGGAGGCGCCCATGGCGAGCGCGGCGGCGAGATCGCGGCCCGACACGAGAGCTCCCGAAGCGAGCACCGGGGTGGCGCCGGCGATGGCCACGACCTGTGGCAGCAAGGTCCACAGCGGATGCGGCCCCATATGCCCGCCGCCCTCGCGGCCCTGGACAATCACGACGTCCACACCGGCGGCGAGCGCCGTGCGCGCCTCGTCCATTGTGGTCACCTGAAGCGTCGTGACGAGACCGGCGGCGCGGGCGCGCGCCACGATGTCGGTCGGATCGGTGCCGCGGAACAGCGAGATCACCGGCACGCGCTCCTCGATCGCGGCATCAAGCTTCTCGGGTGCGACCTGGTCGAGCACGAAATTGACGCCGAACGGCCGGCTGGTCCTCGCGCGGATATCGGCGACCTGTGCCCGGATGTCGTCGGGCGTGGCCCAGGTGCAGGCAAGGATGCCGAGGCCACCGACTTCGCTGACCGCGGCCACCAGCGCGGGATTGGCGCCGCCCCCCATGCCGGCCAGCACCACCGGATGCATGATGCCGAAGATCTCGCAGGCTTTGGTATGGATCATGATCGCTCCCCCAAGGCGGGAGAGCATAGACCGAAAAGGCCGGGATTGCTCCCGGCCTCCGCTACCCCTGCCCCTCAGTGCCGCAGCGCCTCGTCCAGCTTTGCCGCGAAGGGCTCGGCCAGCATCTCGAAGCCCATATGGTCGCCGGGGAACATCACCGGCTGCTGCTCGAGTTTCCTCGCCAGCCCGAGGCTCATCTCATGGATGGGCTGGCCCACCGATTGCTCGCCGATGGCGACGACGATGCGGGGCGTGCCGGCGCGCAGCGTCGCGACATCGGGCACATAGATCGAGAGCGGCATCATGCCATGCGCCAGCCAGTACTCGAAATTGCCGCTGACCCGCGCGAACGTCTCCATCGCTTCGGGCGGCATCTCCATGTCCGGCGGCGGTGCATCCTCCTCGAGCCCGCTACCGGCAAAGAACTGCCCCATGGCGGCGTCGACACCGTCGCGCTGGTAGGTAGCGAAGAGTGCCTCGTCGGCGGCAACATACGGCGCCGGATCGTCAAGCAGCATCATCGAGGGCGGCTCATGGGCCACCAGAGTGCGGACGAGCTGCGGATAGCGCGCCGCAAGATCGAGGCCGATCTGCGCCCCGCCGCTGGTGCCGAACACATAGGCGGGACCGCCAACGGCCGCGATCAACGCTGCGGCGTCATCGGCTTGCACACTCACCTCCAGCGGCTGCGCGGCGCCCTCGAACAGGCTGCGCGAATTGCCGCGCGGATCATAGGCGAGCACCGTGTAGCGGTCGGCGAGCAGCGCCGAGAGGCCGGCGAACACACCGGCATCCTGCGGGCCGCCGGCAATGAGCAGCAGCGTCGGGCCGCTGCCATGGGTCTCGTAGTAAAGCGTGGCGCCCGGCACTTTCAGTTGGGCGGATCTGGTCATGGTCGATTCCTTGTCTTGAGCGATAACGGGAAGGATCGCCAGCACGAGGCTGGCGCAGATGAGGGCGGCGCGTTTCAGCCCGCGGCCGGGGCCAGGCGGGTGGTCGCGAAATCCGTCGACAGGCATGGGCATGGTCCGAACTCCTGCGGTAAAATCAAACTAGACCGTCTAGTACTGATGTTGCACAGAACTAGACTGACCAGTACTGTGGAGTCAAGCAGACGGCAGGAGAACGAGAGTCGATGGCGCGGAAAGCAGCAAAGCCGGAGCCGGCCGAGGAGCAAGGACGCTCGTCGCTGAAGCGGCAGGCCATCCTCGCGGCGGCCACCAAGGTGTTCCTCAAGGAAGGCTATCTCGGCACCAACATGGACGAGATCGCGGCGCTCTCCGAGGTGTCCAAGCAGACCGTCTACAAGCACTTCGCCAGCAAGGAAGCGCTGTTCGTCGAGATCGTCAGCAGCATGACCAACGACACCGGCGACAAGGTGCATCACGACGCACCGGTGCTCGCCGCCGATGGCGACATCGAAGCCTATCTCGCCGATTATGCCTACACCCAGCTGGCAATAGTGGTGACGCCACAGGTGATGCAATTGCGGCGGCTGGTGATCGGCGAGGTCGGCCGGTTCCCCGCACTGGCGCGAACCCTCTACGAACGGGGGCCCCTGCGCGCCATCGGCATGCTGACGCGGATGATCGAGGATCTGGCCGCGCGCGGCCTGCTGCGGGTCGACGACGCGAAGCTGGCCGCGGCGCATCTAAACTGGCTGGTCATGTCGCAGGCGCTCAACGAAGCGATGCTGCTGGGCGATGCGGCAATCCCCCGCCCTGCCGAATTGCGCCGGCAGGCGGCTGCCGGCGTCAAAGTGTTCCTCGCCGCCTATGGGACGCGCTGAGAAACACAAAGGCCGGGATTGCTCCCGGCCTTTGCCAATTCTGTAATGCCGTTCTTTTGAAGCTTAGCGCTTCGAGAACTGGAACGAGCGGCGGGCCTTGGCCTTGCCGTACTTCTTACGCTCGACCACACGGCTGTCGCGGGTGAGGAAACCACCCTTCTTGAGCACGGCGCGCAGTTCCGGCTCATAGAGCTGGAGAGCCTGCGAGATGCCGTGACGGACAGCGCCGGCCTGGCCGGAGAGGCCGCCGCCGGAGACGGTGGCGACGATGTCGTACTGGTCCTTGCGGGCCACGGCGACGATCGGCTGCTGCAGGATCATCTGGAGCACCGGGCGGGCGAAGAACGCGTTGTATTCCTTGCCGTTGACGGTGATCTTGCCGCTGCCCGGCTTCAGCCAGACGCGGGCGATGGCGTTCTTGCGCTTGCCGGTCGCATAGGCGCGGCCCTGGGCATCGATCTTCTGCACATGAACGGGCGCGGCGGGCGCGGCCGAAGCAACTGCGGCCGAGCCGAGTTCTTCGAGCGAGTTGATGGTCTCGGCCATTACTTGGCCCTCACATTCTTGGTGTTCATCGAAGCGACGTCGAGGGTCGCCGGCTGCTGGGCTTCATGCGGATGCTTGTCGCCCGCATAGACCTTGAGGTTGCGCATCTGCTGGCGGCCGAGCGGACCCGAGGGGATCATGCGGCGCACGGCGTTCTCGAGCACGCGCTCCGGGAAGCGGCCGTCGAGCAGCTGGCGCTGCGTCCGGTCCTTGATGCCGCCGGGATAGCCGGTGTGCCAGAAGAACTTGCGCTGATCGAGCTTGTTGCCCGTCAGCTTCACCTTCTCGGCGTTGATGATGATGACATTGTCGCCCATGTCCATGTTGGGCGTGTAGGTCGGCAGATGCTTGCCGCGCAGATGGAGCGCCACGATGGAAGCGAGACGGCCGACGACGAGATCGGTCGCGTCGATCAGGATCCACTTCTTCGTGATGTCACTCGGCTTGGCCGTGTAGGTCGACATCGATATTTTTCCCGGAATTGCGGCGTTCCCGCCGGTTTTGGTGGGCGGTGTCTAGCACGGATTCTCATAACGTCAAGCGGCTGTATTTCTATCAATAAAAACAACAGCTTGCAGTTTTGGTATCATAATACCGCGCTGGTGGTATCATAATACCTCACCAGAAAACTCCCGGCAGCCGGGCGTCTGCGGCCATCCACCCCTTTCGCAGCCGGGCGGCCACAAAAACCGGGCGCCTGCCCTGCCCGAAGCGCAAGATCGGTCGAGCGCGTGGCAGTCGCCGCGACCTAGATGGAGACGCCACGCAGGAAGAAATGATGAAGACCGCCCTAGAGACCTACCAGGCCCGGATGCAGCGCGCGCTGGACCATATCGACCACCACCTCGATGGCGATCTGGACCTCGACACGGTCAGCCGGGTCGCGGCCTTCTCCAGGTTTCATTTCCACCGGCAGTTCGCGGCAACCTTCGGGTTGTCCCTCCATCGCTATGTCCAGCTTGCGCGTCTGAAGCGCGCCTCGCAGCAGCTGGCCGCCTCCGACGCCGCAAGCGTCACCGATATCGCGATGGATGCCGGCTATGACGCCCCCGATGCCTTCGCCCGCGCCTTCCGGCAACGGTTCGGGCAATCGCCGTCATCGTTCCGCACTGCCCCCGACTGGGGCGCGTGGCTCGTGGCCCTCGGGCCCCTCGACAACGCAAGGAACAAGCTCATGCAGATCATTTTCGACCAACAGGACGTATCCATCCGCGAGGTGCCCCCGACGCCGGTGGCGATCCTCGAACATCGCGGCGACCGGGCAAAGCTCGGCGCTACCTTCCAGCGCTTCCGCGCCTGGGGCCAGGCAGCCCGGCTGACGCCCGAGACCAGCCCCAGCTTCATGGTGTTCCGTTCCGAGCGGGAGCCAGCGGTGGCAGCCGACTACAGCATGGATATCTGCGTCGCCACCGACCGGCCCATCGGGGCGGCGGATGCGCCGGTCCGGGCCGGCATCATCCCCGGCGGCCGCTGCGCGGTGCTGCGCTATCCCGGCAACACCAACAACCTCGAGCCGGCCGCGCTCTATCTCTACCGCGACTGGCTGCCCGCCAGCGGCGAAGAAGCCCGCGACTTCCCGATCTACTGCCAGCGCCGGCTGGCCCGCATCCCCGAAGTGCCGGCGCATGAAGTGGTGGTGGAACTCTTCCTGCCGCTGAAATAGCGGGCCAGCGGCCTGCCCCGGCCTCCGCCTAGATCGAATAGAGGTCGATGAAGGCCTGCACATTGGTGACATTGAGGGCCTCAGGCAGGCCCTCAATGTCCCTGCAGGTCAGGGCGGCTTCCCGGGTGCGCTTGCCGACCACGCCGTCCGGCGTCCCCACGTCGCAACCGAGCCCGTTGAGCAGTTCCTGCAACTGCCTGACCTGGGCCTTCTGTGCCTCGCCATAGAGTTCGGCGCCCGAGACGACCGAGATATTGCGCATCTTGATGGTGAGGCCGTCTTCGGAAAATGCGGTGAAGGGGCCGATCGTCGGGCCGCTCAGTTCCTGCCAGTTCTGCCCCCAGCCGTTCATCGCCAGCCCCAGGATGAAGAGGAACCGGCTGGCGTACTTGATCGGCTTTTCCGGGTCGCATTCATTGCCATAGTAGCAATGGGGCTGCTCATTGGTCGCCGCCCCTTCCGACACGAAAACCGCTCGCCCATCGCAGGTGACGAGCTTCCAGCCCCGGGCATCGTTGGCCCACCGCACCTTCATGGAAAAGCTGACCCATTTGCCGAAATCCTCGGGGGCCTGGCATTGCAGGAACTGGAAGGTGAGCCCGTTGAGGGCGTCGAGCTTGAGCATGTTGACGAAGTTCTTGCGCGCCTCGCCTTCCCAGCTGGCCACGCGCAGCCGCGTGTCGTGCCCCTTGCCGCCGAACGGATAGGTTTCGCCCTGGGTGTAGCCCCGATACGAGAACGCCGGATCGACCCAGATATCGAAGCGGTATTCCACCGCATCGCCCAGCCGCGCCTGCTCATGGCGCTGGATGACGTTCTTGGTGTTGCCGTTCAGGCAGTCGCTCTCGCCGCTGCCATTGCCGTAATCGGTGTCGCTGCAATCCTTGGGCATGATGTGGAAGGTGATCTCGCCGTCCGCGACGACCGGCGGGATCGAGCCGTTGAGGTCCGACGCCGCAAAGCCAGCCGGGAGTTGATCGCTCGCCCGGCTGATCCCGGGTCCCGCCAGTGATGCCGCAATAACAGCAGCCAGAACCGAAAGTATTCGCGCCATCGCCCACCCCCTGTTCTGCCGATGCTAGCAGTCAATGCAGGCGCCGAACATCTCCCTTCTCGCAACGCGCCGATTTGGACGCCCGCCTCCTCTCGCCTAGACTGCCCGTTCGGACAGCAGGGCCCGGCATATGCGCTTCGTCATCATGGGCGGGTGGGTGTCCGGGCGCCGCTCGGCCGCGGCGTCCTGAGTCTGGTGCGACGGCTCGCCGACCGCCCTACTCGCGCAGGCCCGGCGCTTCCTGGCCGGTGCGCTCGACATATTCGGTGTAGCCGCCGCCATAGGCGTGCACGCCCTCCGGCGTCAGCTCCAGCACGCGATTGCTGAGCGCGGCGAGGAAATGCCGGTCGTGCGAGACGAACAGCATGGTGCCCTCATAGGTCGACAGCGCTTCGATCAGCATCTGCTTGGTGGCGATGTCGAGATGGTTGGTCGGCTCGTCGAGGACGAGGAAGTTCGGCGCATCGAACAACAGCTTGGCCATCACCAGCCGGGCCTTCTCGCCGCCCGACAGCACGCGCACCTTCTTTTCGATCTCGTCGCCGGAAAAGCCGAAGCAGCCGGCCAGCGTGCGCAGCGTCGACTGTCCCGCCTGCGGGAATGAATCCTCGAGCGACTGGAACACCGTTCGATCGCCGTCGAGCAGATCCATCGCGTGCTGGGCGAAAT
The DNA here is from genome assembly GCA_004144345.1 of Hyphomicrobiales bacterium. Lineage (GTDB taxonomy): Bacteria > Pseudomonadota > Alphaproteobacteria > Rhizobiales > Devosiaceae > Devosia_A. The sequence continues at coordinate 38,735 of SEEL01000031.1, forward strand.
AGCCGAGCTTGACGCTCGGCCCGATGGCGACGCTGCCCTGGTCGGGCGTCGCGCTGTCGGCCACCAGCTTCAGCAGCGTCGATTTGCCGGCGCCGTTGACGCCCATGATGCACCAGCGCTCCTTGCGCCGCACATGGAAGTCGAGCCCCTCATAGATAGTGCGGCTGCCATAGGCTTTATGGACGCCCTTGAGCATCGCCACATCCTCGCCCGAGCGCGCCGGCGGGCGGAACTCGAACGAAATCGTCTGGCGGCGCTTGGGCGGCTCGACCTTGTCGATCTTGTCGAGCTTCTTGACCCGGCTCTGCACCTGCGCGGCGTGGCTGGCGCGCGCCTTGAAGCGCTCGATGAACGCAATTTCCTTGGCCAGCATCGCCTGCTGGCGCTCGAACTGCGCCTGCGCCTGCTTGTCGCTCAGCGCCCGCTGCTGCTGGTAGAAATCGTAATTGCCGCTGTAGCTGGTGAGCGTGCCGCCATCGATCTCGACGATCTTGTTGACGATGCGGTTCATGAACTCGCGATCATGCGAGGTCATGAACACCACGCCCTCATAGCGTTTCAGGAAATCCTCGAGCCAGATCAGGCTTTCGAGATCGAGATGGTTGCTCGGTTCGTCAAGCAGCAGCGCATCGGGCCGCATCAGCAAAATCTTGGCGAGCGCCACGCGCATCTTCCAGCCGCCCGACAGCTTGCCGACATCGCCGTCCATCATCTCCTGGCTGAAGCCGAGGCCGTCGAGCACTTCGCGGGCCCGCGCATCGAGGCTGTAGCCGTCGAGCTCCTGGAACTTGCCCTGCACATCGCCATAGCGCGCGATGATCTCGTCCATCTCGTCGGCGCGATCGGGATCGGCCATCGCCGCCTCGAGCTCGGCCATCTCGGCCATCAGGCCGCCCACGGGCCCGGCGCCTTCCATCACCTCGGCCACCGCGGGCCGCCCCGCCATGTCGCCGACATCCTGGCTGAAATAGCCGATGGTGGTGCCGCGATCGACTGCCACCTGCCCCTCGTCCGGCGCTTCCTCGCCGACGATCATGCGGAACAGCGTCGTCTTCCCCGCCCCGTTCGGCCCGACCAGCCCGACCTTCTCGCCGCGCTGCAGGGCGGCCGACGCCTCGATGAAGACAATCTGCTTGCCGTTCTGCTTGCCGATGCTTTCCAGGCGGATCATGGGGCGGTCCAGTGTTCGAAAGCGCGCCCTAAACCATCCGCCGCCCCCTTATGCAAGCACCACAACAGCGCAGCAGGGTTGCGGGAGGTAGAAACGTCCTAGAAGTGCTGTGTGGTCTTTAGGGTCGCCTTGGCAGCACCCTGATCGTTCACTTCGCCGGCAGCAACCAGTTCGGACGTAGTCGTAGGACGCCACTCGACCGATCCGCGTACGTAGGTAACGGGCCCAAACCAGGCGTCGCTGAACTGACCAATGGCCCCCTGAACGCGAAGGTTTTCAACCGGGACTACCGAGCCCGTCAGCTGAATTTGGGTGACGATCTGGGATCCGATGTAAGCCTGTCCAGACAAGTCTATGGCAGGTCCGACATCGCGATCACCGATGCCGATCGACGCGCCCAATACATTCTCGTCGAACGTACCGCTCACTGTGACGGTTATGTACCCCGGGCCGAGATGAGCTTTTGCCGTGGCACCGTATTGCGCGTTGTCCTCGTCGATCCCGCCGAACAGCAACAAGTCTCCAACTTCACCCTCGAAAAGAAAGCTTCCGGATACGGACCAGAAGTCAACTTGGCCATCGAGGACCCCTGCCGCTTGCCCCACAATCTTTGCCGCGATCATCCCGTCGTCGTACGAAGCTTTGGCTATCAGCGACCCTGGCGGCGTGGGCTGTGGTGGCCAGGCCCAGTACCAGTATGAGTTGTCGTAACCCTCAACATCTTCCAGACTAACTCCGAACGACCACGCGCCAACGTCCGCCAAGAGTTGGATGCCCAGACCTCCTCCGTAAACCGACGCAAATTCAGTGCCGATGAAAGGGCGGAGAATTGTGATGGGTTCAATCCGAGTGCCATTCACCAACGACCCGTAGGTGCGGTCGAAATAGCCAACTCTTGCGCGCAACTCGGTGCCGATCTGGACGTAGGCTTCGTTAAGCCGGAATATGCTGGTCCCATTGCTGAACGCCAACTCAGTCTCGACGCCCATGGCCGCCGCGAGCCCCATCGTCTGATCGACCACGACGCCTAGGCGTGCCTTGCCGCCAGTCGAGCCCAGCAAGCCAGCCTGACTGTCCCATCCTGCCGTAAGTCCGACATAGCCGGACAAGAACAGGCATCGGCCTGTCTCTTCGTCAGACCACGACAGCCCGCTGTCCCAGCACTCGAGCAACTCCGGCGGCGAGTAAGGCTCAATTGCCTCAAAGCCGAGTGCTTGCCCGGCGAGCATGGCAGCCACAGCCGCGAGTAGAAGTCGGCGCATGATTTCCCCCTAGGGGAATAAGGGACGACTGACAGGTTCGTGTCAAACGGCCTCAGCGCTACGCGCCGAGGAGGGGACCGGGGAAGCCGGTGGGCGGGGGCGGGCCACAAGCACTTTGCCTGTCGCCCCACCCTCATCCGCCCTTCGGGCACCTTCTCCCATTAAGGGAGAAGGTGATGGAGCCTAGAGCCCTCAGTCAGGGGCGTGGAGGACTCTCAGTCGGGCCTTCTCCCTTGATGGGAGAAGGTGCCCGAAGGGCGGATGAGGGTGGGGCCAGATTCGCGAGAATCTACGTATTCATCCGCACCCCCAAAACCGCTTAACTCAACTAGCGGATTCCCCAGCAAGCTCTAGGCGCACACCCCGATTTTGGCCCAACTTATCCACGTCCCCCCAGGCCGGGTGTAAACTCCCCTCATCCCGCTCACAGAGAGCGAAGGTCATGACGAGTGATCTGGGAGGGGGAGGCCGGGTGGGGCGGGGTCGCTCGCCA
>SEEL01000032.1 GCA_004144345.1 Hyphomicrobiales bacterium
TCTCCCTCCTCGGCGCGTAGCGCTGGGGAGGGGGGACCAGCCGCAGGCTGGTGGGTGGGGCGGGCAGCTTGAGCAGAGGCCCGTTGCCCCACCCTCATCCGCCCTTCGGGCACCTTTTCCCATCAAGGGAGAAGGCGATCGTACCGAAGCCTCTCAGTTTGGGGCGAGCAGGATGCGCAGTCAGGCCTTCTCCGTCCCGAATCTGTGCTAACCAGCGCGCATGCCCGCCCGCTATTTTTCCCGCCTCCGTCTCAGCGCCTTCCGCAATTACACGTCGGCGGCGCTTGATCTTGATGGGCGCCACCTTGTGCTCACCGGCGCAAACGGGGCGGGCAAGACCAATCTGCTCGAGGCGGTGTCGCTGCTGAGCCCCGGGCGGGGGCTCAGGCGGGCGAGTTTTGACAGCCTCGGCAACCATGCGTCCGACCAGCCCTGGGCGGTCGCCGCCACCATCGAGACGCCTGCTGGCCCCGCCGATATCGGCACGGGCGCCGGCGAGGAGGGCGGGCGGCGGGTGCGGATCAATGGCGCCAATGCCAAGACCATCGAGGAGATGAGCGAATATCTGCGGCTCCTCTGGCTGACGCCGTCGATGGACGGGCTGTTCACCGGCCCGGCCGGCGACCGGCGCCGCTTCCTCGACCGGCTGGTGACGACGCTGGTGCCGTCGCACTCGGCCGCCGCGTCGAGCTATGACAATGCCACGCGGCAGCGGAACCGCCTGCTCGAGGAAAATGCCGATCCGCGCTGGCTGGCGGCGCTCGAGGCTGAAATGGCTGCCCATGCCGCAGCGCTGCACTTCGCCCGCGCCGACGCCGTCGGCCATCTCCAGCAGATGATTTCGGCCAATCAGGGCGGGGACGGCTTCCCGGCGGCGGAACTGTCGCTGACGCCGCTGTTCGAGGACCGGCACGAGCCGGCCTCCTCCCCGGCGCTGGAAGACGAGCTGAAGGCGCTCTGGGCCTCGACCCGCGCCCTCGACCGGGCAGCCGGGCGCACCATCAACGGCCCGCACCGCGTCGATTTCGAGGTGCTCTACGCCCAAAAGCAGATGCCGGCGGCGCTCGGCTCCACCGGCGAGCAAAAAGCGCTGCTGGTCGGGCTGATCCTCGCCCAGGCGCGGCTGGTGAAGGCGCGGACTGGCATCACGCCCTTCCTGCTGCTCGACGAGATCGCCGCGCACCTCGACCCGGGCCGCCGGGCGGCGCTGTTTACGGCGCTGGACGGGCTCGACACGCAATGCCTGATGACCGGCACCGACCCGATGCTGTTCGACGCCCTCGGCCCCCGCGCCCAGCGCGTCACCGTCCGCGACGGGCGCCTCGATGCCTAGCGCCATCCATGGCCTCTTCCTCGAGGCCATGCGGCAGCGGCGCCAGATCGTCTGCACCTATCAGGGCTATCGCCGCGAAATCTGCCCGATTCTGCTCGGCCGCACCGGCCTCGAGGAAAAAGCGCTGGTTTTTCAATTCGCTGGCGAGACCAGCAGCGGCCCGGTCGGCACCCCGGACTGGAAGTGCTTCCGTCTCGCCGAAATCGAAAACGCCACCCTGCGCGACGGCCCCTGGCACGCCGGCACCGAACATTCGGCGTCCCAGCACTGCATGAAAATGGTCGAATACGACGTCAATCCGCAGAGCCCGTACGAGCCGGCGTTCAGGCTCTAGCGCCGGGGCCCGTGAGAACCCCTCCAATCCCCCTCAAACACCTTGAAAACGGGCAAAAAATCGCCATCTGGGTTGGGTAACCTCCCCCGATCCGCTAGACCATTTTCTGTCCAGCTTTCCGCTGATTCGGAGCCTTCTTGACCACTCCCGTTGAACCTGCCGCCACGCCGGAAGAATACGGCGCCGATTCCATCAAGGTGCTGAAGGGCCTCGACGCCGTTCGCAAGCGCCCCGGCATGTATATCGGCGACACCGACGATGGCTCGGGCCTCCACCACATGGTCTACGAAGTCGTCGACAACGCCATCGACGAAGCGCTGGCCGGCCATGCCGACCTCGTGACGGTGACGCTCAACGCCGACGGCTCCTGCTCGGTCAATGACAATGGCCGCGGCATCCCGACGGCCATCCACAAATCCGAAGGCGTGTCGGCGGCCGAGGTCATCATGACCCAGCTGCATGCCGGCGGTAAGTTCGACCAGAATTCCTACAAGGTCTCGGGCGGCCTGCATGGCGTCGGCGTGTCCGTCGTCAATGCGCTCTCGGTGCACCTCAAGCTCAACATCCGCCGCGACGGCGAGATCCACGAGATGAGCTTCACGCATGGCGAGCCCGATGCGCCGCTGAAGCAGGTGGGCTCCTACGTGCCCAATCTGCAGCCGGGCACCTATGAGGGGCGCTCGGGCACCGAAGTGACGTTCCTGCCCTCGTCCGGCACCTTCACGATGGTCGACTTCGACTACAAGACGCTCGAACATCGCCTGCGCGAACTGGCCTTCCTCAATTCCGGCGTGCGCATCATCCTGCGCGACAACCGCCATCCCGAAAAGATCGAGACCGAGCTGCATTACGAAGGCGGCCTCGCCGAGTTCGTGCGCTATCTCGACAGCGCCAAGACGCCGCTCATTGGAGCGCCGATCTATCTGATCTCGGAGAAGGACGGTATCACCGTCGAAGTGGCGATGTGGTGGAACGATTCCTACCACGAGAACGTCCTCGCCTTCACCAACAACATCCCGCAGCGCGATGGCGGCACGCACCTTGCGGGCTATCGCTCCGCGTTGACGCGCCAGGTTGCGACCTATGCCGAGGCGAGCGGCATTCTAAAGCGCGAGAAGGTGACGCTGTCGGGCGAGGATTCGCGCGAAGGCCTGACCTGCGTGCTGTCGGTAAAAGTGCCCGACCCGAAATTTTCGAGCCAGACCAAGGACAAGCTGGTCTCGTCCGAAGTGCGCCCGGTCGTCGAGAACGTCGTCAACGACAAGCTGCAGCAATGGTTCGAGGAGCATCCGGGCGAGGCCCGCATCGTCGTCGGCAAGGTGGCGGAAGCCGCCGCCGCGCGTGAAGCCGCCCGCAAGGCGCGCGAACTGACGCGGCGCAAGTCGGCGCTCGATATCAACTTCCTCGCCGGCAAGCTCAAGGATTGCTCGGAGAAGGATCCGGCGCTGTCGGAAATCTTCATCGTCGAGGGCGACTCCGCCGGTGGTTCCGCCACGCAGGGCCGCGATCGCAAGAACCAGGCCGTGCTGCCGCTGCGCGGCAAGATCCTCAATGTCGAGCGCGCCCGCTTCGACCGCATGCTGGGCTCCGAAACCATCGGCAATCTGGTGATGGCGCTGGGCACGTCGATCGGCCGCGAAGACTTCAATATCGAGAAGCTCCGCTACCACAAGATCATCATCATGACGGACGCCGACGTCGACGGCGCCCACATCCGCACGCTGCTGCTGACCTTCTTCTACCGGCAGATGCGCGAGCTGCTCGACCGTGGCCACATCTATATCGCCCAGCCGCCGCTCTATAAAGTGAAACGCGGTTCTTCCGAGCAATACGTCAAGAACGAACGCGCCCTCGAGGACTATCTCATCGATGGCGGCGCCGACGAGGCGCGGCTCACGACGGCCGCCGGTTCCGTGCATGCGGGGCAGGATCTGCTCGATATCGCCCGTCAGGCGCGCGACATCGTGCACCAGATCGGCCAGTTCAACACGCGCTACAGCCGCTCCATCCTAGAGCAGGCGGCGATCGTCGGCGCCCTCGATCCTGATGTCGTCGCTGATGCGACGCGCGCCACCGAAGTCGCGCATCGCATCGCCACGCGCCTCGACCTCATCTCCGATGAAGTCGAGCGCGGCTGGTCGGGCGAACCGGACGGGCAGGGCGGCTTCGTGTTCCAGCGCACCGTGCGCGGCGTCACCGAGCGGCACGAATTCGATGCCAACCTCCTGGCCTCGGCCGATGCCCGCAAGATGCGCCAGATGATCGAGCGCACCAGCGGCATCTTCGAGGGTGTGGCGAAGCTGACCCGCAAGGACAATACGAGCGATATCTTCGGCCCGTCCTCGCTGTTCGACGTGGTGACGACCGCCGGCCGCAAGGGCATCTCGCTGCAGCGCTACAAGGGCCTCGGCGAAATGAACCCCGAGCAGCTGTGGGAAACGACGCTCGATCCCAATATTCGCACCTTGCTCAAGGTGGAGATCAAGGACAGCGACGACCATGACCGGCTGTTCTCGGAACTGATGGGCGATCTGGTCGAGCCGCGCCGCGAGTTCATCCAGACCAACGCGCTCAACGTCGCCAATCTCGACGTCTAGTGCAAAACCCCCTCTCCCGCGTGCGGGGGAGGGATAGGCCAGCGGCTCAGGCCGCCACCAGCTCCTCATAGCCCTCGGCATAGAGCGCGACCGGTCCGCCATGGAGGACGCCGTCGATGAACTCGCCTTCGCCCAGCAGCGTGCCGTCCTTGTAATAGGCGACGATGCGGCGGTCGCGGATGCGGTACTCGCCCTGGTGGCGGATGTCGCCGCCCAGCATCGCGATGAACCGGCCATTGGGGAGCAGCATCTTGCGCACCTGATGGTCCGCGCTCAGCCACATGCCGACAAACTCATTGTCCATTTCGGGCCTCCTCAGCCATTCATCCAGCGCCGCTCGCGCGGGGCCGGGGCCGGTACGGGTGCGGCGAGCCGCCTGATCAGCTTGCCGACAGTCGCGAGCGCCGCTTCGATCCGGGGACGGCCGGGCAGGGTGGAAAGATTGATCGTCATTTGGGGCCTCGCTTGCTGCCGGTGGCTCAACCGCCGTCCGGTGCAGCCTATATGCGCTCCCACCCCCGCCAGACGGTAGATCGATCCTGCGCCATGATTGCACGATCCTCCAGAAATGGACGAGAACGCGTGACTCCCGCGCGCGATCTGCTATCTATGTATCAACGACACACAGGGAGTTCGGCCATGCTGGACCTCGAAGACCTTAAGCAAGAGATTGCACGGTTCACGTCGGAAGACGGCATTCATGCAACCGGCATTGAGGGCCTCACGCTCATCCGCTTCTCCAAGCACTCCGAGCCGACGCACGGGCTGATCGAGCCCGCTTTGTGCATCGTGGCGCAGGGCAAGAAGCGCACCATCGCGGGCGACCGCATGCTGAGCTACGACGCCTCGAAATTCCTCGTCGTCTCGGCCGAAACGCCGATCATCGGCCAGATCGTCGAGGCGAGCCCCGAGGCGCCCTATCTCTGCCTGAAGCTCGATCTCGAGGCGGCGGCGATCACCGAGTTGCTGATCGATGTGGGCGGTATTGGCGGCGGCGCGGCGGAGGCCGATGCCAGCGTGTCGGTCAGCCTGCTGACGCCGGAACTGATCGATGCCGCGACGCGCCTTGTCCGCCTGCTCGGTTCGCCCGACGATATCCGCGTGCTGGCCCCGATGGTGCGCCGCGAGATTCTCTATCGCGTGCTGCAGACCGACCAGGCGACGCGTCTGCAGCAGATCGCGCTGGCCGAGAGCCGCCTGCAGCAGGTCAACCGCGCCATCGGCTGGATCAAGTCGAACTATCGCCAGAGCTTCGCCATCGAGGAGGTGGCGATGGAGGCGCGCATGAGCCCCTCATCGTTGCATCTGCACTTCAAGGCTGTCACCGCCATGAGCCCGCTGCAGTACCAGAAGCAGCTGCGCCTGCAGGAGGCGCGCCGCCTGATGCTGGGCGAAGCGCTTGATGCGGCGACCGCCGGCCATCGTGTCGGCTATGACAGCCCGAGCCAGTTCAGCCGCGAATATGCGCGCACCTTCGGCGCTCCGCCGCTGCGCGACGTGGCACGGCTCAAGGCAGGGGATCTGCTGGCGGCGGGGTGAGTCGCAGAGCCGGCCCTGCTGTTGCTGCCTCGCCACAAGGCTTAACCAACCCTTTTTACCCCACATAAACCGGCCACATTTAGCCTCAAGAACGATAGGGTTCGCGCAGGCCGCAAGGCCGCGCTGAAATGGACTTGCGAGCCCGAGCCCTCCCTCTTGGAGTCAGCCGGATTGGCCATGCGCAAGAAGAATGCCGGGGCCCTGTTCATGGATTTCGAGATTTCGCCCGACGACAGGATCGGTGGTGCAACGCCCCGCGCGCGTGCCCGTGCGAAAGCCCCTGCCAAGAGCAAGGCCAAGGCGAAGCCCGCCAAGGGGCAGCGCGTCGAGCCCGGCTTCACGGCCTATCAGGATTACGATTACGACGACGCGCCCGTCGCGCCGCAGCGCGGCCGCGGCAAGGCCCCCAAGGCCAAGAAGCCGTCGCGCGGCCGCCGCGAGAAGAAACCCTTCAGCGTCTGGCGCCTGTTCGGCCGCCTGTTCTACTGGGGCGCGACGCTCGCCATCATCGCCGGCCTCGCCGGTGTCGGCGTCATCTATTACTACTGGATGCAGATGCCGTCGGTGACGACCTGGGCCGTGCCCGAGCGGGCACCCAATATCCGCGTCGTCGCCTCCGACGGACAGCTGATTTCGAACCGCGGCAAATCGGGCGGCGAGGCCGTCTCGCTGCATGAATTGCCGGCCTATGTGCCGGCCTCCTTTGTCGCCATCGAAGACCGGCGCTTCTACGAGCATTTCGGTATCGACGTGGTCGGCCTTGCCTCGGTGGCGCTCGAATCCATCCAGGCCGGCGACATCACGCGCGGCGCCTCGACCATTACGCAGCAGGTCGCCAAGAACCTCTTCCTCACGCCCAAGCAGGACCTTGAGCGAAAGGTGCAGGAAGGCCTGCTCGCGGTCTGGCTGGAACACAATTACACCAAGGACCAGATCCTCGAACTCTACATCAACCGCGTCAATTTCGGGCACGAGAAATACGGCCTCGAAGCCGCCGCGCAGTTCTATTTCGGCAAGTCGGCGCGCAATCTCTCGCTCGGCGAGGCTGCCATTCTCGCGGGCTCGCTGCAGGCCCCGTCGCGGCTCAACCCGCGCGGCAATGTCGAGCGCGTGCAGGCCCGCCAGAAGCTCGTCCTCAACGCCATGGCCAAGGAAGGCTACATCACCGACGCCGAGGCGAGCGCTGCCACCATCGACCCCGGCCAGACGGTCCGCACCAAGGTCGTCGGCGCCGAATCCTATGTGGCCGACTGGGTCGAGGGCCTCGTCACCGCCTATGTCGGCGACATCAAGCAGGACGTGATCGTCTACACCACCATCAACTGGGACCTGCAGAAGGAAGCCGAATTCCTGATCAAGGAAGCGGTGACCACCGAGGGCCCCAAGGCCGGCTTCTCGCAGGGTGCGCTGGTGGCGATCGACGCCGATGGCGCCGTGCGCGCCGTGGTCGGCGGCGCCGACTATGCGCAGAGCCAGTACAACCGCGCCGTCACCTCGCGCCGCCAGCCGGGCTCCGCCTTCAAGCCCTTCGTCTACATGGCCGCCATGGAAGCCGGCTACACGCCCGACACGGTGGCACAGGATGCGCCCATCAATATCGATGGCTGGGCGCCGCAGAATGCCGATGGCAAGTTCATGGGCGAGATCACCCTGCGCCAGGGCCTTGCCTATTCGCGCAACACCATCTCGGCGCAGCTCGCCGCGCTGCTTGGCCCGGCCAAGGTGGTCGAAGCCGCACAGCGCATGGGCATCTCCTCGCCGCTGATGGCGGTGCCCTCGATCGCCCTCGGCACGCAGGAAGTCTCGCTGCTTGAGCTGACCGCCGGTTATGCGCCCTTCGCCAATGGCGGCAATGGCGTCATCGCCAATGTCATCACCCGCATCGAATCCGCCGACGGCAAGGTGCTGTACGACGCCGTTCCGGCCGGCCCCGGCCAGGTGGTCAGCCCGCTCGTCGTCGGTGAAATGAACGACATGCTGTCGACCGCCCTCGAGATCGGCACCGGCAAGCGCGCCAGCCTCAATGGCTGGCAGATCGGCGGCAAGACCGGCACCTCGCAGAAGGCCCGCGACGCGCTGTTCGTCGGCTATACCAACCGCATGGTGACTGGCGTCTGGCTCGGCAATGACGACGACAAGCCCACCAAGCTCGCCGGCGGCACCGTGCCGACGCAGATCTGGTCGGATTTCATGGCCAAGGCCCATGCCGGCCTGCCGCCCTCGAACCTGCCCGACATCAACTCGGCCGCGGTGCCCGCCGATATTCTCACCGGCAACGACCCCATCGCCGACATGGCCAATGGCGGCTTTGCCCCCGACGGCACCCTGCCGGCCGAGGGCGCCATGCCGATGGACCCGCAGCCCACCCAGCAGCAGCCCGCCGAGGCGCAGCCGCGCACGGCGCGCAACATCGGCGACCTGCTCACGGATTTGTTTGGCGGCTGACCTGTCAGCGGCGGTTCATCTGCCGCACATTAGGGTGGTCGCCAAACACTAGAAGGTGGAGCCCGCCATGAAAAACTTCCCGCTCGTCGCCGCTGTCCTCATCCTCTCGGCCTCGCTGGCCGGGGCGCAGGAACCGCTGCCGAAGGTCAGTTTCGGTGAACCCGGCTATGGCGGCACCGGCTGCCCCGATGGCACCGGCCTCTCCATCCGCGGTTTCGGCAACCAGGCCGCCTTCTATGTCTTCGATGGCTACAAGGTCGGCGATGGCGGCCGCTCGGTCGATCGCAAGACCTGCGCCATCGCGATTCCGGTCGATGTGCCTGCGGGCGTCTCGGTCGCGGTGCGCAATGTCGGCGTCCGTGGCGCGGTGAAACTGCCTGACGGGCTCGACGCCCAGCTCAATGTCGAAGCCTTTGCCGCCGGCGAAACCGGGCCGGTCAACGAGATCAAGTTCTCAGGCGCGACGGATACCGGCTATTTCCGCCTGCTCAATGTGGCCGATGAGGATCTCGACTGGTCAGCCTGCGGCGAGGACATCAACCTCCGCGTCAACACCTCGCTGCGCACGCGCGGCACCGAAGACGCCGCCGTCTCGCTCAACGCGCTGATCGTCTATCCGCTGGCAACCAAGGCCTGCTGATCGAAGTGGCTGGGGCTCGCCCCACCCACCGGCTTCGCCGGTCCCCCCTCCCCGATGGGGAGGGAGGGTGCTGACTTCAGCCCCGATGGTTCAGTCGGTCTCCCTCCTCGGCGCGAAGCGCTGGGGAGGGGGGACCACGCGTTAGCGTGGTGGGTGGGGAGCCGAGCACGCCGGACTACTCGATCCCGTACCCCATCAATTCGCGGCCGTGGATGCGGAGCCATTCGCGGCCGCGTTCCATGCTGGGGAGGGTCCGCTCCACCACGTCCCAGAAATCCTGCGAGTGGTTCATCTCGAGCAGATGCGCCACTTCATGGGCGGCCACATAGTCGAGCACATAGGGCGGCGCGAGGATCAGCCGCCAGTTGAAATTGAGCTTGCCGGTCGATGAGCACGAGCCCCAGCGCGTCGCCTGGCTCCGCATCGAGATCGATTTGACAATGACGCCGAGATTGCCGCCATGCACGGCGCAGCGTTTGGCGAGATCGTGCTCGGCCTGCGCCTTGAGCCAGTCGGTGAGGCGGCGCGCCCGGTGTTCGGGGGCTCCGGGCACCAAGAGCGCCATCTCGCCATCATGCTCGCCCACTGCCACCGTGCCGCGCACCTTGCCGGTCGGCACGATGCGGTGGTTGACGCCGCGCAGCGGCACCACGGCGCCGCGCACGAAGGCCACCGGCTTGACCGAATCCTCGAGCCGTTCGGCCAGCCAGTCGGTGTGCCGGTCGAGAAACGCCTTGGCTTCGCCCCAGCGCCCGAATTTGGGCACCGTGAGCAGCGGCGTGCCGGCATGCGGCAGGCTGAGGCGGTAGGAACGGGCGCGCGCCGACACCTTGACGGTGACCGTCACGGTCTCACCACCGATCCGCACTTCGGCGGCCGGCGGCCAACGCTTCTGCAGCAAGGGGATCATGGCGGAAGGCTAGTGCCGTTCCGCCGGGCCGCGCAAGGGATCAAAACGCGAAAAAGGCGCCTCCGGAACCGGAGACGCCAGTTGCAACCTGCTCACGAGGAGCGGGGTCGTCAGGGGGAGGTCGGAGAATCAGGAAAGGGGAGGGTGGGATGCCGACATGGGCATGCGGCATCCCGGGTAGGCACGTCAGTGGCCGCTCGGATTGTCGCTGCCGAAGCCGCGGCTGCCATTGCGGTCACGCATGAAGCGGTCGAACTCTTCGCGATCCTTGGCCATGCGGAGCGTCCGCATGTATTCGTGGAAGGCGTTGATTTCCTCGTCGAGGCGCTTGCGCTCCTCTTCGAGCCGCTTCAGCTGCTCGGCGCGATAGTCGTCGAAGGCGGCATTGCCGCTCGACTGGCGCCAGCTGCCATGACGGTAGCTGTTGTGGGCGAACTTCTGGTCGCGGCACCAGGCCTTGGACTTGCTAGCCCAGGCTTCGGCCTTTTCCGCCGAGCCGCCAAACATCTCGCCCCACAGAATGTAGGCGAGCATGGCGAGCCCGAGGGGCCACCAGACCACGAACCCCAAAACCATCAGGGCGATGGTCAAGGGGCCCCATTGCGGTTTGATTACTGCGGTGTTCATTGTCATTTCTCCCAGTCACGAACAGGCTGGATGTGGCCCTATCGTGGACAGGATCAAGAAAGTGCCCGACCGATTCTTGCTCTTGAAAGCGCCCAAAAGGATTCCCATGCGGAGCCATAATCGATGAGCCAGGCGGGGGATTATCGGCAGATTCTGCCCGGCAATTGGCGGCCGCTGCGCCTTGCGACGCTGGTCGGGCTGCGCTGGCTGGCCATTATTGGCCAGACCGTGGGCGTGCTGTTCGTCGATTGGGGCCTCGGCTACCCGCTGCCGCTGGTCGAATGCCTGTCGCTGATCGCGCTCTCGGCGGTGGTCAATCTGGCGCTGATTCTGCGCAGCGAGGCCGGCGACCGGCCCAGCGCCACCGTCGCGACGCTGCAGCTCGGCTACGATTTGCTGCAGCTGGGCGGACTGCTTTACCTCACCGGCGGGCTCGAGAACCCGTTCTCGCTGCTGCTTCTCGCCCCCGTTTCGGTCTCGGCGACCACCCTGCCGCAGCGCTCGACCTTCATCCTCGCGGCGCTCGCCATTGCCGTCGCCTCGGCGATTTCGTTCCTCCATCTGGCGCTGCCCTGGGATCCGGAGCGCCGCATCGTCTTCGACCGCGTCTACATCATCGGCGTCTGGGTCTCGATTGTCTGCGGCGTGGTGTTCGTCTCCGCCTATACCAACCGCGTCGCCCATGAAGCGCGCCAGCTCGCCGACGCCCTGACCGCGACGGAACTGGCACTGTCGCGCCACGAACAGCTGAGCGCCCTCGATGGCCTCGCCGCCGCCGCCGCACATGAGCTCGGCACGCCGCTCTCGACCATCGCGCTCGCTGCCAAGGAGATGAAGGCCGATATCCCGCCCGGCCCGCTGGCCGACGACGTCGACCTCATCATCGCCCAATCGGCCCGCTGCCGCGCCATTCTCGCCAAGCTACGTAGTCTCCGCAGCGGCGAAACCGGCGATCCTTTCGCGGCCGTGCCGCTCGGCGAACTGCTCGAGGAAGTCGCCACGCCGCTCGAAGGCACGGGCAAGTCGATCTTCATCGAAATCCCCGAAGCCGAGGGCGAGCCGGTGTTCCGCCGCAATGCCGGCCTCCTCTACGGCCTCGGCAATCTGATTGAAAATGCAACGCAATTTGCCAGGCTGAAGGTCACCATCGAGGCGTCCTGGGACCGCGAGCAGGCTCTCGTCACCATCACCGATGACGGGCCGGGCTTCGCCGACGACCTGATCACCCGCCTCGGCGAGCCCTATCTCACCACGCGGGCGCGCAATACCGCGCCGGACGGCGATGCGCCGGGCGGCCTAGGGCTCGGGATTTTCATCTCAAAGACCCTTCTAGAACGGACGGGCGCCCGGCTCGCCTTCGAAAACGCCAGCGGCGGCGGCGCCCGGGTCCGGATCACCTGGCCGCGCAAAGCCATCGAGAGCTAGGACAGGGTTCGTGCGAAACAAAGCTGGAACGCTTCACGGTTTCGTCGAAACCGCGCGGCGGTCTAGCCTTTTCGGTCCCAAATGCCTAAATGGGCAGCACAATGAGCACCGTAGACGAACTTCTTGCTGGCGACCGCACTCTGCTGCTGGTCGATGACGACAAAGCCTTCCTGACGCGCCTCGAGCGCGCCATGGAGAAACGCGGCTTCGACGTGCGCAGCGCCGACACCGTCGCCGCCGGCCTGAGCGCCGTCGAGGCATCGCCTCCGGCCTATGCGGTGATCGACCTCCGCCTCGAAGACGGCAATGGCCTCGACGTGGTCGATGCCCTCCACAAGAAGCGTGCCGATGCCCGCGTCGTGGTTCTGACCGGCTATGGCAACATCGCCACCGCCGTGACCGCGGTGAAGCTCGGCGCTGTCGATTATCTGTCGAAGCCGGCCGACGCCGACGACGTCATCAACGCGCTCCTCGCCACCGGCGAACAGCCGCCCGCGCCGCCCGAAAATCCGATGTCGGCCGATCGCGTGCGCTGGGAGCACATCCAGCGCGTCTATGAGCTGTGCGACCGCAACGTCTCCGAGACGGCGCGCCGCCTCAACATGCACCGCCGCACCCTGCAGCGCATCCTCGCCAAGCGCGCGCCGAAATAGACCCGGCGGGGTTAAGCCGTTCAACCACATATCGATGAGGCTGCCATGACCGTGACCATCCACTTCCATGGCGCCTCTGGCACTGTCACCGGCTCCTGCTATCGCGTCGTCCATCCGGCGGGGCAGTTCCTCGTCGATTGCGGCCTGTTCCAGGGCAACCGCACGGTGCGCGACCTCAACCTGAAGCCGCTGCCCTTCGATGCCGCGCGCATCGACTTCTTGCTGCTCACCCACGCCCATATCGATCATGCGGGGCTGCTGCCGAAGCTCACCCGCAATGGCTATCGGAAGCCAATCTGGTCGACGCCGCCCACCGCTGGCCTGCTCGAATATCTGCTGCCCGATGCCGCCGGCATCCAGGAGAGCGAAGCCGAACGGGAGAACCGCAAGCGCGGCCGCAAGGACGATGCCCCGGCCGAGCCGCTCTACACAATGGAAGATGCGAGCAAGGCGCTCGATCTGCGCCAGACCACCGACTACGAAGTCTGGATCGAACCGGCGCCGGGCGTGCGCGCCCGCTACTGGAACGCCGGTCACATCCTCGGCTCGGCCTCGATCGAGGTCGAAGTGCTCGATGGGGACAACAAGCCGGTGCGGATCCTCTTCTCCGGCGACATCGGTCCGGATGAAAAGGTGTTCTA
The DNA here is from genome assembly GCA_004144345.1 of Hyphomicrobiales bacterium. GTDB lineage: Bacteria > Pseudomonadota > Alphaproteobacteria > Rhizobiales > Devosiaceae > Devosia_A. The sequence goes on from SEEL01000032.1 coordinate 13,145, forward strand.
TAACAATCCGGATGCGCCTGCGGGCTTCGACTACATCCTCTGCGAATCCACCTATGGCGGCCGCGAGCGCGACGACTACACGCTCGATGAGCGGCGCGATGCCCTGAAGCTTGAGATCAATGAAGCGCTGCGGCGCGGCGGCAATCTTGTGATCCCGGCCTTTGCCGTCGAACGCAGCCAGGAGCTGCTGCACGACATTGGCCTGTTGATCAAGGAGGGCGCCATCTCGCCCTCGGCCGTGTTCCTCGACAGCCCGCTCGCGAGCAAGGTGACGGCGGTCTACAAGAAGTACGCCGCGATGTTCGACGATACCGAACTCAGCGCCGATGAACTGTTCTCCGACCCGCGCTTCCGCATCATCGAGGCGGTGGAAGAGAGCAAGGCCATCAACCAGATCAGGGGCGGCGCCATCATCATGTCCGCCTCGGGCATGGCCGATGCCGGCCGCATCAAGCATCATCTGCGCAACAATCTGCCGCGCGCCAACGCCACCGTGCTGTTCGTCGGCTACCAGTCGCCCGGCACGCTCGGCCAGATCATCCTGAGCGGCGCCAAGACGGTGCGGATCCATTCCGAAGAAGTGCCGGTGCGCGCCCGCATCCGCTCGATGGGCAACTACTCGGCCCATGCCGACCACACCGAGCTGATGCACTGGATTTCGAAACGCCTGCCGGCGCATGGCGCCATCTTCCTCACCCACGGCGAGGACGAGGAGCGCACCGCGCTGCGCCAGGCGCTGCTCAACACGGGCATTGCCGGCGACCAGGTGATCCTGCCGCTGCTCGACGATGCCGTTGAGCTGCGCGCCGGTGGCGTCCAGGCCGTCGTGCCGCCCGCGACGCGCCGCCTCGACCTCAACCAGATCAATGCCGACTGGCACAACGCCTATTCGAGCTTCATCATCGATCTCAGCAACCGCCTGCAATCGGCCGCCAATGACGAAGACCGTCTCGCCCTCATGGCCGGCCTCAAGCAGAAGCTCGGCGTGCCGCCGGTCATTCCCGTGCCCACCCCGATCACGCCCGTCGCCGCCTCTGGAACGGTGATCCACGGCGAACCCGGCGGCGAATAGGCGTGCTTATCTATATCGGTAGCCGGCGCCAGACCTATCTCCTGCGCCATATGAAGCCCGATGCGCGGCGTCCGAAATGGACCGGGCGCACCTATGCCTGGCTGTTCCGCGCCTGGCGCCTGCCGGCGGCCACCTACATCTTCACTGGCGTCGATCGTCTCGATGCCGGCGAGCGGCGTCTCGCGGCGAGATTCTATCGTCATATCAACGCACAGGGCGAAGGCTTCCGCGCTCTCAATGATCCGGCGATCGGCATGGGCCGCTTCCGCCTGCTGCGCACGCTGTTCGAGCGCGGCATCAATGACTTCAATGCCTATCTGGCGACCGAGCGCGAGCGCCCGTCGCGTTACCCGGTGTTCATCCGCTCGGCCACGGCGAGCGCCGCGCCGCTGACCGGCATGCTGGCCTCGCTCGCGGAACTCGAAGGCGAGATCGCGCGGCTTGGGGCAAGCGGTCATCCTCTCGAGGATCTGCTGATCATCGAATTTCACGGCGAACCCGTGCGGGAGGGGGTCTATCGCAAGCAGGGCGCCTATCGCTTCGGCGACACCTATTTGCCCAACCCATCGATCTATGCCGCCACCTGGTATGTGAAATACTCGAACACCTACACCGTGCCCGACGATCTGCCCGGCTATGATCGCGAGGTGATGCGCGACAATCCGATGGCGGGTGTGGCACGCCAGGCCTTCGAGATCGCCGGCATGGAATATGGTCGCGCCGATATCGGCATCGTCAACGGCCGCCCGCAGATCTACGAGATCAACTACAATCCCAATCTGCAGACGCAGCGGGACGTTCCGAACGCCAACGCCGCGCTCCACAAATTGTGGGCAGAGCATGACGACCGGGTCGCCGCTGCGCTTCGCGCGCTCGATCAGCCGCGCGGTCGCAGCGTGCCGTCGCTCAGCTCGTCCGAGCTCACGGCCTTCCGCCTACGCCTTTGGCGTAACTATGCCCCGCAGCGTTACTAGTGTAACGGCACGCTAAGCGATTATGCTACGGCAGCGGGGGCTTGCCGCCATGCTCATCTTCATCGGTTCGCGCCGTCAGACCTATGTGCTGCGCCACATGCAGCGCGACGAACGCATGCCCGCATGGACTTGCCGCACCTATGCCTGGCTGTTCCGCACCCGCCGCTTCCCCGCCGGCACCTATATCTTCACCGCCGTCGACCGGCTCGATGCGGGCGAGCGCCGTCTCGCGGCACTGTTCTATCGCCACCTCAACGCGCAGGGCGGCGCCTTCCGCGCGCTCAACGATCCTGCCATCGCGATGGGCCGCTATCGCCTGCTGCGCACGCTGCATGAGGCGGGCCTCAACGATTTCAACGCCTACCTAGCCACCGAGCAGCAGCGTCCGTCGCGCTATCCGGTCTTCATCCGCCGCGCCTCGTCCAGCATCGCGCCCCTGACGGGCCTGCTGCGAAGCGCCGATGAACTCGAAGCCAACCTTGCGCGGCTGATCGCGGCCGGCGAAGCCGCCGAAGACCTCATCATCATCGAATATTGCGCCGAGGAAGCCGCGCCCGGTATCTTCATCAAGCAGTCCGAGTACCGCGTCGGCGATCGCTACGTCCCCAATGGCAGCCAGTTCAGCGCGGGCTGGTACGTCAAGCGCTCGACGCATATCGAAGTGCCGGAGAGTTACCATCACGCCGATACCGCGCTGATCGCCGCCAATCCTTACGCCGACGTGGCGGCGCGCGCCTTCGCGATCGCGGGTATCGAATATGGCCGCGCCGACATCGGCATGGTCGGCGGCAGGCCGCAGATCTACGAAATCAACTTCAACCCCGAGCTCACCACGCAGCGCGAACGGCCGCGGCCGCACCCCATGCACAGTGCCAATTGGGACCGCTCGGACGATCTGCTGTTCGAGGCGATGCATGCCATCGACACGAAAGGCAAAGGCAGCGTCGGCACCATCGGCAATGCCGAGTTGCTGCAATTCCGCCTGCGCTTCTGGCGCAATTACGCGCCGCAGCGCTACTGACGGCCGAGGCGCACGCGCTCGACGCGCATCTCATCTGTGCCGAGCCGCTTCTTCCACTCGGTGCCGCCACCCATGAAGTCGAATCGCGTCACGCCCCGTAGCGCCATGGCCTCCATGCCCAGCAGCAGCGCCGTGCGGCCGGGCGAATAGCGCTCGAAGGCCGGATCGTAGGCCAGTACGTAGAACAGGCCCGCATGCCGCGCGACAAAGCTCAGCGCCCCGCCAACGCGTTGCCCGTCGATTTGCAGGATGCCGAAGCACAAATCATCGGCCGCCAGCATGGCATGGCAATAGTCGCGCAAATCGCGCTCGGCGCCCGGCAGGCCGAGCCAGGTGCGCAATTCGCCGCTGCGCGGTTGCCACTGCCGCTTCTGCTGCAGCAGCCAGTCGAGATCGCCATCGAGCGTTTGTGCATCGGCCAGCCGGAAGGTCACGGCACCAGTCTCGCCGAGGCGCAGCGCCTGCCGGCGATGGTCGCTGCGCAGCTTCTTGCTGCGGGTTTCGAGATAGGCCTCATAGCCATCAGGCAGCAGGGCGAGCGTCGCGTCACCGTAGAGCGTTCGTTTTGCCTTCATGCCGCGCGCCGCCGCGCCAAATTCACCCGGCGCCGGTAGCCGCCCGAGGCAGACCCGCAGCGCCAGCGGATGGCGCAGCGCCTCGCGCAGGAAGGCACGCCCCCACTCCTCATGCGGACCATCGTGCTTGATCAGCATTTCGGCATATTGCGGCAGCGTCGTCGTGAGTTCGTGGAACTCGTGCAGCGGGCCGAAGCGCCGGTGCCGCATCAGCGGCGCCGCGAGGACCAGTTCGCCATCCTGCCGCACGACAACGAGACGCGGTGAGCCGGGGCTGTTTGCGGCGACGCGCCGCCAGCACATCGCGACCCACTCATAGCGGAGGAAGGGCGAGGGGTGTGCGGGTTGTTGCCACAGCGCTCGCCACTCGTCTTCGATTGCCGCCAGCCCGGCGTCGTGCACGATGGTCTCGGTCGTGAGCGCCATGCTCATCGCTCCGGTTCGTACGGGTCCATCAGCTGATGCACGCGATCGGCACCGAGCCGTACCAGCTTCAGCAGCATAGCCTTGCGCCGCGCCGGCGCCAGCGGGAAGTCCGGCGCATCGCGCAGGATGTCGGCGCCATGCCCGTCGGCAACGATCAGCCCCTCGCTCTCGGGAAAGATCTCACCCTCCAGCTCCGGCGGCTTGGCGAAGAAGAAGCGGTCGCAATAGTCCTTGTAGTTCGGCCATTTCCCGTCGACGCGGAAATCGATGAGGCTCGATTTGATCTCGACGATCCAGATCTCGCCCTTCGGCCCCACGCCGAGCACATCGGCGCGCCGGCCATTGGCCAGCGGCACCTCGGCGAAGCAGCAGAAATCGTAGCGCGACCTCAGGAGCCGCATCACGCCGCGCTGCACCTTCAGCGCCGTCGGCGACTGGCGCAGATCGACGATTGGCGGCAGGTCAGGCATCGGTTTTCGCGGCGCGCTTGCTGTCGAGCGAGCCCGAGAGCAGCAGGCCGACGACGATAACAGGCAGCACGAACAGATAGCTGAGCCGGATCCCCAGATGCTCCGCCACGAAGCCGAGCAGCGGCGGCCCGAGGAAGAAGACGACGAAGCTCACCTGCGCCAGCGCCGCGACATTGACCGAGGCCGGGCGGTCGGTGCGCTGCGCTGCTGCCGACACGGTCAGCGGATAGACGCAGCTGCAGCCGAGCCCGATCATGCCGAAGCCGGCGATGGCCAGCCAGGGATGCGGCGCGATGCCGATGACGAGGCTGCCGACGGCGGCGATGGCGAGCATCGTCGTCGCCACGGCGCGCGGCCCGAAACGATCGACCACCGGATCGGCGAACAGCCGGCCCAGCGCCATCAGGCCGGTAAAGACGGTAAGACTCAGCCCGCCGATGAACGGCGTCACCTCGAACACGTCGCGCATGTAGATCACCGACCAGTCGATGCCGGTGCCTTCGACGAGGAACGCCGCGATGGCGATGATGCAAAGGGGGAGCAGCCCGAGATTGGGCAGCGCGATGCGATGCGTGCCTTCCTCATGCGCCAGCGTATCGGGCCGGTGCGGCGCATTGGTCATGCCGGGCAGCACGATGAGGCTCGCCAGCACCACCACCACGAAGGCGGCAGCCGTATGCACCGTCACGGCAATGTCCGCCTGCCGCATGGCGGCGGCGATCAAGGCCGTGACGAAAAAGCCGAGGCTCCACATGCCATGCGCACGGTTCATCACCCGCTTGTCGAGCTGCGCCTCGATGCGGTCGGCCTCGAGATTGAGGTTGATCTCGAGCAGCCCGGCCATCACGCCCGCCACCAGCAGCGTCGCGAACACCAGCCAGGCGCTCGGCAGCCACGGGATCAGCGCATAGCAGAATGCCGTTCCGATCACCGTGATGAACGCCGTCAGCCGCGCCCCCATGCGGTCTACCCAGCGGGCGCCGAGGCTGAGCGAAATCAGCGAGCCCACGGCCATGCCGATCAGCATCATGCCAAGCTGGCTCTCGGTCAGGTCGAGATTGTGCTGGATGTCGGGCAGGCGGCCGAGCAGGGCGCCCAGTGCCATGGCGAACAGGAAGAAGCAGGCGAAGACGCGGTAATGGGGCTTGATCATTCGATGTTGTGGCTGATGGGTTTCTTGCCCAGCGTGCCGGCGAAGGCAAAGCTGAGGGCGACGAGGGGGAGGCCGATGCCGAAGCTCCAGGTGATGCCCCAGTGCTCGGCGATGTAGCCCAGCGCCGGCGGCGCGAGGAGGAAGGTTATGAACGAAATCTGCGCCAGCGCCGCGACGTTGACGGCCGCGGGCCGGTCGGTGCGCTGCGCCGCCGCCGACATGGCGAGCGGGAAGATCGCCGACGAGCCGACGCCGAGCAGCGCAAAGCCCGCCAGCGACACCCATTCATGCATCGGGAAGAAGACGAGCAGTATGCCGATGGTCATGATGCCGAGCAGCACCCGGGTCACCGAGACCGGCGAATAGCGCTCGACAAAGCTGTCGGCGAAGTAGCGCGTGATGCCCTGCGCCAGGGCGCCCACGGTCACGGCCATTGCCGCCACCAGCGGCGTCGAGCTGAAGATCGAGTCCATGTAGATCACCGACCAGTCCATATAGCCGCCCTCCATCGCCATCGCGGCGAGAGTCACAGCGACCAGCGCCATGATGCCGGCGGTCGGCGCGGCGAATCTGGGCGCATCCTCATGGCTGCCGGTGCGCTCCGGCGCCGGCTTGAAGCGGCCGAGGATCAGCATGGTGAGAACGAGGCTCACCGGGATCATCAGCATCAGATGCAGCTGCGGCGAGATTCCGCGCTGCGCGAGCAGGCCGCCGACGAGGCCGGCGGCGAAGAAGCCGAAACTCCAGAACGCATGGGCGCGGTTCATGAGCCGCCGCCCCACCAGATGCTCGGTGCGGTCCGCCTCGAGATTGAGGATGATCTCGATGCCGCCGATCACCAGCCCCACCGGAATGTAGAGCAGGAAGAAGGTCCACGGGTTCGGCGCAAAGGCCGCCAGCGCGTAGCACACCGACAGAAGCGGGATCAGGATCAGCAGCGCCCGGCGATAGCCGATCTTTTCGAGCAGCGGCGGCGCCAGGGTCAGCGCGATGAGCGTGCCCACCGGCGCGCCGATCAGGCCGAAGCCAAACGCACCCTCTTCCACGCCCATGGTGTTGCGCAATTCGGCGAAGCGCGGAAAGATGTTGCCCATCGTGAACGAATAGATGGCGAAGCCGCCGAACACCTTGTGCTGCGGCGCGAGGTCTAGACCGAATTTCATGGGCTGCGGGACTTTCTGGCAGGGACGGCGGACCCTAGAGGATTCCCGTTTGGAGCGGAAGTCGGGCCCCTATACTACCACTTGCTGGTCGTCGCTCAGCACATCGACGCCCGTCTCCGGGTTGCGCCGGATGGCGATGCGGCGGAACGCGCCGCCGCCATGGTCGCTGCTGGTGGGACGGAAATTGCCGCCCAGCCGGTTGCGGCGGTCGGGCCCGAAATAGCTGGCCGTCTCGTAATAGGTGGTGATGCTGCCGATCTGGCGGGCAATGCGGTCCACGACCTCGTCGCCCGAAATCGGCAGCGCGATCACATCGTCAAAGCCCATGCCGATGCAGGCCTTCACCGTGTCGAGCGACGGCTCGCGCGCGAAATAGATCATCGGCAGGAAGCGCAGCTTCAGGCTCGGCGAAAAGCGGATGGCGCTCGCCATCGGCTGCAGCGATTTCACATCGGCCACCGGCGAGCATAGGAAGAACAGCAGTGGCGTCTTGGCCGATTGCGCCTCGGCGCGGCTCAGCCCCTGATAGCGCTGCACATTGGCAAAGCCGATCGAGCGCGCCAGATCCATGAGCGTGGCGGCGGCCCCGTCGCGAGGCCCCACCACAAAGGCTGAAGCTTTCATTTCCGGTTCCCCCGAACCGTGTGCATTCCCAAGGCGCAGCCTCACATGCCGCGCCTCAAGATGGTGTTAACTGCTCGGCGCCGGCTCTTCACCAGTGAACAGCGGGGCGTGGGCGCGCAACAGCTTGACCAGCCGGTCGAGCACCATGCGGACTTCGCGCCCGTGCCGCTCCTCCTGGTGCGACACCAGCCATTGCTCGGTTTCGAGTTCGGCGATCGGCGGCGCGACCCGCACCAGCCGCCGGTCGCTGTCGCCGGCAAAGCAGGGGAGCACCGTCAGCCCGGCGCCGGCGGCCACCAGTTCGCGCACCGAATGCGGGTCATTGCCGCGCGTCAGGATGCGGTCGCCATGATGCGCCATCAGCCAGCGCGACGATTGCAGCTCCGCGCCTTCGCCGCTGATCCCGACGAACACGCCGGCCCGGACGCCATTGATCAGCTCGCGCCCCGCATACATGGCGTGCGCCATTTGTCCGATCAGCTGACCGGCAAGATTGGCTTCCGTCGGCCGCGCGGCGCGTAGCCCGATATCGGCATTGCGGCGGCCGATATCGATCTTCTCATAGGCCGTGACGAACTCGATGCGGAACGGGTCGCTGATGTCCCAGATCTCGCCGATGTGCCTGGCGATGAAATTGGTCGTCCAGGTGCCGGCCGAAATGCGCACCACGCGGTCGCCGATCTCGCCGTCGCGCCAGCGGGTCAGCGAGCGCATCGCGATTTCGACGTCCTCGGCCCGCCGCAGCAGTTCTTCGCCCGCCCGGGTCAGCGTGTAGCCGGAATAGGCCCGGTGAAAGAGCGGCTCGCCGATCTGGCGCTCCAGCGCCGCAACCCGCCGTCCCAGCGTCGCCGCGCTCATCCCGGTGGTGCTGGTCGCCGCACTCAGGCCGCCCAGCCGCGCCACATCGAGGAACAGCCTGAGGTCATCCCAGGAAATCTGCCGACCGCTCATCTTTTCATTTCCGAAAAGCCTTTCCCGCTCCTGTCCGTAGCGGAAACCCCGGCCATAGCGCAAGTATCTGCCCATGCCGCTGTGGTTTCGCTCCCAACGGGCCCGGCGGCATTCCAATTCTCAGTCCGACAAGGAGGTTGCGATGTTTGCGCAACTGCAAAGCCGCTTTGCCCGCTGGAGGCTCTACCGCCACACGCTCCGCGAGCTCAATTATCTCGACACCCATTTGCTGCACGATATCGGCCTCGAACAGACCACGGCCCGGGCCCTGAAGAACCGGGCGAAGACCGGCGCCGAAGAAGCCTGCCTGTAGCGGCGGCTCGGCCCCTCCTCCTTGGCGGGGAGGGGCATGCGGGTGCTTCCAAGCCGCTGGCGATTCAACTACATAACACCTTATGCAGTTCGACCAGCGGCAGACCCTCCTCTTTCAATCAGCGCAGCTGGCGCGGCTATTGTCGCTGCGCCTGCGCGAAAAGCTGGTGCCGGTCGGCGTCCAGCCGGCCCAGGCGGCCGCGCTGATCGAGATCGGGCTCGATGAGGGGCTGACGCAGAAGCAACTGGTCGAGCGGCTCGAGGTCGAGCAGCCGGGCGTCGCCCGCACCCTCAACGGGCTCGAGGCCGAAGGCTGGATCACCCGGCAGGGGCTGGGCGGCCGCGCCCAGGGTCTTTATCTCACCGACAAGGCGCGGGCCGTGGTTCCGGGCGCCATCGCCGCCACCGCCGAAACCGACCGCGAGGTGCTTGGCGGGCTGAGCCGCACCGAACAGGCCCATCTGCTCGACGCGCTGCAGGAATTGATCGCCGGGCTGAAGCGCGCCTAGGTGCGACGCCGTAGCCCGGCCGGAGCGCCATTTTTCGGCGTGCCGCGCTTGCCTTCCGGAGCCTCGCCCTCTATAGACGCCGCTTCTAACCGGGTGGCCCGGCCGAAAGGCATGCCGTGGCAGCTCAGAATGCGTGCTCTCCGGAGCGACTAACAGGACCGCAAAATGCCAAAAATGAAGACCAAGTCTGGCGCTAAGAAGCGCTTCAAGATGACCGCGTCTGGCCGCGTCAAAGCGGGCGTCGCGGGTAAGCGTCACCGCCTCTCCAGCCACAACGCCGACTACATTCGCCGCAACCGGGGGACCAAGATCCTCAAGAAGGGCGATGAGAGTCTGGTGAAGTGGTACATGCCGTACGCGCGATAAGGAGAGCCGAGAATGTCCCGAGTTAAACGCGGCGTAACCAACCACGCCCGCCACAAGAAGGTTCTTAAGGCCGCCGAGGGTTTCTACGGCCGCCGCAAGAACACCATCCGCGCCGCCAAGGCCGCCGTCGACAAGGCCGGCCAGTATGCGTATCGCGATCGCCGGGCCAAGAAGCGCAACTTCCGCGCTCTGTGGATCCAGCGCATCAACGCTGCAGTGCGTGAGCATGGCCTGACCTACGGCCGATTTATCGACGGCCTCGTGAAGGCTGAGATCGCGGTCGACCGCAAGGTTCTGTCCGATATCGCCATCAGCGAGCCCGCAGCCTTCGCCGCCATCGTGGCGCAGTCGAAAGCCGCGCTGGCCTATCTGGGCGAGATCGAGAAGACCACCGCCGAGCGCGTTGCCTAAGGGCACACGCTCCTAGCCTTTACCGAGGCCACAAGCTAAGCCTTGCGCCGCCCCAAATGGGGATGGCGCGGGGCTTTTTGTTTGCCCGCCGATGGAAACCGATCATGAGCCTTCAAGACGATATCGCCCGCCTCCGCACCGAACTGACCGGGGCCATTGCCGCCGCCACCGACGAAGCGGGGCTCGACGCCGTGCGCGTTGCCGCGCTGGGCAAGAAGGGTTCCGTCTCGGCACTGCTCGCGACGCTGGGCAGCATGGCCCCCGAGGATCGCAAGACCGCCGGCCCGGCCATCAACGGCCTCAAGAACGAGATTTCAGCCGCCATCGACGCGCGGGGCGCCGATCTGCGTGGCGCCGCCCTCGATGCGCGCCTTGCCGCCGAGCGGCTCGACGTGACGCTGCCCGTCAAGGCCGCCCCGACCACAGAAGGCCGCATCCATCCGATCAGCCAGGTGTGGGACGAGATCACCGCGATCTTCTCCGACATGGGCTTCAAGATCGCCGAAGGACCCGACATCGAGACCGACTGGTACAATTTCACCGCGCTGAATTTCCCCGAAGGGCATCCGGCCCGCGAGATGCACGACACGTTCTTCCTGCAGCCGGGTCCCGACGGCACCAAGAAGGTGCTGCGCACGCACACCTCGCCGGTGCAGATCCGCTCGATGCTGCGCGCCAACGAAAAGCCGGCGGCCGGTTATCTGACCGGCGCCGTCGAGCCGCCCATCCGCATCATCGCGCCGGGGCGCACCTATCGCCACGACAGCGACCAGACGCACACGCCGATGTTCCATCAGGTCGAAGGCCTCGTCATCGACAAGGAAAGCCACATCGGCCAGCTGCGCTGGGTGCTGGAAGAATTCCTCAAGGCCTTCTTCGAAGTACCGGGCGTGACGCTCCGCTTCCGCCCCAGCTTCTTCCCCTTCACCGAACCCTCGATGGAAGTGGACGTGCAATGCGACCGCTCCGGCGCCGAGGTGAAGATCGGCGAGGGCAGCGACTGGCTCGAGATCCTGGGCTGCGGCATGGTGCACCCGAACGTGCTGCGCAATTGCGGCCTCGACCCCGATGTCTACCAGGGCTTCGCCTGGGGCATGGGGATCGACCGGCTCGCCATGCTCAAATACGGCATGAACGACCTCCGCGCATTCTTCGATGCCGACAAGCGCTGGCTCGACCACTATGGCTTCAAGGCATTCGACATGCCGACGCTGTTCGGAGGCCTTTCCAGCTGATGAGCGACGACATCGTCACCTATGTAGTCACCGACATCGAAGCCGACGGCCCCTCGCCGCTCGCCTCGTCGATGCTGAGCTTTGCCTCGGTGGCCTGCGATGTGACGGGTAAGGTCATCGCCGAGTTCGAAGCCGTGCTGGAGCCGCGTGCTGATCGCGCGCCCAATCCGGATACCATGGCCTGGTGGCAGACGCAGCCGGAAGCCTGGGTGCATGCCACGGCCAATCCGGAGCCGGCCGAGCTCGTGATGCCGCGCTATGCCGACTGGGTTGAGGCCCTGCCAGGCTTTCACGTCTTTGCTGCCGCGCCGATGATCTTCGACGGCATCTGGATGGATCATTATCTCGAGACTTACGCCGGCACGCGCGTGTTCGGCGGCCCGCTCAAGAATATGCGGCAGATCTTCCGCGGCGGCGGCGTGTGCCTCTACACCATGGCCGGCACGCTGCGCGGCGCCGAGTATCTGAAGTGGGGCATGCAGCGCGTTCCCGCCGACTGGTACGGCAACATCGAGCACACGCACCGCGCCATCGACGATGCGCGCGGCTTCGCCAATGTACTCGCCAAACTCTTTGCGATCTCCGGCACCCTGCCCAGGATCGAAGCGACCGAAAGTGTCTACAAATGAAGTTCACGCTCGACTGGCTCAAGGACCATCTCGATACGACCGCCGACGCCGAGACCATCTCGACGGCGCTGACCGCCATCGGCCTCGAAGTCGAAAGCGTCGAGGACCAGGGCAAGGCGCTGAGGGCCTTCGTCGTGGCGCATGTGGTGTCGGCCGAACCGCATCCGAATTCGGACCACCTCAAGGTGTGCAAGGTCGATGCCGGCACCGGCACGCTGATCGATGTCGTGTGCGGCGCGCCCAACGCGGTGACCAACATGAAGTCGGTCTTCGCGTTCCCCGGCACCTACATTCCGGGCAAGGATTTCACGCTCAAGGAAGGCGTCGCGATCCGCGGGCAGGTGTCGAACGGCATGCTCTGCTCGGCGGCCGAACTCGAACTCAGCAACGACCATGACGGCATCATCGTCCTGCCCGACGATGCGCCGATCGGCGTGCCCTATGTGGACTATGCCGAACTCAATGGCGTGGTGTTCGATATCTCGATCACGCCCAATCGCGGCGATGCGACGGGCATCTATGGCGTGGCGCGCGACCTCGCTGCCTATGGCCTCGGTACGCTGAGCCCCGTCGATGGTTACATGGCGCCGGTGGCGTCAGTAGGGGCGAGCCCCATCGCGCCGCTGCCGCAGCAATTCGCACCGGGCGAGCCCAAGGCGATTCGCAAATTCGCCGGCCGCTACATCAAGGGCGTCAAGAACGGCCCGTCGCCGGAATGGCTGCAGCGCCGCCTGCGCGCCGTTGGCCTCCGGCCGATCAATGCGCTGGCCGACATCACCAATTTCGTGTCGCTCGGCTGGGGCCGCCCGCTCCATGCCTATGACGCCGACAAGGTCGCCGGCACCATGGTGCTGCGCAATGCGCGGCCCGGTGAAAAGCTCGACGGTCTCGACAATCGCGAGCACGAACTCGACGCGACCATGTGCGTCATTGCCGACGATCAGGGCCCGCTCTGCCTCGGCGGCATCCTCGGCGGCGAGCGTTCGAGCTGCACCGATGGCACCGTGAACATGTTCATGGAATGCGCCAGCTGGGACCCCGACGAGATCGCGAGGACCGGCCGCAAGACGGGTATCGTCTCCGATGCGCGCTATCGCCTCGAACGCTCGGTCGATCCGGCGCTCACCGAACCGGCGCTTGAACTCGCGACGCGTCTCGTCATCGAACTCTGCGGCGGCGAGCCGATGGAGCCGGCGATTTCGGGTGACGATGTGTTCCCCAATACAATCGTCGAATTCCCGACCAGCGAAGTGCGCCGCCTGACCGGCCTCGATCTGCCGGAAGCACGGATTATCGAACTGCTCACGCGTCTCGGCTTTGTCGCCGAGGGCGCTGGAACGACGCTCCAGGTCAAGGTGCCGAGCTGGCGCCCCGACGTGACGCAGAAGGCCGACCTCGTTGAGGAAGTGATGCGCATGGAGGGGCTCGACAAAGTGCCCGTCGATCCGCTGCCGCGCCTCTCGGGCGTCGCGCCGCGCATGCTCACCACCATGCAGAACCGCCGCCGCGTGGCGAAGCGCGTGCTTGCGGCGCGTGGCCTCGACGAAGCCGTGACGTGGTCGTTCATCTCGGAGGCCGAGGCGAAGCGCTTCGGCGGTGGTGCGCCTGAGCTGAAGCTCGCCAATGCGATCGCCGCTGACCTCTCGGACATGCGGCCCTCGCTGCTGCCGGGCCTGTTGGCGGCGGTGCGCCGCAATGAAAATCGCGGCTTCGCCGATCTGGCGATCTTCGAAGTCGGCCAAGTGTTCCTCTCGGACAAGCCCGAGGGCCAGCACACTTACGCGACGGCTATTCGCGCCGGTGCGGCGCCAAAGAGCTGGCAGGGCAGTGCCCCGCTCAGCGTGTTCGACGCCAAGGCTGATCTCGCCGCCGTGTTCGATGCGCTCGGCCACGATATCGGCAAGCTGCAGCTGGTGGCGGAATCGCCGGCCTGGGCCCATCCGGGCCGCGGCGGCCGCGTGCAGCTCGGGCCGACCAACATCATCGGCTGGTTCGGCGAACTGCATCCCGCCTGGGCCGCGGAGCTGGACCTTACCGGCCCCGTCGTGGCGTTCGAACTCGATCTCGACGCGATTCCCGAGCCGCGCAAGAAGCCGACCAAGGGTAAGCCCGCGCTCAAGCTCAGCGACCTCATGCCGGTCGATCGCGACTTCGCCTTCCTCGTCGATCGCGCCGTCACCGCCGATAAGCTGCTGCGCGCCGCGCGCAATGCCGACAAGGCGCTGATCTCGGGCGTCGAGATCTTCGATCTGTTCGAAGGCAAGGGCGTGCCCGAGGGCCAGAAGTCGGTCGCCATCCGCGTCACGCTGCAGCCGACCGACAAGACGCTGACCGACGAGGATATCGAAAAGGTTTCGACGGCCATCGTCGGCGCCGTCGCCAAGGCGACGGGCGGCACGCTCAGAAGCTGAAGGTGGCGCCCAGCCGGGCGATTTCATCGGCAAAGAAACTGCCCGGGGCAGGCGCGGCGAGATGGCCGCTGCCCCGGTCGGTCAGCGAACTGTGCCAGAAATGCGCGCTCAGCGTGTTGGACTGCACGAGAGCCGCCAGCGCGATGCCCGGCGTCATCAGCTTGAGCGCATCGCCATAGTTCATCGGATAGAACACTGGTTTAGCCTGCGCCCGCTCGAACAGGCCGAGCCGCTTCAGATGATAGTTGAGCGGCCATGGGCCGGTAGCGCCAAACTGCATGTCCTGCACCGGCAGCTTTTCGCCGAGCAGCCGGCGGAGACGCACTTCGATCGCCCGGAACCAGGGCAGGCCCGGCGGAATGGCGCCCGGCTCAAAGGTCTTCAGTAGGGCACCGAGCAATTCGCCGGGCGGGCAGGCAAAGACGGCATTGTTGACCATCTGCGTGTCGGCGGCGTCGCTGGTCTCGCGGCCGAAGATGTAGTCGCCCAGTCCCGCATAGGGCCGCACGCAATAGACATCGCAATCGACCCAGATGCCCGCGCGACGCTGCATCAGCTTCAGGCGGAACAGATCGGCGAACACTGCCGGGGTGCGATTGCCCTTGTAGAAGAACATTTCAGAGTGCGGCACGACCTCGTTGGCGTCGCGCACAACGCAGCCCATAGGCACGGCCCCGATATCGCCATAGGCATAGAGCTCGAAACGGTGGCCACGTTCGAGGAACGAGGCGATGCAGATGCGCCCGAGCCAACCGAGATCGCCATGCCAGAAGGAACAGATGACGGGCAGGGCGCTCATTTCCGGCCGATCAGGCGGTTCAGCTTCTTGAGCCAGTAGCGCTTCCAGCGCGCCCGCATGAAGCGGTAGAACAGCTCGTTGGTCATCGTGTGCCGGTACATGTGGTGGTACGGCGCCAGACTCACCAGATGCCAGGGCCGCTGGTCGCCGGTGTAGTGCACGATGTAGGGACCCATCGCCTGCTGGGCGCGCCATGGATCAATGGTGTTGAAGCGCCAGTTGAGCGCCGTCCAGCGATGGCGGAAGATCAGGTTGAGGATGTCCTGGTCGAAATAGAGGCGCTTGAGGATATCCTGCGCCCGCAATTCTTCGAGACGCGCCGGAATGTCGGCGGCCTTGAAGCCGGCGATGTCGATCAGCAGCACACCGGAATTGAAATAGGGATCGGCGGGATCGAAGATGCCCTTCTTGGACCGCATGTCGCGGCCCATCATGATGTGCATGGCGAAGGGATCGGCCACGCCGGCGATGGGCATGCCCTTCATGTCCTGATTGTAGAGCCGCTCGATCGGCTGCAGTACGAACGTGTCGCAGTCGAGATAGATGACGCGCTCCACGTCGGGCGGCAGGATCTTGTCGACGACCATGCGCGCGTAGGAGATGGCCGGAAAGCGCCGGCTGCGCCGCAGCGTGCCGCAAATACGCTGGAAGTCGGCGCTCTCGGTCAGGTCGTAGTAGATCAGCGTCGCGCCGAACTCTGTCGTGATGACATCGAGGTCGGCCTTGTGCTCTGCGCTGATGCCGTCGACGCACAGATGAAAGCGCAAATCGGTGCGGCGCTTGGTCGACAGGCACGCCGACCGCATCACGGCAAAAGCCGGGGCCCAGAAATTGTCGTCGAAGGTGAGGACGATGTGGATGGGGCCGGTGGAATTGTCTGCGGACATCATGTCGTAACCGAAGGTGGCGGAGGCGCCGCATCGCGGCAGAGGAAGCAGATCGCTGCCGGGATGAAGCAATAGAAGGTCTTGAACAGTTCGGCCATGAAATGCACGTCGGTGAGACCGGCGACGAACACGCCGATCACCACGGTGAGGCACAGATAGGTGCGCGGTATGGTCTGCGTATCGCGCGGCGCCTTGGCCAGCAGCGCCAGCGGATGGGCCATTAGCAGCACGTAGGCGATGAAGCCGAGCACGCCCATGCCGACGCCAAGAGACAGCGCTTCATTGTGTATGTAGCCCCAATGTTCGGCCTGATAGCCCGCCTGCCCATCCGGCGTCAGATAAGGGAAGGCGGCCTCCATCTGGTGGCGCCAGCCGTGACCGAAGATCGGCGAGTCGAGGAAGGCCTTCCACCCGGCCTGGTACATGTCGAGCCGGTAGCGGAAGCTGCTATCGCCGACAGGCTCGCCCGACAGCGTTTCGCCGATGACGGTGAAGGCCGACAGCATACGCTCGATGCGCGATCCGCTGAACGCCGCAGCGACACCGACGATTGCAGCGCCGATCGCGAGGGCGATCAGCAGATTGCGCAGGCGCCAGCCGGAGTGGCGAATGAGGAAGTAGAGCGCGAAGGGCGCGAGCACGATGGCGACGATGATCGAGGAACGCGAGCCCGACATCACGGCCGCGAAGCCGCCCAGCACCGGGCCGATCAGGAACAGCGCGCGCCAGCGCAGCGAGGTGAGCAGTACACCGCCCAGCGACATGTAGCCGACAATCACGGCCAGATCGCCGAAATGGATCGGGCTGTTCTGCCAGCCGCCGACGCGCGGGGCCCCGAGGATGAAGCCTTGGTAGACGGTGACCGACGCCGCCGCGAATGTGCCCGCCAGCGCCACCAGCGCCATGAACGTGCTGCCATGACCCACACGCGCGCGGGCAAACAGCGCCGCCGCGGGAATGGCCATCAACATCGGCGAGAAATCGAAGACGAAGAGCCGGTCGCTCTCGCTATCCGCCACAGCGAGAATAGCGATCGCCAGCAGCACGAACGCGGCGACCTGCATGAGGATGCCGGGGGAGGCCAGCACTTCGCGATAGGCACCGCCGTTCCACACCAGCAACAGGCCAAGCAGCGCGGCGCCCATCGCGACATAGGCGCCGAAATTGCCGTACCAGGTGGCGACGCCAAACAGGCCCAGGGCGATCAGCCCGGTGAGCCCCGTCGCAAGCGCTGTTCGGATCGGCGTGGCGCTGATCGAACTCAATCAGGCAGCTCCGTCTTGGGACGGCCATCCATCATGCCGCCTTCAACCGCCTTGTCGATGGCGGCGAGTTCTTTGGCCGTGAAGTCGAGATTGTCGAGGGCGCCGAGGCAATCCTTGAGCTGCTCGAGCGTGCGCACGCCAATGAGCGCCGAGGTCATCTCCTTGCGGCGCAGCACCCAGGCGAGGGCCAGCTGCACCATGGTCTGCTTGCGCGCCTTGGCAATCTTGCCGAGACCCTCGACTGCGGAGAGGATGCGCGGCGCGAGCCGCTGCGCCGACAGCGAATAGTTCTCCGAGGCGCGGGTGCCGCCGAGGTCGGACTTGGCGAGCTTGTTGTACTTGCCCGAGAGGATCCCCTGCGCCAGTGGCGAGAAGGCGATGACGCCAACGCCGAGGTCGCCGCAGGCGTCGATCGTCTGGTCGTTCTCGATCCAGCGGTTGAGGATCGAATAGCTTGGCTGATGGATCAGCAGCGGCACGCCCATATCGGCAAGGATGCGATGCGCTTCGATGGTCTGTTCGCGCGGATAGGACGAGATTCCGACATAGAGCGCCTTGCCCTGCCGGTGGAGCTGCGCGAGCGCGCCCATCGTCTCTTCGAGCGGCGTGTTGGGGTCGTAGCGATGGGAGTAGAAGATATCGACATAGTCGAGGCCCATGCGCTTCAGCGACTGCTCGCAGCTGGCGATGAGATATTTGCGGCTGCCGAATTCGCCATAGGGACCGGGCCACATCAGCCAGCCCGCCTTCGTCGAGACGATCAGCTCATCGCGATAGGGACGGAAGTCGCGCGCCATGATGTCGCCGAACAATTCCTCGGAGCTACCCGCGGGCGGGCCGTAATTGTTGGCCAGATCGAAATGCGTGACCCCGTGATCGAAGGCATAGCTCAGGATCTCGAAGGCCGAGGGGTAGTCGCGGCTACCGCCGAAATTCTGCCACAGCCCCAGCGAGATGGCCGGCAGCTTGAGCCCCGACTTCCCGCTGCGCCGAAATTGCATGCTGTCGTAGCGCGTATCGGAGGCGCGGTAGGTCATGGTTCCTCGATTTCCGGATTGCCCAAAAAGTGCCTGCCGCGGCGATGGGCGCTCAGATCACTAGCGAAAGGTTCACCCGACACTGCCGCAAAGCAGCGTGCGCTTCAAGGCGGCGGAACCGTCAGGGTTCGGGCGTGGTGCTGTCGAGGATGCTGACGCAATAGCCGAGTTCAGCGATGTAGACGTACTCCATCGTGTTCTTGCACGTCACGGGACCTCCGCCGGGTTCCGGGTCGCTGCCCGCTGATTGCTTTGGCCGGATGGTGAGGCCGCCGGCGGCATTGTAGAGCGAGGCGCCGCGATCGGCTGGATCGTCCTCCCGGTGGCGCCGGAGCAGGGATTTGTTCTGGCCGCCGATATAGGCGCGGAGGCCAATGGTGGCGAGAATGGCGCCGTCCTGTCCCAGCCGGGCATCGGCGGTCAGCGACACCGGGAGGTCGAACCCATCGATGAGATATTCGGTCCCCGCATGGACGGCGTTGTAGCCATCGAGCGAGGAGAGGCCGAGGCTCAGGCGCCAGTTGGGCTCGGGATAATAGGCGACATCGGCCATGACGAAGGGCAGGAGGCGGTCTGCGCCCACCGTCGGCTTGGCATAGGACAGGCCGCCCCAGGCTTCGATCGAGACATTGTCGAAGTAGAATTCGGCCTCCGGCCCCGCCGCGAAGATGATGGCGCCCGGTGTCCGCATGACGCCGAAAGTGCCGCCGATGAGGTGGCTTGACGGGTCGCGGGTGAAGATATGCAGCGCGCCGCCCAGCGTCAGGCCCGGGGCGGAAGCCGCCGTGAAATCCGCCTGGAGGCCGAAGCTGTCGCCGACGGGTACCGTTACCGCGCCGGCAGCGCGCCCGACAAAGGTCGGCGCGGGTACGTTCAGCAGCCCGGCGTTGAATTCGATCTTGCCATTGAGGCCCGAGACTGCGGGTAATTGCTGAGCCGCACCCGGTCCGATCGCAATACTACTTATGAAAACGGCGCAAAACGCCTGCAAAACAACCCGTCTCACCTGATCCCCCACGGCCAGACAGAATGGTTAATAAGTAGTTAAGCCGACTTGACTGGGGATTTGCAAGCAAATGATTCGTTCCGGCCTGCGGTTATTCCGGCTTGAGGTCGATCCACACAGGGGCGTGGTCACTGGCGCCCTCTTCACCGCGCACTTCCTTGTCGACACCGACCGCGCGGAGCCGTTTGGCGACTTTCTTGCTGAGCAGCAGATGGTCGAGCCGCAGACCGGCGTTACGCGGCCAGCGGTTCCGCATGTAATCCCAGAATGTGTAGAGGTCCGGCGTCTCGGGGTGGAGCTTGCGCAGCGCATCGGTCCAGCCCTGCGCCAAGAGCGCCGCGTAAGCGGCGCGGGGTGCCGGCTGCACCAGCGCGTTATCGCGGTAGGACGTCGTGACGTAGATGTCGCGCGGCTCGGGCACGATGTTGTAGTCGCCGGCGAGGACGATCGGCAGCTTGCTGTCGAGCAACTCCTGCGCGTGGGCGTGCAGCCGTTCCATCCAGGCAAGCTTGTACGAGTATTTCGGCCCCGGCTGCGGGTTGCCGTTGGGCGCATAGAGCGAGGCGATGATGATGCCGTCGACAGCCGCCTCGATGTAGCGCGCCTGGTCATCGTCGGGGTCGCCGGGCAGCGAGGTCTGCGTCACTACCGGATCAACGCCGCGCGCGAGGATGGCGACGCCGTTCCATGCGGACTGGCCCACGAATGCGGCGCCATAGCCCGCCTCGGCGATGGCAGAGCGGGGGAACTGCCGGTCGGTCGCCTTCAACTCCTGCAGGCAGACGACATCAGGTTTTCGTGCCGCGAGCCAGGCCAGCAGGTTGGGCAGGCGGCGGTTGATATTGTTGATGTTGAAGGTGGCGATCTTCATCGCGTCAGGGGGCGATGCGGTTCACCCATTCGGTGACCTTGTCGGCAACGCTCTGCAGATGCTGCGCCGTGGTGAAGCCGGAGATGGCCTTGCGGGGCTTCAGATCGTGGTCGCCATCCTCCAGCCAGTTGACCTCGATCTCGTCGGAGAGCCCGTACTCGCCGACTTCGTAGCGGTCACCGAACTCGTCGCGCGTACCCTGGCAGATCAGCGTCGGCGTCTTGAGCCCGATCAGGTGCGCGGTGCGCAATTGCTGCGGCTTGCCCGGTGGATGGAAGGGATAGCCGAGGCAGAGGAGGCCCGCGATGCGGCGCGCCTCGAACAGCGGGTCGGCGGCCATGCTGGCGACGCGGCCCCCCATGGATTTGCCGCCGATGATCAACGGCCCCTGCGTCGGGCCGAGATCGTCGATTGCGGCGATGTATTCGGGGATCACTTTTTCGGCCTTGGGCGGTGGCTTGCGTTCACCGTTGCGGCGAGCGGCCATGTAGCCGAACTCGAAGCGCACGACGCGAAAGCCGGCAGCAGCGAGCACCTTGGTGGTGGCATTCATCGAGGCCGAGTCCATCGGCGCGCCTGCGCCATGCGACAGCATGATGGTGACGCGCGCGTCTGCGGGGCCGTCGAAGAGAAAACTGGTGGTCATTGCGTCCCTAGATTGCTCTGTCCGGGCAGTTACGCGCAAGCGCGCTCCAGCTGCTCGGCCAACCGCCGTTAGCCAGCCGACCGGCGGGTGTTGAGATCGATGAAGGCGATGCCGCGCGAGGCGGTCCTCGCCCAGTCGCTGTCCTCGTCGAGTTCGAGATAGCGGCCCCACCAGCGGCGGGCCTCGGCGAAATTCTTCGCGTCGAATTCGAGCGTCGCGAGATTGTAGACCGCGTCGGCATAGTCGGGATCGATGGCGATGGCGCGATCAAGATGGCGGCGGGCGGCGGCGATCTTGCCCTCGTCCTTCAGCAGCGCGGCATAGTTGAACCAGGCTTCGACGAAGCTCGGGTCGATCTTGATCGCCTGCGCATAGGCGGCACCGGCCTCGTCGTTCTCTTCGAGGGCGCGGAAGCAATTGGCGCGGTTGTAGGCGGCAACGGAGTCCGACGGATCGACCGAGAGGCAGCGGCCATAGAGCACCGTGGCCTCGGCATAGAGCTGCGACTCCTCGGCCTGCTCGGCGAGGGCGAAATACTCTTCGCTGTCATCATCGGGCGGTTCGAGCCCGAGCAGTCCCTGGCCATCGAGCTCGCGCTTCCGCTCGCCTTCGCTCGCGTAAATCTTCTGCGGCCCGCCGGGATGGAGCGACAGGGCGGTGAGCGAAGCGACGGGACCGGCGGCATGGACCGAGCGCGCCACCGCGCTCCAACTGGCGCCACCGGCGATGAGGCCGGCATATTTCTTGGCGAGGATCAGGTCGCGGAACGAGAAGGGTTCGGTGTCGTGCTCGAAGGCATCGAACAGCGCCAGCCGGTCGAGCGTGGCGCCATCGAGCCTCGACTGATCGAGCAGTGACTGGCGCGACATGGCGGCGCGCTCGGGCGTCTCCATCAAATGCAACCAGCGCAGGAAGCCGTTCTCGCTCATCAGCCGGATGCCGGCATCCTCGAGCGTATCGATGCGCGCTTCGATATCGGCTTCGCTGGCCTTGTCGAGCAGCGTGCGGCCGAGCACGACGCGCTGCGTCTGCCGGGTGATGCCGCGGCGCAGGCGACCGCCGCGTGTTGCCACCGCCCGTGCCGCAAGGCGCTGCGGGAAGGCGCGCAGCGCTCCCACAAGGCCGAGGGTCGTGACGGTACCTGGCATTCTTTTTCCTTTGCTCTGTCCCGGCGGTTACGCGCAGCGCGCTCCAGCCGCCGGTCCAACCGCGAGTGCGTATTAGCCCGCCTTCTTTTTCGCGGGTGCTTTGCCGGCGGCTGCCTTGCTGGCGGCGACGGCGTCCTTGAGCGACGGCTTGGCGGCGGCCTTCTTGGCAGGCGCCTCGGCTTTCGACTTGCTCGGCGCGGCGGGCTTGGCCTGACCGAGGCTGGCCTTCAGCGCATCCATGAGATTGATGACATTGCCGCGCTCGGGAGCGGCCGCGATGATCGGCTTATGGCCCTTGAGCTTTTCCTTGATCATTTCCATCAGGGCGGACTCGTAGCGATCCTCATACTTGGCCGGATCGAATGTCGTGACTTTCTGCTCGATCAGCTTTTCGGCCAGCTGCAGCATTTCGGGATCGGCCTTCACGTCCGGGATCTCGTCGAAATAGGCCGCGGTGGAGCGGACCTCGCGCGGATCGCGCAGCGTGGTGACGAACATGCCCTTGTCGCGGGCGCCGATGGTCACGATGCGCTCGCGGCTCGACATCACCAGCCGGGCGATGGCGACCTTGCCGGCGGCCTGCATGGCATCGCGAAGGACCGCGAAGGTCTCTTCGGCCATCTTGCCGTCGGGCGCCAGGTAATAGGGCGAGTCCTGATAGATGACGTCCACCTCGCTCTCATCGACGAAGGCTTCGATGTTGAGCGTGTGGTTAGATTCGATGCGGACGGCATCGAGGTCTTCGTCCTCGATGATGATGTACTGCTTGTCCTCATATTCGTAGCCGCGCACCAGATCGGCGCGCTCAACGAGGCCCAGTTCCGGATCGACCGGCTTCATGTTGATCCGGTTATGCGTGTCCTTGTGGAGCTGGTTGAAGCGGATCTTCTCGTTCGCACTGACGGCCGGATAGAGCCGCACCGGGCAGCTCACCAGACTCAGTTTGATGTAACCCTTCCAGCTGGCTCTCGGTGCCATCGGTCAACTCCACGCTTCACTTCGGCTGTTTGAGCGCGGCCGTCAGATCGGCCGCATCATCATCCATCGCCGCCCACGGATCTCCGGAACTATTCAAAATTCCCGGCAAAGTAGAATAATTCAAATCCTCCGGAGCGTCGATGGATCGTAAATCACTCCAGTTAACGGGAGTTGAGGCCGGCAGATTTGCCCGCGCCCTGAGGCTATAGGGGGCGACGGCGGTCGCGCCGCGGCCATTACGGTGGAAGTCGATGAAGATGCGCTTCGTCCGCTTTTCCTTCGACATGTTGACCACAAAGGTCTCCGGCGCCGCCTTGGCGATCATGGCGGCGATCTCGCCGGTCGCCGCGTGGGCCTTCTTCCAGTCGAGCTTCGGCTTCAGCGGCACCACCACATGCAGCCCCTTGCCGCCTGACGTCTTGACGTAGGGCGTGAGGCCGAGGGCCTCCAGCTGCTCTTTCACGAAGAAGGCCGCGTCCACGATCTGCCGGAACCTGATGCCGTCGCCGGGATCGAGGTCGAAGATCACCTGGTCGGGCTTTTCGAGATTGGTGGCCCAATGGCAGCCCCAGGCGTGGAATTCGATGACGCCGAACTGGGCGAGGGCGAGATAGCCCTTGGCCTCCTCGATCGAGATGTACTTCTTCACCTCGCCTTCGTCGCTCGACATGGTCTCGAAGCTGCCGATGGTGGGCGGCATGCCGGTGAAGGGATGGCGCTGGAAGAAGATGTCGTCGAGCCGGCCGCTTGGGCTGCGCACCAGCGACACTGGGCGGCCGAAGATGTGCGGCAGCATGAAATCGCCGACCGCTGCGTAATAGATCGCGACGTCGAGCTTGGTGGGCCCCGATTTGCCGAACAGCCGCCGCGTCGGATTGGTGACCCAGATGTTGGCGAGGTCGGCATCCGAGATGATGCGCTGGCGCTCGATGGGCGCTTCGCTCGGCGTGATCTCGGGTTCGCGCAGTCCCTTGAACACGGCGTGACGCACGCTGTTGTCGGCGGTGAGATTGGCATAGTGCACATGCGCCGTGATGACCGGCCGGACGGGGATCACGTCCCTCGTCATGCCCGGCAGCTTCTGGCCCCCATCGACCAGCGGCTTCAGCTTGTCATGGATGCTGATCAGCTCGCTGCCCGAAAAGCCGGTGCCGCATTTGCCGCGATATTCGAGCTCGCCATCCACCCACTGGCCGAGCGCGATGGCGCCGATGCCGCCGGCGGCGGGGGACATGGTGTAGCCGACGATGGGGAAGTCGCCGACCTGGCGGGACTTTACCTTGATCCAGGTCTTGGAGCGCGTTTCGACATAGGGCGCATCGGCCCGCTTCGACACGATTCCCTCAAGGCCCATCTCGGTGGCGTGGTCGTAGAGCACCGCGCCATCGCCATCGAAGCCATCGCTGTACTGGATGGCGGAACTGCCGCCGGCGACCGGCGCGAGCAGGGCTTGTAGCAGCGCCTTGCGATCGGCGAGCGCCGCCCTGGTGAGGTCGTAGCCGTCGAGATACATCAGGTCGAAGGCGAAGAAGGTGAGCCGCTCGCTGGAATGGTCGCTCAGCGCCTGCTGCAGATCGGCGAAATGGCTGACGCCGCTTTCGTCCACCACGACGATCTCGCCATCGAGGATCGCTTCCTTCGCGGGAATGTCGGCGAAGGCATCGGCGAGGATGCCGTAGCGGGCGGTCCAGTCGATGCCGGTGCGGGTGAGGAGTTTCACCTTGCCGCCTGACAGCATGGCGATGGTGCGATAGCCGTCGAACTTGATCTCGTGCAGCCAGCCCTCGCCCTGCGGCGGATCGCCGGTTTCGGCGGCGAGTTGCGGCTTCATCGATCTGGGCATCGGCGCCTTCACCGCGCCTTTGACCTTGGCAGGCGACAGCGCCACTGGCTTGGCCGCGGCCGCTTTCTTCGCCGGCTTAGGCTTCTTCGAGGCCAGCAGTTCCTCGATGGTCATGCCGGATTTGACGCTTTCCGGGCGGGCCTTGAGAATGTCGGTCTTGGTATCGACCCCGGTGTCCTTCTCCTTGAAGAACAGCCAATTGGTGTTGGCCTCGCCGGCCTTGGGCTTCATCCGCACCAGCATCCAGCCGCCCTTGAGCTTTTCGCCCCAGAGCCGGATCTTGAGATCGCCCTTGAGCAGCCCCTCACGCGGCTCGTTCATCGGCGTCCAGGTACCGGTATCCCAGACGATCATCGGGCCACCGCCATATTCGCCCTCGGGGATCACGTCCTCGAAGTCGATATAGTCGAGCGGGTGGTCCTCGGTCTGGGCGGCGTAGCGCTTGTCGGCGGGATTGAGCGAGGGGCCCTTGGGCACCGCCCAGCTTTTCAGCACGCCATCGAGTTCGAGCCGCAGATCATAGTGATCGGCGGTGGCCGAGTGCTTGTGGATGACGAAGCGATTGCCGTCGGCGCCGCTGCCGGCGCCGGAGGGTTCGCTGGTTTTGCTGAAATCGCGCTTCTGCCGGTAGGTGCTGAGCGAGGACGGGGCCATGTCCCTCAGGGCCGCGGCGGGGGAAGCTGGCGCACCCGACACGATTCGAACGTGTGGCCTTTGCCTTCGGAGGGCAACGCTCTATCCAGCTGAGCTACGGGTGCGTGTTGGGCCACGAATACGCGACCGTGCCGGAGAGCGCAAGACGGGCTAGGACAGGGCGAGCGGCGCCGGATCGGCCCAGAGGCGGTTGAGCTCTTCGAGGAAGAGGTCCGCCATCTCCTCGGGATGCGTCTCCTCGGCTTCCTGCTGGCCCAGCTCCTCGCCGGCCGCGATCACCGCCGCAATGCCCTGCGCCAGGCTGTCCTCGATATCCTGAAACATATCGGTGTCCGGATTCATCACGCGATACTCCTGTGAACGACGAGGAGAGGCTAGGCGCGCGATGGGGCGTCCTATTGGTGATTTCGGGGAGAGATTGTGGCGAAGCCCGTCGCGACTCAGAACGGCGCCGGCACCACGAACTCGCGCCATTGCTGGTCGTCCGGGTGCGAAAAACCCAGCATTTCCGCGTGTAACTGCAGCCTGTCGGCCGCTGCGAGCGCCTCGCCCGAGGCATAGAAGCTGTCGCCGAGAATCGGGTGACCCAGGGCCAGCATGTGGACGCGCAACTGGTGCGTGCGGCCGGTGAGCGGGATGAGCTTGACCCGCGTGACGCCGTTCTCGCGCGCCAGCACCTGCCATTCGGTCTGGCTCGACCGGCCGCGCTCGTAATCGACGCGCTGGCGCGGCTTGTTCTCCCAATCGGTGGCGAGCGGCAGGTCGACAAGGCCGCTGTCGCCTTCGATATCGCCCCAGATTCGCGCCACGTAATATTTGGCGACCTTGCGGTGCTCGAACTGGCTGCCCAGCGCACCGAGCGCCTTCTTGTCGAAGGCGAGGAGCAGCAGGCCCGAGGTATCCTTGTCGAGCCGGTGCACCACCTTGGTCTCGGGCCGGTCGGGATGGCGGGCCTGCACGCGCGTCTCGAGGCAATCGGCGAGCGAGGGATCCTTGCCCGGCACGGTGAGCAGGCCGCTCGGCTTGTTGCAGACGATCAGGCGCTCGTCCTCATGGACGATGTCGAGGCCGGCGGGCGGGCGGTAATCGAAGATGGGGGGCAGGGGAGGCATGCGTGACCGTCTAGCAGCCTTGTGCCCGCAGCACAAAATCTGCGGTACGTGCCTCAGTAGCTCTTTCAAGTTCAATAGAGGCAAGTAAAGATGCTGGCGAGGACGAGCGGCGCGTCCGCCGGACGGCGCCCCAGCATTTTTACCGGAGGAACTTCATGGCCGCGAGGCAGCGTCTTGGCGTCGGCATTATCGGCGCGGGTAACATTTCGAGCCAGTATCTGAAGGCCATGGCCGCCTTCCCGGTGCTCGACATCCGCGGCATCGCCGACATGAAGCCCGAGGTGGCGGAAAAGAAGGCCGCCGAGTTCGGCGTCCAGGCGGCGACCGTCGACGGGCTGTTGGCTGACCCGGGCGTCGATATCATCGTCAATCTGACCATCCCGCGCGCCCATGTGGCGGTAGGCCTCAAGGCAATCGCGGCGGGCAAGCACGTCTATAGCGAAAAGCCGCTCGGCGTGACCTTCGAGGAAGGCAAGAAGCTGGTCGCCGCGGCGAGGCGCAAGGGCGTCCGCATCGGCGCCGCGCCCGACACGTTCCTCGGTGGCGCCCATCAGCAGGCGCGCGCCGTGATCGACAGCGGCAAGCTCGGCACCATCATCGGCGGCACCGCCAGCTTCGGCGTGCCGGGCCATGAATATTGGCATCCCGATCCGGCCTTCTATTACGACATCGGCGGCGGGCCGGTGCTCGACATGGGGCCGTATTACATCACCGACCTCGTCAATCTGCTTGGCCCGGTGAAGGCGGTGCAGGCGATGAGCCTGACGCCGGCCAAGGAGCGGCCGATCCGCTCCGAGCCCAAGAAGGGCCAGCTGATGAAGGTGAAGGTGTTCACCCACGTCACCGGCACGCTGCAATTCG
Source organism: Hyphomicrobiales bacterium (assembly GCA_004144345.1). GTDB lineage: Bacteria > Pseudomonadota > Alphaproteobacteria > Rhizobiales > Devosiaceae > Devosia_A. Next base: position 40,554 of record SEEL01000032.1, read on the forward strand.
TCTCGGGCGCGCTGGTGCAGGTATCTCTGAGCTTCGACGTGCCCAAGCACACGCACAAGCCGATCGAGATCTATGGCACCGACGCCTCGATGCAGGTGCCCGACCCCAACATGTTCGGCGGCGAAGTGAAACTGGCCAAGCCCCGTGCGCCGGAGTGGGACGATGTTCCAGTAAAGCTCCCCTATGCCGATGCGAACTATCGCTCGCTGGGGGTGGCGGATATGGCCTATGCCATCCTCAGCGGCCGTCCGCACCGCGCCAATGGCGACCTCGCTTTGCACGTGCTCGAAGTGATGGAAGCCTTCGAAACGGCCAGCAAGTCCGGCCAGATCGTCAAGATCCGCAGCAAGGTCGAACGCCCCGCGGCGATCAGCGAGTCGCTGAAGCGCGGGAAGATCGCTTAGCGTTCCAAAATGCGGGCGTGCGAAGGCGCACGCCGGCCCTACCGGCGATGTCAAAGAACCCTTGCTCTTGCCCCTTCTCGGGCGAGAGCGAGCAGCGGCGAGGGCTTGCCTCGACGCGGGTAGTCCGCAGTGGGTGAGGCTCGCGCCTCGCCGCTGCAACCGGGCTCGCCTCAGGATCGATGATCTGCCGGAATCTCTCTCCACGTCCGGCGGTGGTTCAGAT
>SEEL01000033.1 GCA_004144345.1 Hyphomicrobiales bacterium
GCCATTGGCGGCACGGTGGACGGCAGGGACAGTTACCAGCCCTGTCGAGCAGGTGCGTTAGGAGCCGGTAGGGCGGCGCATCTGAACCACCGCCGGACGTGGAGAGAGATTCCGGCAGACCATCGATCCTGAGGCGAACCCGGTTGCAGCGGCGAGGCGCGAGCCTCAATTCTGCGGACTACCCGCGTCGAGGCAAGACCTCGCCGCTGCTCGCTCCATACCCGGCGGATGGAGCCCTGCCCCGAAACCGGGAGCCGAAAGGCGATCCGGGGCTCGCCCTCACCCAAACTAGCATCACTTGCAAATCATTCCTATTTGCACAATCATGACACCTCCCGCTCCGGAGTGCCGCCATGTGGCCGTTCCTGTCCGACCCGCCCTCGATCGTCCAGTTCATCATGCTCATCGCCTGCGTGCCGATGGGCCTGTCGCACATCGTCCGCCCGGCGCTATGGATCGATTTCTTCGCCCGGCTCACGGCCATGGGCCGGCCCGGTCTCGTGCTGAAGGTGCTGGCGGTGGAACTCTGGCCGGCGCTGCTGATCGTCAGCCTGCACCAGGTCTGGAGCGGCCCGGCGATCGTGCTGACGCTCTATGGCTGGGCGCAGTTCGGCAAAGTGTGGATCGCCCTGCTCTTCCCTGCCATCGGCATGCGCTCGATGGCGATGGCCGAAAAGCACGGCGCCCGCGGTTTTGTCGCGGGCGGCCTGCTGCTCATTGCCGTCGGCCTCTCGGCCGGCGCGGCGCTGTACTGGGCTTAGGGGCCGCCCGGCGGTTGGCCGAGCGAGCCCACTCGGGATCGTTCGGCCAGAGCGAAAATAGAGCCCCTCAGCCCTCGTTGAGCACCTGGTCGCGGGCCACGGCGACCAGTTCGGCCATCTTGGCACGAATCATGTCGTCGGAGACCGACGCGCCCTTGGCCTTGATGTCGGCCGAAACCTTGCGGAACACGTCCTCATCGCCGGCTTCCTCGAAATCGGAAGCCACGACTTCGGCGGCATATTCGCGGGCGTGCTCGTCGCTCAGGCCCATATGCTCGGCGGCCCACAGACCCAGCAGCTTGTTGCGGCGGGCTTCAGCCTTGAACCGCAGTTCGCCATCGCGGGCAAACTTGGCTTCCTGGGCTTTCTCGCGATCGTCGAACTGGGCCATTGCTGTGGTCTCCGCCTCTAGCTGTAAACGGGCCGTCTGGCCCGGAAAGCTGGAGATAGTCGGGAAGTCGCGGCAAATCAACGGGCGCCACGCCGCAGCAGGGGCCCGGACCGCGGCGCCTAAGGCGTTCTGCCGCCTCACCGATTTGGGCGAACGGTGCCAAAGGGCCGAAACATCTTGCTTTTCTGGCCTGTTCTGGCGCATGAACGGCCAAAATCCCTCCCCTATCGACGACATCAGGATGGCTTCGACATGAACCGCCGCCGGAAGATTTATGAAGGCAAGGCCAAGGACCTCTATGAAGGTCCGGAACCGGGCACGCTGATCCAGTATTTCAAGGATGACGCGACCGCCGGCAATGGTGCCAAGCACGAGATCATCGACGGCAAGGGCGTGCTCAACAACCGCATTTCCGAGTTCGTCTTCACCAAGCTGAACACGCTGGGCATCCCGACTCATTTCATCCGCCGCGTGAACATGCGCGAGCAGCTGATCAAGGAAGTCGAGATCATCCCGCTTGAGGTCGTGGTCCGCAACGTCGCCGCCGGCTCGCTGGTCAAGCGCCTCGGCCTTGAGGCCGGCACGCAGCTGCCGCGCTCGATCATCGAGTTCTACTACAAGGACGACGCGCTCAACGATCCGATGGTGTCGGAAGAGCACATCACCGCCTTCGGCTGGGCCACCCCGCCCGAGCTCGACGACATCATGAGCCTCGCCGTTCGCGTCAACGATTTCCTCTCCGGCCTGTTCACCGGCGTCGGCATCCAGCTGGTCGATTTCAAGATCGAATGCGGCCGGCTCTACGAGAACGACACGATGCGTATCGTGCTCGCCGACGAGATCTCGCCCGACAATTGCCGCCTGTGGGACATCAAGACCCGCAACAAGCTCGACAAGGACCGCTTCCGGGAAGACCTCGGCGGCCTCGTCGATGCCTATCGCGAAGTTGCCCAGCGCCTCGGCATTCTTGTGGAAACCGAGAACGCCCTGACGACCGGCCCGCGCCTCGTCCAGTAAGACCCGGAGCGCGCCCAGGAAAAGTGGCTACCGGTTTTCCGGTTCGGGCGCGCGACCACTAAGGAATATCGATGCGCGCACGAGTCACCATTACCCTCAAATCCGGTGTGCTTGACCCTCAGGGCCAGGCCATCACCGGTTCGCTGAAGAGCCTCGGCTTCGACGGCGTCTCCGCCGTCCGTCAGGGCAAGATCTTCGATCTCGAACTGGGCGACGTCGATCCGTCCGACGCGCGGCTGCAGCTTGCCGCCATGTGCGAAAAGCTGCTCGCCAACACGGTGATCGAGAACTACGCGATCGAACTGGTCTAGGCGCCGGTTTCGCTGATCGCGGGCCGCCCGACGCCGCTGACGCTGTGGGTCTGCTCGAGCACCGGGCGGATCTCGACGCGGCCCCGCTTGGTGATCTCGCTGGCCGCCGAAATGGCCACCGCCTCTTCCATGTCGCGGGCGAGCAGCAGCGTGAAGCCGCCCAGCCATTCCTTGGTTTCGGCAAACGGCCCGTCCGTCCGCACCACCTTGCCGCCCTTCACCCGGACGCTCACGGCAGTGCGGGGGTCCTGCAGCGGCTGGGCAAGGATCAGCTTGCCCTCCGCCCGTAACTGCCGGTCTTCCTCGATGGTGGCGTCGGTCAGCGCCTTGTCCTCGGCGTCCGTCATGCCGGCAAAGCTTTGATCGTCGAAATAGACCAGGCACATGAACTTCTGCATTGCGTGCTCCTTTGTTTGAGTTCGCAATCACGACGAAGCGGTCTTTGGCCGTTCGACAAATGCCGGCGAGGAATTCTCCGGCCTAGTAGGCGAAGCCCGGCGGCACCGGCGGCGAGGCATGCATCAGGGTGATTTCCACCCGCCCATTGCCCGACAGATAGGGGTCGTTGGGGAACAGCGGATCGCTGGTCGCCCGCCCGTTCACCGAGTTGAAATGGTCCTCGGGCACGCCGAATTCGCCCAACAGCCCACGCACCGTCGTGGCGCGGTCGGACGACAGCTCCCAGGCGCCATAGTTCGGGTCGTCATATTTCGAGCCGCTGGCGGTATGCCCGGAAATGGTGATCTGGTTGGGCAGGCGCTGCAGCGTCGGCGCCAGCGCCGCGATCGCCCGGCGGGTGATCTCGAACGGGTAGCGCGACCCCTCGGGGAACATCGGGCGCCCCGCCTGGTCCATGATGACGATGTTCAGCCCCTCCGGCGTTTCCTCGATGATGAGGTTCTCGGAGATGGTGCTGATATCGGGCATCGCCTGCCAGGCCTGCTGGATGCTGGCCGCCGCCGCCTGGAACTCGGCGTCGAATTTGGAGCGGATGTCCTCATTGGAGGCGAGGTTCTGGCGCATCTCGCCATTGATGTCGGTGCCCTGCTCGCCGGTCGACGCGTCGAGCGTCGCCATGCCGGGCTGGCGCGTCGAGGTGGCGACGCCCGGTACGGCGTCCACATTGCTGTCCGTCGTCTTGGCGCCGGCCGTGTCGAACGATTTGCCCGCCAGCACGCCGCCGGCGCCGCTATTGGTCTCGCTGACGCTGGCCGGGGCGAAATAGTCGGCTAGGCCCTTCTTCTGCTCGGGCGTCGTCATCGAGATCAGCCACAGCAGCAGGAAGAAGGCCATCATCGCCGTCACGAAGTCGGCATAGGCGATCTTCCACGCCCCGCCATGATGGGCGTGCGCGGTCTTCTTCACCCGCTTGATGATGATCGGCTGGTCGAAATTGGCCATCTGGACCTACTCGGCTACGCGTTACACAGGCTCGAGCTCGGCAGTCGCCGCGTCGATTTCGAGGAAGCTCGGGCGGTCCTCGCTCATCAGCATTTTGCGCGCGAACTCGATGGCCATTTCAGGGCCGTAGCCCGAAATGTGGGCCAGCAGCCCGGTCTTCATCGAGAGGAAATACTTGGCCTCGGCGTCAAAGGTGTTGCGCAGCGCCTGCGCCATCGGACCGAAGAAGCCATAGGCCACGAACACGCCGAGGAAGGTACCGACCAGCGCGCCGCCGATCATGTGCCCCAGCACTTCGGGGGGCTCGGCGATCGAGCCCATGGTCTTGATCACGCCCAGCACGGCGGCCACGATGCCGAGGGCGGGCGTGCCGTCGGCCAGCGACTGGATGGCCGTCACCAGCCGGTTGTTCTCCTGGTGATGCGTCTCGAGCTCCTCGTCCATCAGGGCTTCGAGCTCGTGCACATTGTTGGTGCCCAGCGTCACCATGCGCAAATAGTCACACATGAATTCCACCGCGTGATGGTTCGCGGCGAATTTCGGGAAGCGCTGGAAGATCGAGGATTCCTCGGGGTTTTCGATATGCGGTTCGAGCGCCAGCAGGCCGCGCGACTTCACCAGCTTGAACAGGCTGTACTGCAGCCCGAGCAGTTCGATGTAGGACGCCTTGTTGTAGCGCGAGCCCCGGAACAGCGTCCCGAACACGCCCAGCGACTGCTTCAGCACCGGGCCGGTGTTGCCGATCACGAAAGCACCGAAAGCGGCGCCCAGGATGATCACCGCCTCCCAGGGCTGGATCAGCACCTCGATGTGCCCGCCCATGGCGATGTAACCGCCGATGACCGAAACAACGATGACGACGATGCCAATAATAAGACGCATGAACTAGCTCGCCCGCGGCAATTGCCCGGCTATCTCACACGAAACCCCCTTAACGCCCGGTTCACCACAGAGCAGAATTCGCAGCAGGAACAATCGGCCACCGTTCCAGCGGGTAAGTGCGGCTTTGGAGTCACAGGCTGTGGCCAACTCCCCGGCAACGCGAATTCGTCATCGCGGCTCGCCCCGAATCCTGTAGACGGAGCGCCGTTCGCCCAAACTAGTGCCGTGTATAGATGCTCAAGACTATTTCGCTTTCCGTGCTGTTCCTGCTTGCTTTGGGCCTCATTGGTGCGGCATACGCCACCATCCCTGTCTGACGCATCGGAGCCAAATTGGCTCGCATTGCTATCCTCAGCGTCCCCGCCTACGGGCATTTGAACCCCGTTCTGCCGATCACCGGTGAGCTGGTGCGGCGCGGTCATAGCGTCACCGTCTTCAACGAAGCCAGCTTCGAGCCGCTGATCCGGGCCACGGGCGCGGGCTTTGCTGCCTATCCGCCGGTGATTCACCTCGAGGATTTCTCGCGCACGCTGAAAGACGGCGACATGATCGCCTGGATCGAGATGATCTTCAGCGCCACCGGCCCGCTGCTGGGCGCGACCTATGCGGCGCTGCGCGACGATCCGCCCGATCTCATCGTCTTCGACGGCGTGGCGCTGTGGGGCGAGATGCTCGCGAAAAAACTCCGCGTGCCGTCGGTTTCGATCTCGACGACCTTCGCGTCCGACGCCTTTGCCCGCGACTTCGGCCAGTTCGTGCAGGACACGCTGAACGCCATCAAGCTCTCGCCGCGCTTCTTCGTGGCCGTCCTCAAGATGACCTGGCACGGCGCCCTGGCCATGCCCTCGCCCTTCCCGCCGCTCGTGCCGCGCCGCGGCACGAAAACCCTGATGATGACCAGCCGGGACTTCCATCCCCCGAGCCGCATCAAGGCCAGTTCGAACTTCAGCTTCGTTGGCTGCTCCATCGCGCCCCATACGCGGCAGGAGGCCTTCGACTTCTCCCGGCTCGACGGCCGCCCCCTGCTCTACATTTCGCTGGGGACGCTCCATCACGGCAATTCGGCCTTCTTCGATACCTGCATCGACGCCTTCCGCGACTATGACGGCCAGGTCCTGCTGTCGGTTGGCCGCGGCACGGACCTCGCCCCCTATGCCAACGCCCCGGCCAATTTCATCTTCGCCGAGGCCGTGCCGCAGCTCGCCATCCTCGAGCGGGCGCGGATCTTCCTCACCCATGGCGGGCTCAACAGCACGCATGAGGGCCTCTGGCACGGCGTGCCGATGGTCGCGGTGCCGCAGCAGCTCGAGCAGTTCCACAACGCCCAGGCCATGCAGGCGGCCGGAGCCGGCATCACTATCGACAGCGAAATCCACGGCCAGCACGTCACAGCCGCCGCGCTGCGCGCGGCCATTGCCAGGGTCGAGGCCGGTCACGCCGGCTTTGCCGCCGCAGCCGCCGGGATTGGCGCTACCCTGCGCGATGGCGGCGGCTATGTCGAAGCGGCCAATCGCATCGAGGAAGTGGCCGGGCGCCGTTCAGCGGCCATTCAGCCGGAAAGCGCGATACGGCCCCTGTCGGGCAAGGCCTGACAGCGTAAACGGACCACTAACCAATTGCGCTCAATCCGCCTTAACCCGTTCGACCCCATAACATCCGGGCGCTGACCGAAGCGCCCCTCCCCCAAGCCGGCCCCCAAATGATCAAGACCTTTTCGCTCTCCATCCTGTTCTTCCTCACGCTCGGCCTGATGTTCGCGGCCTATGCGTCGGTCCCCCCGGGCCTCTGACCTCAAAAGTCCTCCCGATCGCCGTCGCGTGAGCGCGCCCCGTCCTTTGGATGGGGACGTGCCAATGCGTCGCTTGCTTTTCCGGTCCAGACTCACGACAAGGTCGCCCATCCGACCCTTGCCGTGAGCCAAGTCCCGTGAAATCGGCTGTCATCGTCTTTCCCGGCCTCAACCGCGACCGCGACATGATCGCCGCGCTGACCACGGTCGGCGGCACGCCGCCCGCCGTGGTCTGGCACAAGGACACCGACATCCCGGATGTCGATCTCATCGTCATCCCGGGCGGCTTCTCCTATGGCGACTACCTCCGCGCCGGCGCCATCGCCGCCCGCTCGCCGATCATGTCCGCCATTCGCGGCAAGGCAGCGCGCGGTGTCCATGTGCTGGGCGTCTGCAACGGCTTCCAGATCCTCACCGAGGCGGGCCTGCTGCCGGGCGTGCTGATGCGCAACGCCTCGCTGCGTTTCGTCTGCCGCGAAGTGACGCTCGAAGTCACCAATGCCGACACCCGCTTCACCGCGGGCTACAAGGCCGGCCAGCACATCCAGACGCCCGTCGCCCACCATGACGGCAATTATTTCGCCGATGCCGCGACGCTCAAAGCCGTCGAGGACAATGGCCAGGTCGCCTTCCGCTATGCCAACGGCACCAATCCAAACGGCTCGGTCAACGACATCGCCGGCGTGTTCAACCGCGACAAGAACGTGCTCGGCCTGATGCCGCACCCGGAAAACCTGATCGAATCCGCCCATGGCGGCCTCGACGGCAGGGCCCTCTTCGCCAATCTGCTTCAGGTCGCCTGACGGCCAAATCCCTGCGCGCGCCAGGCCTCGTAGACCATCAGCCCCGTCGCAATGCCGAGGTTGAGGCTCTCCGCCCGTCCCATCATCGGGATGCGCACCAGCTCATCGCACTGGTCTTCGACCGCGTCCGGCAGGCCTGACTGCTCATTGCCCATCAGGATGCAGCTCCGCTCGCCATAGGTCGCTTCATGATGCGGGTGATCGCCCCGCATCGAGGCCGCGACGATCCGCACTTTGCCGGCCCCGCACCAGTCGCGGAACGCCGCGAACGGCACCGATGCCAGGCGCATCGCGAACAGCGAGCCCATGGTGGCGCGCACCGCGTCCACCGAGAAGGGATCGCAGGTGCTGCCGATCAGGATCACGCCATCGCATCCGGCCGCATCGGCCGTGCGGATGATCGTCCCCAGATTGCCGGGGTCGCGCACTTCATAGAGCGCCACATAGCGGCGCTTCCCCGTCACCGGCAGATCCCGCAGCGGCGTCAGCCGCTGGTGGAAGGCCGCGACGATGCCCTGCGGATTGTCCTTGCCTGAAATCGCCGCCAGCACCTTATCGGCGGCCGTCAGAACCCGGGCGCCGGCGCCGCGCATCCGCTCCAGCAGGTCGCGCGTCCGCGGCCGGTCCGCCGCCGCGACATCGGCAAAGACATAGGCCGGCTTCCAGCCATTGCCGAGCGCCTCCTCGGCAAAATGCTCGCCCTCGGCGAGGAACAGCCCGGTCTCCTGCCGTTCCTTCTTGCGGTCCAGCGCCTTCAGCAGCTTTACCGTGTCATTGCTGGTCGATGAGATGTGCTCGAACATCAGGCACGTCTAGGGCGACAACGCCCAAACCGCAATCGCTGCCGCCTTCCTTGCGTCGTCCTTCACCAGAGGGCAAAGGTGCACCCATTCGATTCAGCCACGGCCCCTCATGTCTATCCGCCTGCCCTATGCCCTGCTCGCCATCCTCATTGGCGTCGTCGGCCTCGCCCTCAATTTCCACGGCATCGCCGGTACCATGGTCGCCTCGGCGACTAACCCGGAGCCGCGCAATTTCCCAAGCTTCCTCGTCTATTACTGGAGCTTCTTGACCAATCTCAGCAACACCGCGCTGCTGCTGATCTACCTTGCCGAGCTGACGCAGGCCCGCTGGCTGGGCTGGTTCCGCGATCCGGTCACCAAGGCCGGCATGGCGGGCATCATGATGCTGGTGATGTTCTTCTACCACTTCATGCTGGCGGCCAATCTGCCGCCCGTGCCGCCCACCATCGAGATCTCCAACATCCTGCTGCACTACCTGACGCCGCTGCTTTATCTCGGCTGGTGGCTGTTCTTTTCGCCGCGCGGGGCCCTGCGTTTCCCCGATCTGCCGATGATGCTGCTGCCGGGTCTGCTCTACGTCGCCTATATCGAGCTGCGGGGCCTCTGGGTGAACGACTACCCCTACACCATCCTCGATCCGGGCTTCGCCCCGCCCGGCGGCACGCCTGTCGGCTGGCTCACGGTCGGCATCAGCATCGGTGTGCTGGTGGTGCTCGTCGCAATCTTCGACTTGCTCCTCATCGCCATTGACGGTCTTATCGCGAGGCGGCGGCAGTCAGCCTGAGGGGCATGGTTTGAAGAACATCGCGACGGGATTCGGGCTGGTCTTCGGCGCTGCGGCGCTCGTCCTGCAATTCGCCCTCGCGATCCCGCTGCGCATCGGCAATGGCGATACGCTGCTCGGCGCGGTGATCTACTTCTTCACCTTCTATACCATCCTCACCAACATCATGCTGGTGCTGGTCTATGCCTCGGACCTCTGGCCCCGGCAGGGCCTCCGCTGGTGGCGTTCGCCGGTGACGCGCGGCATGATGGCGGCGGTAATCGTCCTGGTCGGGCTGTTCTACCATTTCGTGCTGGCCGGCACCTGGAACCCGCAGGGCTGGTCCAAGGTGGCCGACGTCAGCCTCCATTACGTCACCCCGATCTTCTACGTCCTGTGGTGGGTGCTGTTTCAGTGGCACGGCAAGCTCAAATACGCCCACATCCCGGTCATGCTGCTGCCCTCGACCATCTGGCTGGTCTGGGCCATGGCGCGCGGCGCCCTGCTCAATGAATACCCCTACCCAATCCTTGAGGCCCACATTCTCGGCTACCCCCAGGTGGCGCTCAACGTGCTGATCGTGCTGGCCGGGGTGACGCTGCTCTGCGCCCTCATCGTCGCGCTCGACAAGGCACTCACCCGCATCGACATGCCGGGGCCATGATGAGCGAACTCAACGTCCTCGGCGAACCCCTTCAGTCTTGCTCCGACGAGCCGCTGACCGGCTTTTTCCGCGATGGCCACTGCCATGCCGGGCAGGACGGCACGGCCCGCCACCTCGTCTGCATCGAAGCCAGCGCCGACTTCCTCGCCTTCAGCAAATCGGTCGGCAACGACCTCTCGACGCCCCGTCCGGAAATGGCCTTCCCCGGCCTCGTCCCGGGCGACCGCTGGTGCCTCCTCGCCCCCCGCTGGGCCGAAGCCCACCGCGCCGGCAAAGCCCCTCGCGTGGTGCTGCTGAGCACCCACGAAGCCGCCCTCAACTACACCGACCTCGCCACCCTCAAGGCCTACGCGCTGGACTTGTCCTGAATAACGGCGCCGCCGCTCTGTCCCCCCGGCGATTCCTGCGTTAAGAGGGCGCCATCGCGCTCCTGACCCCCGCGGAATCCCATGGCCTTCGACAACAATATCGAGATCACGCCCAAGCTCATTGCCGATCACGGGCTGAAGTCGGACGAGTACAAAAAGATCATCGAGCTGATCGGCCGCCAGCCGACCTACACCGAGCTCGGCATCTTCTCGGCCATGTGGAACGAGCACTGCTCCTACAAATCCTCGAAGAAATGGCTGCGCACGCTGCCCACCAGCGGCCCGCGCGTCATTCAGGGCCCCGGCGAGAATGCCGGCGTGGTCGATATCGGCGACGGCCAGGCGATCGTCTTCAAGATGGAATCGCACAACCACCCGAGTTTCATCGAGCCCTACCAGGGTGCGGCGACCGGTGTCGGCGGGATTCTCCGCGACGTGTTCACCATGGGCGCCCGTCCGGTCGCGGCCATGAATGCGCTGCGCTTCGGCGCGCCGGAGCATGAAAAGACCCGCCATCTGGTGTCCGGCGTCGTCGCCGGCGTCGGCGGCTATGGCAATTCCTTCGGCGTGCCGACCGTTGGCGGCGAAGTCGAGTTCGACGCGCGCTACAATGGCAACATCCTCGTCAACGCCTTCGCGGCCGGCCTCGCCGACACCGACAAGATTTTCTACTCCAAGGCCGAGGGCGTCGGCCTGCCGGTCGTCTATCTTGGCGCCAAGACCGGACGCGACGGCGTCGGCGGCGCCACCATGGCCTCGGCCGAATTCGGCGACGACATCGACGAAAAGCGCCCGACCGTCCAGGTCGGTGACCCCTTCACCGAAAAGCGCCTGCTCGAAGCCTGCCTCGAACTGATGCAGACCGGCGCCGTCATCGCCATACAGGATATGGGCGCCGCGGGCCTCACCTGCTCGGCCGTCGAAATGGGCGCCAAGGGCGACCTCGGCGTCGAACTCGATCTCGACAAGGTGCCGGTGCGCGAAGTCGCAATGACGCCCTATGAAATGATGCTGTCGGAGAGCCAGGAGCGCATGCTCATGGTGCTGCATCCCGAAAAGGAAGCCGAAGCCAGAGCGGTGTTCCAGAAATGGGAACTCGACTTCGCCACTGTCGGCCATACCACCGACGACCTCCGCTTCCGCGTGAAGTGGCAGGGCAATGTCGTGGCCGACCTGCCGATCAAGGAACTGGGCGACGCCGCCCCCGAATATGACCGCCCGTGGACCAAGCCCGAACCGCGCCAGCCGCTCGAGGCGAACGATATTCCACAAATGGATGTCGCCGACGCACTACTGAAGCTGGTGGGCACGCCTGCCCTCTCGTCGCGCCGCTGGGTTTATGAGCAGTATGACACCTATATCCAGGGCAATTCGCTGCAGCGCCCGGGCGGCGATGCCGGCGTCATCCGCGTCGAGGGTCACCCGACCAAGGCGCTCGCCTTCACCTCGGACGTGACGCCGCGCTATTGCGAGGCCGACCCCTATGAGGGCGGCAAGCAGGCCGTGGCCGAAGCCTGGCGCAATCTCACCGCCGTCGGTGCCGAGCCGCTCGCCGCTACCGACAATCTCAATTTCGGCAATCCCGAGCGCCCCGAGATCATGGGCCAGCTGGTCGAGGCCGTACGCGGCATCGGCGAGGCCTGCCGGGCGCTGGAATTCCCGATCGTTTCGGGCAATGTCTCGCTCTACAACGAGACCAACGGCAAGGGCATTCTGCCCACGCCCACCATTGGCGGCGTCGGCCTCATCCCCGACTGGAACCGCACCACCCGCATCGGCTTCGCCGCCGCGGACGAAGCCATCCTCCTCGTCGGTGCGCCCGATTGGTGGGGCACGCATCTGGGCCAGTCGATCTATCTGCGCGACCTCTTCGACCGCCAGGACGGCCCGCCGCCGCCGGTGGATCTCGCGCATGAAAAGAAGGCCGGCGACCTCGTCCGCATCCTCATCCGTGACGGCCACGCCACCGCGGTGCACGACCTCAGCGATGGCGGCCTTGCCATCGGCCTCGCCGAAATGGCGATGGCCTCGGGCATCGGCGCCACCATCAACCAGCTGGAAGGCGGCGATCCCATCCCGCAATTCTTCGGCGAGGACCAGGGCCGCTATCTCGTCACCGTGAAGCGCGATTTCCTCGATCGCTTCTATGACGAGATCTATCCCTATGCGGGCCTGTTCGTGCCGTGGATCGGCACCACCGGCGGCACGAGTCTGAAGCTGGGCAACGCCCGCGCCGTGGCTGTCGCCGACTTGAAGGCGGCGCATGAGGCGTGGTTCCCCAACTTCATGGCGGGCGAAATCGCGGCCTGACCGTCAAGTGTCGCGTGACACTTGACAGTGCCGCAGCCATGACCCTATCTAGGGCATGGACGTCGACAGCATAGCCCACAAGGGCCTGCGGCGGTTTTTCGAGACCGGCAATGCCAAGGGCATCGTCGGCGATACCGCCCGTTTGCGGAAGATGCTGGCCTTCATCGATGCTGCCCAAAGCCTTGGGGAGTTGGCGACGCCGCCAAACTATGGGCTGCATGAATTGACCGGCGACCGCAAAGGGATCTGGTCGATGACGGTGACAAAGAACTGGCGGCTGACGTTCCGCATCGATGCGCGCGGCGCACTGACGGAGATGAACCTCGAGGACTATCATGGCTCTTAAGATGCATTCGTCGCTGGCGGTCCATGTCGGCGACTGGCTGAAGACGGAGATCGTCGCGCCTGCCGGCATTAGCGTGACGGCGCTGGCCGAGCATCTTGGCGTGTCGCGGCAGGCCCTGAGCACGCTGCTCAACGGCAATGCCAGCCTCTCGGCGGATATGGCGATCCGGTTCGAGAAGGCGTTCGGCGTCAAGGCGGATACACTGCTGCGCATGCAGGCGACCTACGAGCTGGCGCAGGCCCGACTCCACGAGCGCGATATCAAGGTCCGCAAACTCGCCGCGGCCTGACCGGAGCGCTTTACATCCGAACGGATGATGCGCCCGGCCGCTTCCTCTGGCACCCCTGTTACGCGGCGGGGCGCCATTGAGGAGGCCATGATGTCTCGACTACCATTGCTCGCGACTGCCGCGGCGCTGGCTTTTGCCATCGCGTCAGTCGCTCCAGCCCATGCCTGGGTCAAGTCCTTCGAGGGAACCCGCGGCCAGGTCCGATCGGCCTGTTCTGCGGTCGGTGGCGAACTCATCGAAGGCGGCACCAATACGACCTGCTTCAACCACAAGAATGGGACGGGCGTCAGCTGCGGCGACGACGGCAAGTGCACCGGCAGCGGTCCCGGCCAAGGTCCCAATCGCGCCGCCGACGTCTCGACCATGCTCGGCACAATCGTCGCACCAACTACCGGCACCAAGCGGTGACGGTGGGGCCGGCGGTTCCTCCAGCCGCCGGCCCGTATCGGCGTTGCTGCCCTGACGCAGCGCATGGCATAGTCTCCGCCTGACCAACTGCGGAGTCTTCCCATGCCCATGAGCGCGTCCGAAATCGAAAAACGGATCAAAGCGGCGATCCCGGACGCCATCGTCGAACTGCGCGATCTCGCCGGCGACGACAATCACTGGGCCGCCACCGTCATCTCCGAACAGTTCCGCGGCAAATCCCGCGTCGAGCAGCAGCGCCTCATCAACAACGCCTTCGGCGCCGACATGGGCACCACCCTCCACGCCCTCACCGTCCAGACCAAAGCGCCGGACTGAGCCCTCCCGGCGCGAACAACGTCTGCACCGTTGCTTCAAATCATTCCGCTCCGTATTGCTAGGGCAATACTGACCGGAGTTATTGCAATGCTTCGTGTTCTTGCCTTCTTCCTCGCCGCGACTGCAATTATCAGCGGCGTCCTCGGTCTTATCATGATCGCCAGCGGCGCTCTGGCCGCCAACACCAGCGACATTGTCGTCGGCGCCGCGATGATCGTCCTCCCGGCCCTGGGTTACGCAGCGCTTCGCTGGTATGCTTGGCAGAGGGGGCGGCGCGCTTTCGACGCGGTGCTGCAGGACGGTTTCGCGGCCGATGGGCAGAACTGGTTCGATGGGTGCGGTGTGGCAATCAGCACCACGCGCAGCCAGATTCTCGTGGCAGTGCCGGGAGCGCAGAGGGTCTACCCTGCCAGCGAGATGCGGGCCGTCTATTCGATCGTAACGGGCGACGTCTACGGACCAGGCGGTATTGCCGTGCATGCCGACGGCATGCTGGCCGGTCTCGTCTCGATCATCGCCTTTGGCCGCGTGATTCTCGCCTACTTCACCGATGGCATGTTCATCGATTTCAGCGACGGCACGCGATGGCGAATTGTCGGCGTCCGGAAGGCGGACGCACGCGCGTGGGAGCAGCGCTTCGCCGACGCCGGACTCCCGCTGGCCGCATAGCTGCCTCCATCGTCACCTCCCGATGAACGCCTCGACATGGCCCCGATCTGGGCCTATCTATCCGGCAAACATTCCTGACGGCCCGCTGGGCCGGGCACGCGAAAGGCAGAGCCCATGACCGACATCAACGCCCGTATCGACGAGCAGGTGAAGAACAACGACGTGTTCCTCTACATGAAGGGCACCAAGGATTTCCCGATGTGCGGCTTCTCCGGCCGCGTCGTGCAGATTCTCGATTATCTCGGCGTCGACTACCAGACCGCCAATGTGCTCGAGGACCAGGATCTGCGCGAAGGCATCAAGGCCTACACCAACTGGCCGACCATTCCGCAGCTCTACGTCAAGGGCGAGTTCGTCGGCGGCGCCGACATCATCACCGAGATGTTCCAGGCGGGCGAATTGCAGACGCACTTCGCCGAAAAGGGCGTCGCGCTCAAGCAGACCGCCTGATCCAGTCTGCCGGGCTCGCCCAGGCGAGCCCTCAGGCCGAGCGCCTGATCGACCCCACGGCCTCTTCCGCCGCCTCGAAATCGGCCGCGAGGCGCAGTTCGCGCAGCGGCCGGACCCGGCGGGTGGCTTCGGCATAGGTCGGATGCGCCTTATAGGCCCGGAGCGCCGCCTCGTTCTCGAACTCGGCATAGACGACCACGTCGACGTCATTGCCGATCTGGTCGACCTTGCGGTTCTCGGTCACCTCGAAATGGCTGACATGCGGGATGCTCCCGAGCAGGCTGAGGCCATCCAGTATGGCGGGCAGGTTTTCGGGGGTCTTGGCAGTAAAGAAGACGATGTGGCGGATCAAAAGCGGGCTCCGGCGTTTGCCGTGGAAGTAAGCTCTTCAGCCCCCACGTCAATGCGTCATGAAGACTCGTGATAAGCTTCATCACAACAACTCGTTTCGAATAGCAGCCCGCAGGGCGTAATTACCCGCCATGACCATCGCCGCCACCGCGCCCCGCTCCACCGCCGTCCCGCTGCTCGTCCTCGTCATTGCCGGCTGTCTGATCGCCGCCATCACCAATGGCATCCGCACGACCTTCGGCCTGTTCACC
Source organism: Hyphomicrobiales bacterium (assembly GCA_004144345.1). Taxonomy (GTDB): domain Bacteria; phylum Pseudomonadota; class Alphaproteobacteria; order Rhizobiales; family Devosiaceae; genus Devosia_A. The sequence continues at coordinate 15,364 of SEEL01000033.1, forward strand.
CTGCCGATGACGGCCGAACTCGGCCTCAGCCGCGAGGCCTGGGGTATGGCGATGGCCATCCAGAACCTCGTCTGGGGCATGGCGCAGCCCTTTGCCGGCGCCATCGCCGACAAATACGGCACCGCCCGGGTCGTCGTCTTCGGCCTTGTCGTCTATGCCGCCGGCCTCGTGCTGATGGTGGTGTCGCCCGATGCACTGCTGCTCAACCTCACGGCCGGCATCCTCTGCGGCGTCGGCATCGCCACCTCGTCCTTTTCGATCGTCATGGTCGCCTTCGGCCGCAACGTCCCGGCCGAGAAGCGGCCGATGATCTTCGGCGTCGCCACCGCCGCCTCGTCCTTCGGCCAGTTCGCCTTCGCCCCCATCGGTCAGGGCTTCATCTCCGCCTTCGAGTGGCAGAACGCGCTGGTCTATCTCGCGGTCTTCCTCGTCGCCGCCATCCCCCTCGCCTGGGCGCTGCGCGGCAAGACCGAGAACCCCACCGGCCAGGCCGATCTGCGCTTCATGGAGGCGCTGTCGCGCGCCTGGGGCCATGGCTCCTACCGGCTGCTGGTGATCGGCTTCTTCGTCTGCGGCTTCCACCTCGCCTTCATCAACGTCCACATGCCGGCCTATCTGGTGCAATGCGGGCTCACCCCCGAAGTGGGCAGCTGGTCGATCGCCATCATCGGCCTCTTCAACATCGCCGGCTCGCTCTCGGCCGGCTACCTCGGCGGCAAGCTGCCCAAGCAGCTGATGCTGGCGACCATCTATTTCTCGCGCGCCGTGGCCATTGCGCTGTTCATGCTGTTCCCGGTCACCGAGCTCTCGGCCTATATCTTCGCCGCGGCGATGGGGTTCCTCTGGCTCTCCACCGTGCCGCTCACCGCCGGGCTCGTCAGCCTCTTCTTCGGCGCGCGCTACATGGGCATGCTGTACGGCGTCGCCTTCTTCTCCCACCAGCTCGGCTCCTTCGTCGGCGTGTGGCTGGGCGGCTATGCCTTTGACGTCACCGGCTCCTACAGCCTTGTCTGGTATCTGGGCATCCTGCTCGGCCTCGGCTCGGCGGCAATCCATCTGCCGATCCGCGAGCGGCCGTCCCTCAACTTTCAGCCGGCGCGGGCCTGAACCCCCTCGCCGCAATAGAAAATTTGATAGGACCCTAAACTTGCCAAGTATCGGCAGCGGGCGCATGGTCCCGGCCAATCAGGCGGCCTCCTCGCCTGCGGATATCAGATGACAACTCAATCGCTTGCGCAACGGGTGCTGTCCCGGCCCGAATTTATTGCTCTCATTGCTGCCCTGATGGCGCTCAATGCGCTCGCCATCGACGTGATGCTGCCGGCCCTGCCCTATATGGGCGAAGCGCTGGGCATCTCGAACGAGAATGAGCGCCAGCTCGTGGTCTCGATCTACATGATCGGCTTCGGCGCCGCGCAGCTCATCTACGGGCCGGTCACCGACCGCTTCGGCCGCCGCGCGCCGCTGTTCTTCGGCATGGCGCTCTATGTCATCTGCGCCTTCGCCGCGACCTTTGCGCCGAGCTTTGCAATCCTGCTCGCCATGCGCTTCGTCCAGGGGCTGGGCGCCGCCGCCACCCGCGTCATCGCTACCTCGATCGTGCGCGACCGCTTCTCTGGCCGCGAGATGGCCGAGGTCATGTCGCTCACCTTCATGGTCTTCATGGCCATCCCGATCATCGCGCCGGGCATCGGGCAGATCATCCTGCTCACCGGACCGTGGCAGTACATCTTCCTGTTCATGGCCGGCCTCGCCGCCGTCATCGCGATCTGGGCGTGGTTCCGCCTGCCCGAGACGCTGCATCCCGAATATCGCCGCAAGCTGCAGCTGAGCGTCATCTTCGACGGCTTCCGCATCGTCTTTACCAACCGCGTCGCCTTCTTCTACGGCCTCGCCGGCACCTTCCTGTTCGGCGCCATGTTCGGCTTCATCGTCAGCTCGCAGCAGATCTTCGTTGATATCTACGGGCTGGGCGCGCTGTTCCCGGTAGCCTTCGCCTGCATGGCCGGTGCCATGGCCATCTCGTCCTTCATCAATTCGCGCATCGTCCGCCGCTTCGGCATGCGCCGGCTGAGCCACGGGGCGCTCATCGTCTACATTTCGGGCGCGGCGATCCTGCTCGGCCTCAGCCTCATCGGGCCGGTGAATTTCTGGGTGTTCTACGGGCTGCTGCTGGTCATCCAGTTCTTCTTCGGCAACGCCGCCTCGAACATGAATTCGCTGTCGATGGAGCCTCTGGGCCGGGTCGCGGGCACCGCCGCCGCCGTGTTCGGCTTCATGCAGACCGTCGGCGGCGCCCTCCTCGGCACCTATATCGGCCAGCATTTCAACAACACGCTTACCCCCAACGCCACCGGCTACGTCATCATGGGGTCGCTGGCGCTGCTGAGCGTGCTGATCGCCGAAAAGGGCCGGCTGTTCGGGGTCAGCCCCGACCATGCCCACCCCACCCCGGCCCACAGCGACTGATCCCGGATCGAAACGCGCTATGGTGGCGTTCTCTGGGCAAAGGGAGATCGCCATGAACACCGCCAATCTGCAGCTCGAGGGCCTCTACATCGTCCTCGCCTCGCTCAACAACACGCTGGTGGGCAAGGGCCTGCTCTCCCGCGAGGAAGTCGGCCATGCCCTCAAAGTGGCCGAGCAGACCGCGCTGGGCGACGATGGCACCGAGGAGCGCAGCCCCTCGCACCGCGACGCCGTCGCCTTCCCGGCCCGCCTGCTGATGCTCGCCAACAATGGCGCCAGCGACGCGCAGATCCAGTCCTTCTCTGAACTGGCCAAGCTCGTCGGCCAGACCAAGCACCCGCACAATGACGCGCTGTAGCCGCCTGAGGCTCAGCCCGCCTTGTGGCCCACGAGGATGGTCCAGCCCAGATACGGCCGGACGGTCTTGAGGTAATAGTTCCAGTCGTCGCTGCTCTTGTGCGCCACGTCCTGCTCGTCGGGATGGCCCGGATGCTGCAGCACCCAGCGCACCGTGGCGTGCCGGTGATGGCTGGCATAGCGCTCGAAATCGGCCTCCGAGGCCGAGATCATCGCCGACACCTCCACCCCGTGCCGCTGCATCACGCCGGCCAGCTCCACCGAATCCTGCGGCAGATGCTGGTGCGTCGCCACCGCCGGCCGGTGCTTGGTGGTGAGGTCGCCCACCACCACCGCCCCGCCGGGTTTCGTTGCCGCCACCATCCACTCGACCGCCGACACGAACCCGCCCAGCGCAAAGGTCGCGCCGAGGCACATCACCACGTCATAGCTGGCCGGCTCCGGCACGAAGCGCTCGGCTGGCCCCTCGAGATAGGTCAGGCCGCCGCGCAGCGGGCTGCGGCTGCGCGCAAAATCGAGGAAGGCCGGATTGGTCTCGAGCCCGGTGCCCTCGATGTCGAAGCGCTCGGCCCATTGCCGCATCAGCCAGGCCTTGCCGCAACCGATATCGAGCACCCTGAGGCCGTCACGAATATCGCAATAATCGTCGAGCAGCCTGAGCTTCCGCTCCGTCACCGGATTCTGGATCTCGATATCCGCCTCGGCGATCGCCCAATAATCCTGATGATCCACCCGCGCTCTCCTCCGCCTCACACGATTATAACGCCTCAGGCGCCAATGCGTGCAAGGCCGGGCTGGCGCGATAGCTCACACCGTGAAAATCTCGCGGCGGACGAGGTCCCAGCTGTCCTTGTCCGACGCCAGCAGCAGGCCGCCGCTGGTTTCGCCGACGCGGTAGGGCGAGCCGTCGAATTTGGCGACATGCGCCCCGGCTTCGGCCGAGATCAGCGTGCCCGGCAGATGGTCCCAGGGCAGCAGCTTGTTGAACATCACGAAGTCGCAGTGGCCGGAGGCGAAGGTCCGGTAGTCGTGCCCGGCGACGCGGTAATGCGCCGGCACCCGGATCTTGGCGAGGTTGGCGAACACCAGGGGCTTCGTCTCAGGCGGCAGGAAGGTCAGCGACACATGGCCGATCATCTCGGACAGGATTTTGGGTGCCGCCACGCGCAGCCGCACCGCTTCGCCATCGGGCCGCCGCAGCCAGGCGCCGGAGCCGCGTTCGGCCAGCACCCAATCGTCGCCCATCGGGTCGTAGATGATGCCCGCCGCCACCTCGCCGCCGATCACCAGCGACGCCATCACCGCATAGAGCGGCAGTCCAGCCGCGAAATTGGCGGTGCCATCGACCGGATCGACGGTGATCGCCACCTCCGCTCCGGCCAGCCGGTCGAGCAGCGCCGGGTCGGCCGCAACGGATTCCTCGCCCACCACGAGCGTCCCCGGCCAGCGCCGTTCGATCTCGCGCTTGATGAACCATTCGGCCTGCGTATCCGCCTCGGTCACGAGGTCCGCCGGGTTGGATTTGGTCCGCACCGTCTCCGGCTCCAGCCGCCGGAAGCGCGGCAGGATTTCCGCCTTGGCCGCGTCACGCAGGATTTCGGCAAGTTCGGCAATATCGGGCACGGGCATGGACTGTTCCGGAGCGTTGAGGGTGCCCGTTGACTAGCACAGACCGGACCGCTGGCGAGCCTCAACCGCCATGCCGATTGCCACGGACAAAACCCTGTCCCGGTAATTGATGACAATCCCGAGCCACGCTTTACTTTAAAACACCGGTCCGATGCGGTACTATACGGGCAATCCAAAGAATACTTCCGGTCTTGATCTACAGATCATTCGGAGTTTCCGGGATGAATTTTCCAGTACTTTCAAAGACTGAGTTCGTCTTGCTGATGGCTGCCCCCACCATGGTGGAGGCATTTGCCGGCGACATCATGCTGCCGGCCGCCATGGCCCGAAGACGCCTGTTCCTCGACCCGGCCGGTGGCTCGTGATGAGCACGCTACGATCCGCGCTGTCCCGGCGCGAATTCATCTTCCTCGCCGCCGGCCTGATGATGGTCGATGCGCTGGCCATCGACATCATGCTGCCGGCGCTGCCCGACATCGGCGACGCCTTCGGGGTGTTGCGCGACAATGACCGCTCGCTGGTCATTACGGCGTTCCTGTTCGGCTTCGGCCTGCCACAGATCGTGTTCGGACCGCTGAGCGACCACTTTGGCCGCCGCCCGATGATTTTGGGCGGCATGGTCGCCTATATCGCCTGCACGCTGCTGGCGATCGTGTCGCCGAGCTTCATGCTGCTGCTGGCCTGCCGCTTCCTTCAGGGCGTGGCGGCGGCCTGCGTCCGCGTCGCCCTCGGCGCCTGCGTGCGCGATCTCTATTCGGGCAAGGCGATGGCCGAGATCATGTCGCTGATCCTGTCGATCTTCCTGCTGGTGCCGATCATCATGCCGGGCGTCGGCCAGCTCATCCTGCTTGTCGGCCCGTGGCAGCTCATCTTCCTCGTGATGGGCGGCCTTGCCGCGCTCTTTGGCACATGGGCCTTCCTGCGCCTCGCCGAAACGCTGGCGCCCGCCGAGCGCCGTCCGCTCAGCCTGACGGGCATCGCCGAGGGTTTTGCGATTGTCCTCACCAACCGCCGCGCCTTCTTCTACGGCATCGCCAGCACGTTCCTGATGGCGGCGGTGCTGGGCTTCATCCTCCCCGGCCAGCAGATCTTTGCCGAGCAATATGGCTGGGGGCCCTATTACCCTCTGGCCATGACCGGGATGGGCGGGGCGGCCGCCATCTGCTCGCTGCTTTCCTCGCGCATCATCCGTGTGGTCGGAGTGCGCCGCAGCGCCCATTACGGGGCGCTGCTGCTGCCGCTTCTGGCCCTCACCGCCGCCCTTCTCAACGTCACGGTCGGGCTCAGTGCCTATGCCTATCTTGCCTTCGTCATGGCGTTCGCGCTGCCCCTGGTCACCGGCTTTTCTAGCAGCGGTGCGCTGTCCATGGAGCCGCTGGGCGCAGTGGCGGGAACAGCGCAAGCGGTCTTCGGGCTCATCTCGACGCTCGGCGCGGCGTACCTCTCCTACCTCATCGCGCAAAGCTATGACGGCACGACCACGCCGATCCTGCTGGGCATCGCCCTCATGGGGCTGCTGACCTTCGCCTGCTTTTTCATCGCCGAAGGCGGTAAGCTCTTCGGTGAAGATCCCGCGCCGCTCGCGCCCGCGGCCGTCGAGGCCTGAACCTACTCGGCGCGCCCCAGCGACAGGAAGTCGAACAGCTTGGGGTCCAGCATGTGGCTCGGATTGACGTTGCCCAGCGCGCGGATCATCACGTCCTTGCGGCCCGGCTGGCGTTGCTCGATGTCGTCCAGCATGGCCTTCATCGCATTGCGCTGCAGCCCGTCCTGCGAGCCGCACAGGTCGCAGGGGATGATCGGGAACGCCATGTGCTGCGAGAATTTCTCGAGGTCCGGCTCCGCGCAATAGATCAGCGGCCGCAACACTTCGACATCGCCATCATCGTTCAGCAGTTTTGGCGGCATGGCCGCGAGCCTGCCGCCATGGAAGAGGTTGAGGAAGAACGTCTCGAGGCTGTCCTCGCGATGATGCCCCAGCACCAGCGCCGAACAGCCCTCCTCCCGCGCGATCCGGTAGAGATGGCCGCGGCGCAAGCGCGAGCAGAGCGAGCAATAGGTCGCTCCCTGCGGCAGCTTGTCGGTGACGATCGAATAGGTGTCCTGGTACTCGATCCGGTGCTCGATGCCGTTGGCGGTCAAGAACTCCGGCAGGATGTGCTTGGGGAAATTGGGCTGGCCCTGGTCGAGATTGCAGGCCAAGAGCTCCACCGGCAGCAGGCCGCGCCATTTGAGGTCGAGCAGGATCGCCAGCAGCCCGTACGAATCCTTGCCGCCCGACAGCGCCACCAGCCAGCGCGACCCCGGCTTGACCATGCCGAATTTGTCGATCGCCTCGCGGGTCAGCCGCACCAGCCGCTTGCGCAGCTTGTTGAATTCGACGCTCCGCGGCGCGGCGCGGAACATCGCGGGCGCCAGTTCCTCGGCGCCCTCTTCCATCTCAGCGGTCGAAACGATCTCGTTCATGGCGCCCTGATACGCCCGAATTCCTTTGCTTACAACGCGGTAAGGCGCACGCAGATTCCTTGCTGAGTCTCGTTTCTGTCGATTAGATGACCGCCATCACGAGCCCCCGAGGAGTCCGCGCCGTGTTCCGCTCCTTCTTCCCCAATCCCGTCAATTTCTTCACCTCGGCGATAGCCTGGACCGCGGTCGTCATGACCCTGTGGTTCCTCGGCGGCTCTACCATCGAGCCCTATCTGAGCCTGGGGCCCTGGCTCGGCATCACGCCGACCGAGGCCAATCCGGCGCCGTTCTTCAGCCCGGACAAGGTCTGGCTGTACCAATATGTGATCATGTCGGGATACCTCTTCTGTATCCCGTGGTTCTTCCTCGGCGACAACAAGCGCTGGTACTGGTGGAGCGTCGTGGGCACGGTGACGATCATCGAGATCGTCTATTTCAACGTGCAGGTCGGCGCCTGGCTGAACGACTGGTACGGCGACTTCTACAACATGATCCAGACGTCGCTGCAGACGCCGAACACCTTCACCTTCGACCAATATATCGAAAAGGTCTGGACGGTGGCGGCCGTGCTGGCGGTCAACATCCTCGTCCTCGTGTTCAACGCCTTCCTCAACGCCCACTATCTCTTCCGTTGGCGCCGGGCGATGAACTTCTTCTATATGGCCAACTGGCCAAAAGTCCGCCACATCGAAGGCGCCTCGCAGCGCGTGCAGGAAGACACCCAGAGCTTCTCGTCGATCGTCGAGAGCCTTGGCCTGACCATCGTCGAATCCGTCATGACGCTGATCGTGTTCATCCCGATCCTGTGGTCGCTGTCCGACGCCATTTCGGTCCTGCCGTGGATCGGCGCCGTGCCCGGCAGCCTCGTCTGGATCGCGCTCGGTTCGGCGGTGTTCGGCACCCTGCTGTTCGCCGTCGCCGGTATCCGCCTGCCCGGCCTGCAATTCGCCAATCAGCGGGTCGAGGCGGCCTATCGCAAGGAACTGGTGTTCGGCGAAGATCATCCCGAACGGTCGCAGCCGATCACCATCCGCGAACTGTTCCGCAACGTGCAGCGGAACTACTTCCGCATCTACTTCCACTACACCTACTTCAACGTCTTCCGGTACACGTACCTGCAGGCATCGACCTTCTTCCCCTACATCGCGCTCGGCCCGTCGATCGTCACCGGTGCCATCACCTTCGGTATCTTCCAGCAGATCCTCAACGCTTTCGGCGAGGTCTCTAGCTCGTTCCGCTTCCTGATGAACTCGTGGACGACGATCATCAACCTGATCTCGATCTACCAGCGTCTGCGCGGCTTCGAACGGCAGATCCCGAAGGAAACGCTGGTCTTTGCCAACGATTATGACGACCCGCGCTATCTCGCCACCGCGACGGTGCCCGCCGCGGCCACGCCCGCGGTCGTGCCGGAATAGTGCTGGCACCCAATACATCCTGGGCAGGAGCGGTCCGCCGCCCCTGCCCGGTCCCGACGCTCAATCATGCCTGAGCCGGCGCGCCCGCTTCGCATCGCCGTCGTCGCGCATGTCTTTTTCCCGGCGCTGTGGCCCGAACTGGCCGCCTACATCGCCAACATCCCGGCGCCCTTCACGCTCTTCGTGACGCTGCCCGAAGGCAGCACTGCCGAACCTCTCATCCGGCGGACCCACGCGGATGCCGAAATCCGCTACGTGCCCAATGTCGGGCGCGACGTGGCGCCGTTCCTGTCGCTCTATCCGGCGCTCGCGGCCTTCGATGTGGTGTGCAAGCTCCACACCAAGCGTGACGGCCTGCTGCACCGCGAGTGGCGGCTGGAGTGCCTCAAGGGCGTGTTGGAGAGCCGCGGCCTCGTCACCGCGCTGCTCGCCGCCTTCGCCGCCCATGACGATCTGCTGCTGGCCGGTGCCGCCGACCTCTATCTCGATGGCCCGCGGCATGTGGCAGGCAATCTGCCCATGCTGCACCGGCTGCAGGATCCCCTGCCCACTGCCTACGGTTTTTTTGCCGGCACCATGTTCTGGGCGCGCCCCGCCCTCTTCGCCGATCTCGCGCCGCGCTTTCCGGCGGCCGCCTTCTCAGTGCATCGCGACAAGGATGGGCATCTCGAACATGCCCTTGAGCGCCTGTTTGGCGCGCGCGCCGCCACCCTCGACGGCATAGTTGCCCTGACCCGTCCCGCCCCTGCCGGACGGACGGTCGACATCGTCCCCGCAGGCTCCGGCACGGCGCGGCGGTTCAGCCATATCTACCATTTCAAGCTGCCACTCCGTCATGCGCCCACCGCGCCGCTCACCCATCTGCCGCTCGGGGCGCTGCACGAGGCAATCGGCTTCATCCAGCGGCTCCAGAAGATTTCCGCCAACCGGCGGGCCGCAAGGCGCGCCGCGCTCGACGCATCCACACCGGCGGGCGATACTTCGGCTTAGTGGCGGCGGGACTGCGCCAGTGCGAACAGCACCAGCACCATGCCGGCCGCCGGCACGGTCAGCAGCACCGCAAGATCCATCGCATCGATCCAGTGCTGGTACCTCATCTGGTGCCCGTCCCCAGCATCCAGATGGCGGCAACGAAGGCGCCGATCAGCAACAGCACCATCAGCGCTTCGAGCACGCGGTAGAGGACAGTGGACATCACGCCGCCTTGCGGGCGCGCACTGCCGCCGTCCGGCGCTTCACCGGCTTGCGGGCCGCAACCAGATGCGCCTGATCGGCGGCGATCTCGGCCACGATGGCGAGCATGCCGTGGTCGATGATGTCGAAAGCGGCCCCAACGGCGGGCACTGACTTGATGCGTTTACGGGAAGTCTGCTGCATGGCGTCACCCCAGACGACTATCTGAGCCTGACGCTAGTATCGGTATCCGATCTTCTGCAACGACTTACCACTTCTTAAGTAAAGCGGCGCGGTTAACTGCATCGCTAGCTGAATGGCAAACAAATCTCAGCGCTCATACATCCACTCGGCGAAGAACCGCCCCAGCCGCCGCCGCTTCGCCAGCGGATAGAGCGCCGCGTGACCGACCGGTTTCCTGCCGTCACGGATCGGCACCAACTCGCCGCCAAGCAGCATCCTGTTGCGTTCGGCATTGGTGACGTCGGCGGCGACATCGGCGCCATAGGCATGCGCCAGCCGTGTTGCCGCCCCCGCCCCCTGCCGCAGCGCGACGAGAACATCGGCAAAGGAGACCCCGCCCAGTGGCAACTGGCGGCTGTCGTCGTGGCCACCCGCCCCCACCGTCATGATCGCCGTCGCGCCGAGCGCCAGCCCTGTCGCCAGTGCCGCAAGACCACCGGCGCTGGTGCCAAGGCAGTACAATTGGCGATAGCCGTGCTGGCGCCGGTAATCGCGGAGCAGGTCGATCGTCTCCGCAAGGCTCGACGTGCTGCCGCCAACCCCCGCCGCAAAGGCACGTTGCGCCGGATCGCGCAGTATCAGCACATCGGTCGCCCGCGCCTCGAGGTGCTGCAGGTAGACCGGCACCGGCAGCGTCGGCCGGTGCGTGCTGGCACAGAACACGATGGTCAGCGCCTTCTCCGCCGCTGCGCCCGGCCCGCCATACAACCCGATCGAGCGCGCGATGCGCCGCCGGACGAAGGGCTCAGGACGGCACTTGCCAGCCAGCGACAGCCAGTGGCGGAGGTTCAGCGCCCATTCCTCCGTTCCCGCCGCGATGGCCTCGGTGCTCAGCGGCTGCAGTCGCCGCTCGATCCCGTTTAACTGCCGTGCCAGCCCGTTGGGCACCACCATCTGCATCTCGGCCAGCATCGCCGGCAGCGTTTGCCGTGCCGGCAGGAACCGCTCCAGCACGCGATAGGCTTCGATTGCCGTCATGCGGTTCTCGAGCGCGATACGCAGCCGGTTGCGCTGGTTCTCGGTCGTGAGGCGGGGCAGCTGGCGCGTATAGAGGGCGGTAAGATCAACCGCCCCGGACACGGTCCACCAGCTGGCCGAGGGACGCGATGGACACCAGGTCACCGGGCACGATCGAGACGCCCGTGCTGGTCTCGATGGCGATGCACAATTCCATGCTGGCAAGGCTGTCGATATCGAGGTCACGCACGGCAATGTCGCGCGCCCCCGCCACGAAGGCCGCCTCGACATCGCTGTCGCGGAAATGCGGCACGGCGGCATAGCGCAGCGCCTCGGCAATGAGGCGTCGAATATCCTCGTCAGTCATCTAGTACTCCCCAAAATATGAAATTTCGCCGCCAGCTCGCGGCGCACAATCTTGCCCTGGCTGTTACGCGGCAGGGCCTCGACAATCAGGATGCGGCGCGGCGCCCGCAGTGCCAGTCGCTCGCGGGCAAACGCCTGCAGCTCCTGCGCCAGCGCCGTGCGGCCCGGCTTCAATTCCACCGCCGCCACCGGGATCTGCCCATGCACCGGCGAGGGCAGCCCAAGCGCCGCCGCCGCACCGATCTCAGGATGGCTTTCCAGTACCCGCTCGATCTCGGATGGAAAGATATTGATGCCGTTGAGATTGATCATGTCGTCGGCCCGCCCAAGTACGCGCAGCGTGCCATCCGCCGCCAGCGCACCGATATCGCCCGGCCAGAACCAGCCCTCGCGAAACCGCGCAGCACTCTGTTCCGGCGCATCCAGATAGAAGGCGGCAATCCCCTCACCCCGCAGCCGGATCTGCCCGCTTTCGCCATGCGGCAACGCCCACCCGTCCGCATCGACGATCTCAAGCTCAATCCCGGCAACAACTCGCCCGACGCTGCCCTCCCCGGCATGCGCCGCCGGCCCGGCGACGGCGATTGTCCCCACCTCCGTCGCCCCGTAGCGCACGACCAGTTTTGGCGCGGCCGTCGCCAGCAACCGCTGACGCAAATCGTGCGGCACGGACGAGCCGCTGACCCGCACCTCACAATCGAACGGCTGGCCCTGCAAATCCGCCGCCTGCATCAGCGCCAGATCGAGCGCCGTCACCCCAAGCCTCCGGCAATAGTCGGCGAGATCCACTTGCCCCGCTGGCAGGAACACATTGGTCCCGCCCATCGCCGCGCAATAGAGCCGGTGGCGCTTCGAATTGTTGTGCTCGATCGATGCCGGCCGCAGCAGCCGCCCGCCGGCATATTCCGGATGGCGCGCCGCCTGCACGAGCAGAGCATCGCCGCTGAGCGGCACGATGTTCATCGTGCCCGTCGTCCCCGAGGTCCGCAGCAGCACGCCGCCAGCGTCGCTCGCCGGCGCCGCCACGTCGCCCGCCGGCAACGGCCAGCTCAGCGCCCCCGGCCCCACCGCCGCCGGTTCGCCCTGCGGCCCCAGCAGCACATGGCTCACCCCGGCCCGCGCCGCAATCGCCTCGCGCTCGGCCGCCGTATCATGGGTCGCCAGCGCGACCTGCCACGCCCCCAGCCGCAACAGGGCAAGGCTCGCGACAAAATGCTCGATCTCGTCCGGGATGGTGATGCCGACATGCATGCCCGCACGCAGCCCGGCCGCCTGCAGCGCCGCCGCCTCGCGCTCGACGCGTGCCAGCAGGCCCGCCCAGTCCAGCGCCGGGCCGTCCTTTACGATGGCATCGCCACGCCCCGTCATCCCGTGACGGCGCAGCTGCCCCCAAAACCCCATAGCGCTCCCCCAAGCGCGCAAACCCTTGCTGCACCTAGCAAGGCACACGGCAAAACGAAAGGGCCGCCCGGTGGGGCGGCCCTTCGCAATTCCGTGAGGACAAATCCCTCGCGCTTAGCGCGAATAGAATTCGACGACCAGGTTCGGTTCCATCTGGACCGGGTACGGCACGTCGGCGAGGGCCGGAACGCGCACGAAGGTCGCGGTCTGCTTGCCGTGATCGACTTCCACGTAATCGGGAACGTCGCGCTCGGCGAGCTGGTTGGCTTCGAGGACGATGCCGAGCTGCTTGGAGCGCTCACGCACTTCGACCTTGTCGCCGACCTTGACCAGGTAGGACGGAATGTTGACGCGCTTGCCGTTGACCAGGATGTGGCCATGCGACACGAACTGGCGCGCGGCGAACACGGTCGGCACGAACTTGGCGCGGTAGACGATCGCGTCGAGACGGCTCTCGAGCAGGCCGATCAGGTTCTCGCCGGTGTCGCCCTTGACGCGCGAGGCTTCCGAATAGAGCCGCTTGAACGACTTCTCGGTGATCGAGCCATAGTAGCCCTTGAGCTTCTGCTTGGCGCGCAGCTGCAGACCGTAGTCGGAGGTCTTGCCCTTGCGGCGCTGGCCGTGCTGGCCGGGACCATAGGCGCGCGCGTTGAGCGGCGAGCCCGGACGGCCCCACAGGTTTTCGCCCAAACGGCGGTCGATCTTGTGCTTAGACTGAATGCGCTTCGACATCGGAATCCTTTCATACCGTCGAAAGTGATTGCGCCCTCCTCTGCCCTGCCTTGCGGCGAGGGCCGACAGATTCCTGAGTTATTTCAGCGAATCCCGGGTGCGCTTCACGGGCCAAAGCCCGGAAAGTGGCGGTTCTCTAGAGGCGGAGGCCGGTGGAGTCAAGCGGCGGATGGCCGAAACCCGCGCTAGGCCGTCTTCTTGTCCAGCCGCCGCTGTTGGCGCAGTCCCGGGAACAGCACGCTCCAGGTCACGGCCACCACCATCGCCCCAAACCCGCCGATCACCACGGCGGGGACCGGGCCGATCAGCGAGGCGACCGTGCCGGCGCGGAATTCGCCCAGCTCGTTGCTCGCGCCGATGAACACCGAGTTCACGGCGTTCACCCGGCCGCGCACTTCCTCGGGCGTCCAGAGCTGCATGATGGTCTCGCGGATGGTGACGCTCACCATGTCCGAGGCGCCCACCAGCGCCAGCGCCGGCACCGAGATCCAGACCGTCGTCGAAAAGCCGAACAGCACGGTAAAGGCGCCGAACAGGCCGACGAACAGGAACAGCAGCTTGCCCGCATGGTCGCGGATCGGGAAGCGCGTCAGCACCAGCGCCATGACAATGGCGCCAACGCCGGGCGCGGCGCGGAGGAACCCCAACTCCTGCGGCCCGGCATGGAGGATGTCCTTGGCGTAGATCGGCAGCAGCGCCACCGCGCCGCCCATCAGCACGGCAAACATGTCGAGCGAGATGGCGCCCAGCACCACCTTGTTGGAAAAGATGTAGCGGAAGCCAGCCAGCACCGTTTCGAGGCTCGTCGCCTGATGCGACTGGCGCGCCGGGGGTTTCGGGATCAGCAGGACGCAGATGATGGCGAAGGACAGCAGCACGGCGCCCGTCCCGAACGCCACCACCGGCGACACGCCATAGAGCAGCCCGCCCACCGCCGGCCCGGCAATGGAGGCCATCTGCCAGGCCGAGGCATTGGTGGTGATGGCGTTGGCCAGCGCCTGCGGCGGCACGAGGTTGGGCGCCAGCGACTGCGCCGCCGGGTTCATGAAGGCCCGCGCCGTGCCCAGCGCCACGAGGATGCCGAAGATCGGCCAGATCTCATGCGCGTGCACTTCGGAAAACAGCAGGAAGCCCAGCGCACAGCCGAGCTCGACGACAAGGCAAACCGCCATGATCGCCCGCCGGTTGAACCGGTCGGCGGTCAGCCCGGTGACGAGGATCAGCAGCAGCGCCGGGGCGAACAGCGACAGCCCCACCAGCCCGAGCAGGAAGGCGTTGCTGGTCAGGTCGTAGATCATCCAGGCGATCGACACCGACATGATCTGCACCGCGAAGCTCGTGAGCAGCGTGGTCAGCCAGTAAAAGCGGAAGCCGAGATAGCTGAACGCGTAACGCGATGGTTCGGCGGCGGGTGCGGGAGACGTCATGGGACGGCCGAAGTGGCACGCCCGACCTGAACAGTCAAACCACGCTTGGCCATAACAACCGACCGCCAGAGGGGCGGTGCCGCCCCGGCCTACTCCGCCTCGCCCTTCTGCCCCTTGCTGGGCCGGTTGGCCTTCGGCCGTTCGTGCTTGCGCTCGATCGACGAGATCACGCCGTGCAGGGTGCGGACTTCCTGGGCCGACAGGGTGCCGCGGCTCAGCATGGCACGCAAATTCATCACCACGGTCGGCCGCTTGTCGGGCGCGGTGAAGAAGCCCGCCTCGTCCAGCGACGCCTCGAGATGCTCGAACAGTTTGAGCAGTTCGCCCTTGGTCGCCGGCTCCGCCACCGTCTCGCCGAACAGCAGCTCCTTGCCGATATCGGTCTGGCGCCGCCACTCATAGGCCATGATCAGTACCGCCTGCGCGATGTTGAGCGAGGCGAAGGCGGCCTCGACCGGCAGCGTCACGATGGCGTCGGCCAGCGCCACTTCTTCGTTGAGCAGGCCCCATTTCTCGCGCCCGAACAAAATCCCGGCGCCGCCGACATTGCGCGCAATATGCGAAATCACCCGCTGCGACGCCTCCTCGGGCCCCAGCACCGGCTTCTGCAGATCGCGGCGCCGGGCCGTCGTCGCATAGACCAGCGTCAGATCCGCAATCGCTTCCTCGGTGGTCGGGAACACCCGTACGCGCTCCAGCACATGCTCGGCACGCGAGGCGGCGGCAATCGCTTCCTCGTTCGGCCAGCCGTCGCGTGGGTTGACCAGCCGGAGGTCCCACAGGCCGAAATTGGCCATGGCGCGCGCTGTCGTGCCGATATTCTGGCCGAGCTGCGGCTCGCAAAGGATCACCGCCGGCGAGGGGCGGAAGTTGAACTGCTGGGTTTTATCGGTACCGGCCATGGGCGCGAGATAGGGCCGAAGCCGGGGTCAGATCAAGCCGCCACGGCAAACTTGTCCGTGCGCCGCCGGGTCCCGGGCTCCACATTCGGCACGGCGTCGACCGTCACGCGGTTTCGCCCCGCCTCCTTGGCGCGGTAGAGCGCCCGGTCGGCGAAGGACAGCAAATCGTCAAGCTGCACCGGCAAGTGGGCCGTGGCCGCGCCGATGCTGACGCTGACGCCGACCGAGCCATTGCCGTCGCAGGGCAGATTGATCTGCGTCACGGCGAGCGCAGCCGTTCGGCGATCATGACGGCGGCGCGCCGGTCGGTGTCGGGCAGCAGCGCCACGAACTCCTCGCCGCCGAACCGGCCGAGCAAATCGGTCGCCCGCAATTCGGCACGCGCGGCGTTGGCGAAGGCGACCAGCACGTCGTCGCCGATGAGGTGGCCATGCCGGTCGTTGATCGACTTGAAATGATCGAGGTCGAGCATCAGCAGCGCGACGCCCTTGCTGCCGCGGCGCTCGTTCGCCAGCAGCTTGCTCGCCGCCGTCACCAGCGCGCCGCGCGTCAGCACGCCGGTCAGATGGTCATGGTCGGCAGCGAAGTTGAGTTTGCGCAGCAGCTCGTTGCGGGCCGAGTTCATGCTCGCGACCGCGAGCGGCGCCAGCGCCAGCATGGCGACGCCGATGCGGACCGAGATCGTGCCGCTGATGCGGTCGTCAGCGTCGCCATGGCCACGAAGCCGTCGGTGAAGCCAATCATCAGCCAGCCCCCGAGGACCACGGTCAGGATCGAGGTGGTGAACAGGCTGTAGCTCAGCGCGCACCAGAGCAGCGCCGGTACCGGGATGGCCAGCGACCCCGGTCCGCCGATCAGCGTGCTCGCAATGATCGAGGCGCCGAGCGACAGCGCCGGCAGCATTGGGCGCCAGTGGAAGGCGCCCCGCAGCCGCTGCCACACCGCCAGCAGGCCCGGCGCCGTCAGCACGACGGGCAGGATGATGATGTAGTTGACCAGCTCCGACGCCGACCAGAAGGCGAAGCCTCTGAGGCGGTCCGTGCCGAGGAGGTCGGGCGCCACCCAGAGGCCGACCGCTGCCGCCGCGATGGCCGCCGCCACGCTGCCGCCCAGCAGATAGAAGATCGAGGACGGACGGGAGAGCCGGTGGTGCTCGGCTGGGACGCCGCGCAGCACGAGCCATCCGGTGAGGGCACCCGCGACATTGGCCGCGGTCAGCCACAGGGTCACGCCCAATTCGCTGCCGGTCAGCATGTCGGCGGCGACGAAGCCGCCGAACGCGGCAAGCCAGTTCTGGGGTGTTGAAAGCTCCGGCTGCCGCAGCATCACGCCGAGCAGCAGCGCATTGGCCGGCCAGAAGGCGGAGAGGAAACCGATCGGTCGAGTCAGGATGCCGAACAGCGCCGCGGCGAAGACGAGAAGAGCGATGAACACAACGTCCTGCAGGCTGGCTTTCAGCCGTGCCGAAGAACTCCAAACCACAGGCGAACCCTCGTCAAACAGGCCGCCAGATTAGTCGATTGGATCAGCAAACTGCCGGAAGATGTCCGGCGAGGCTAATGATTGGTCAATATTGCGCCGGGCACGTACCTCTTAGGCGACCTTGTGCCGGGAGAGGTCACGCACCTTGGCGCTGCGCTGCCATTCGCGATCCAGGATGGCGAAATGCAGCTCCTCGTCCCACTCGCCCTGGAACAGCGCGTGCTCGCGGTAATGGGCCTCGAGCCGCATGCCCAGATGCTTGAGCAGTTTGGCCGCCGCCTCGTTCTTGCCGGCAGTAACGGCGAAGATCCGGTGCAGCTTGTAGTCGGCAAAGCCCATGGTGATGACGGCATTCACCGCCTCGCTGCCAAAGCCCTGGCGACGGAACGCCGGCCCGAGCGCGAAGCGGACTTCGCCCTGCGCCGCATGGGCGTCGGCCCAGCGCAGCGACACATGGCCCATCACCGCGCCATCGGTCTTGCGCACGATGGCAAAGGTGATGATCTCGCCGGGCCGGGTCAGCCGCGTCTGCTTGCGCAGCGCGTCGAACGCGACCTTCGCCTCGATCTTGTCGCGCGCCTTCCAGTCGAGATAGCGCTGCACATCGGGCAGCGAATAATAGCTCAGAACGGCGTCGAAATCGGAACGTTCGAGCGGCCTCAAAATCAGCCTGTCGGTTTTTACGGTCAATTCGTTCTTGGTCATGATGAGGCGCCCTCCGCTGCGCTCTCAGCCCTGAGCAGACAACGTGACCTTGCGCGCCCGGTTCCGGCGCAAACCGTCGCAGCCGCTGAAAGAACTTTCCCGTGAGCGACACAATTGCGTCGCGGTCGGCGCACCGTCAGCGCGCGAACCACTCGGCTTCGCGGATGCCGTAGATCAGCTCTTCGTCCCAGCGGCCCTTGACCTGCATGTGCTCGCGCAGATGCGCTTCCTCGACCATGCCGAGCCGCCGCATCACCCTCGCCGAGGCAAGGTTGCGCGCGTCGCAGCGGGCATAGATGCGGTGCAGCCCGACCACTTCGAAGCCGAAGGCGAGCAGCGCCCGCCCGGCTTCCGTCGCGAGGCCCTGCCCCTGCGCGTCGGGATGGAGGATGTAGCCGAGCTCGGCCTGTGCGTCGGCAACGCTGCGCCAGATCAGCGACACTTCGCCGACCAGCCGCTGGTCCTCCTTGCGCTCCACCGCGAGCAGGAGTTTGTCGCCCTCGCCCGAAAACGCGATCTGCCCGATGCGCTGGCGCACGGCCTCGGCGCATTCCTCATGCGTCATCGGCGGATCGAACAGATATTCGGCGACGTCCGCGCGGCTGCGATAGGAATAGACCGCATCCACATCGCCCCGGCTGAACGGCCGCAGCAGCAGCCGCTGCGTCTCGACCGGATAGTCGGGCGCGAACTGTACAGTCGCCGGCAGAGGGACGTGACTGACATTCATGCCCGCGACCTAGACCCCCGGGCCGGCGGAATCAACCGTCTTGCGGCGCAGGCCCGCCCGGTGGCAGCCTCATGGCCATGGACCGCAAGCCCCGCCCGATTGTCGATCTCACCGCCAGCTGCGCCTGCGGCGCCGTCAGCGTCCGCCTCGCCGGCAAGGTGCTGTCGATGTTCATGTGCGCCTGCGAGGACTGCCAGAAGGCGAGCGGCACCGGCCATTCGACCATAGTCCTCGCCCGGCCGGACGATGTGACCATCACCGGCGAGACGCGCAGCTTTGCCCGCCCGGCCAATTCCGGCGCCACCCTCACCCGCAGCTTCTGCCCGCAATGCGGTACGCCCATCGCCGCACGCTCAAGCCGCGCCGAGCAATTGCTGATGCTGCCCGCCGGCCTCTTCGGCAGCGCGACCGAGTGGTACGCGCCCAACCAGCTGATCTTTGCCCGCAGCCACCGCGAATGGGACGAGATCGCCGCGGATTTGCCGCGCCACGACACCTATCGCGATCCCGGAGCGCTGATGTGACCATCGCCTCCGATGCTCTCGCCAAGCGCCTCCGCCCGCTGCTCAAGAAGCCGGGCATCGTCGAAAAGAAGATGTTCGGCGGCACCGGCTTCATGCTGCATGGCAACATGGCCGTCGGCACCACCGCCAAGGGCGATCTCCTGATCCGCGTCGATCCCGGCAAGGCCGATGCCGCGCTCGGGCGTCCCGGCGCGTTCCAGATGATGATGGGCGAGCGTCCGATGAAAGGCTTTGTCGGCGTCGCCGCCGCCGACACCGAAGACCCCGACGAGCTCAAGGGGTGGATCACCCTCGCCCTCGACTACACAAAGACATTGGATCCCAAATAGCGGTCGGGCGGCCGAGCCCCATTTCGGGCTCGGTCGAACAGAGGGCAAGGCATGAAGCACAACGAGACGATGACCCACCTCATCGAGCGCGTGCGCGCGCTGGTGGGCGACCATCCGGCGGTGACTGAGAAATACATGTTCGGCACGCAGAGCTTCCTGCTCAACGGCAACATGTTCGTCGGATGCACCAAGGATGGCGAAATCCTCATCTCCGTCGGCAAGGCGTTTGCCGAAGCGACCGAAGCGCGCTCGGGCGTCCGCCCGATGATCATGCGCGGCCAGCAGGTCTCCGGCTTCTACTGGATCGAAGCCGACGCCATCGACGATGATGACGACCTCGCCGGCTGGATCGACTTCCTCTTCCACGCCGTGTCGCAGCGGCCGGTCAAGAAGGACAAGCCAAAGCCCGCCGCGAAGCAGCCGGTGGCCAAAAAGGCGCCGGCGAAAAAAGCCGGTGCAGGGAAGGCCGCGAAATAATGCGCATTCTGATCATCGGCGCCGGCATCTTTGGCGCCAGCACCGCCTATCACCTCGCCCGCGAGGGCGCCGATGTGCTGGTGGTCGATGCCAACCATTCCGGCAAGGGGACGTTGGCCGGCGCCGGCATCGCCTGCCCATGGGTCGAGGACGATGCGGATATCGAGCGCTATCGCCTGTGCATTGCCGGGGCGCGCTACCACCGGCAATTGCTGGCCGAGCTTGCCTCGCAAGCGGGCGCCGATATCGGCTTCGCGCCGGTCGGCGCGCTGGTGCTGTCCGAGGATCAGGAGCGGTTGGCGCAGCTTGAAGCGCGGCTCAATGGCCACCGCGCCGAAGCTCCCGAGATCGGCACCGTCACGCCTGTCCCAGCCGCCCGCGCCCGGCAGATGTTCCCGCCCCTGCGCGATGGCCTCGGGGGCCTCTCGATCAGCGGCGGCGCCCGCGTCGATGGCAAACTGCTCACCGCCACGCTGATGCGCGCCGCCATCGCGGCTGGCGCGACCGTACACAATGACAATGTCAGCCTCGAACGCACCGGCAATGGCGTTCGCGCCCTTGATGGCAGCGGCAACCCTATCGCGGCCGACCAGATCATCGTCACCTCAGGCGTCTGGGCGCCGCAGCTGCTCAGCCCGCTCGGCATTGCGCATCCGGTGACGCTGCGCCGCGGCCAGATCAGCCATCTCGGCCTCAACGGCATCGACACGCGCGACTGGCCCGTCGTGCTGCCGCTCAACAGCCATTACTTCGTGCCCTTCGACGACAGCCGCCTCGTCGTCGGCGCCACCTTCGAGGCCGATGTCGGCTTCGACTACCGCGTCACCGCCGCCGGCCAGCACGAAGTGCTCACCAAGGCGCTGACCATCGCCCCCGGCCTCGCCGACGCGACGCTGATCGAGACCCGCATCGGCTTTCGCCCCTTCGGCCCCACCGACCGCCCGATCTTCGGCCGCGCGCCCGGCTTCGACAACCTCATCCTCGGCAACGGCCTCGCCGCAACGGGGCTCACGATCGGCCCCTATTGCGGTAAGCTGCTCGCCGATCTGGCGCTAGGACGCGATTCCGGTTTCGACATCACGCCCTTCGCGCCGCGCTAGACGGCGCTCAGCACGAGGCTCGCATTCACGCCGCCAAAGCCGAACGAATTGCTCAGCACATGCTGCAGCGCCTTCGGCTTGGCCTTGTTGGGCACGAGGTCGAACTGCGCCGCTACCGGCTCGGGATCGACGAGGTTCAGCGTCGGCGGCAACATCTGATGCTTGAGCGCCAGCGCGCAGAACACCGCTTCGATGGCGCCGGCCGCGCCGAGCAGATGCCCGGTCGCCGATTTCGTCGACGACACGGCCAGCGTCTGCCCGCGATCACCGAACACGGCGCGGATGCCGTTGATCTCGGCATTGTCGCCGACCTCGGTCGAGGTCGCATGCGCGTTCACATAGCCGATCTCGTCGGGCAGGATGCCCGCCATGCGGATCGCCTGGTTCATGGCCACCTGCGCCCCTGCCCCATCGGGCGAACCCGAGGTCAGGTGGTACGCATCGGCCGAGGTGCCATAGCCGGCGACGATCGCCAGCGGCGTCGCGCCGCGCGCCAGCGCATGGCTCAGCCGCTCGATCACCACCACCGCCGCGCCCTCCGCCAGCACAAAGCCGGCATGGCCCTTGTCGAACGGCCGCGATGCCTCGGTCGGCCGGTCGTTGAAGGTCGTATTGAGCGCCCGGCTCGCGGCGAAGCCGCCGATCGAGATCGGGTCCACTGACCCTTCGGCACCGCCGACCACCACGACTTCGGCCTCGCCGGTGCGGATCAGCCGCATGCCGTCGCCGATGGCCTGTGCGCTCGCCGCGCATGCCGTCACCGGCGCGCCGATCGGGCCCTTGAAGCCGTATTTGATCGAGATCCAGCCCGCCGCCAGATTGGCGAGGAACGAGGGCACGGTGAAGGGCGAGAGCCGCCGCGGCCCCCTGGTGCGGATCGTATCGACCGCGTCCGCCATGACCGGCGAGCCGCCGACGCCCGAGCCGATGATCGTCGCCGTCACCGCCTGTTTTTCCGGCGTATCGGCCACCCAGCCCGACTGCGCCAGCGCCTCATGCGCTGCCGCCAGCCCATACTGGATGAACAGATCCATCTTCTTGATGTCTTTGGGGTCGATGAAGGCGGTCGGGTCGAATTCCGCTGGCACCAGCCCCGCAATCTTCGCCCCGAAATCGGTCACGTCGAAACGGTCGTTCATGACGATGCCGCTCTTGCCCGCCATCAGCGCCTGCCAGTTCGCCTCGACGCCCACGCCGAGCGGCGAGACGGCGCCCATGCCGGTGATCACTACAGGATCGGTATCGCGTGCCATGATGATGTCCCTTCAGACTTTGGCGAGTCGGCGCAGCATGTTGACGCTGTCGTCGAATGTGCTGGATGAAAGTTCGGCGCGCAGGTCCGCCTGCGCCTGCCGCCACAGCGGCAGCAATTGAGTGAGCAGCGCCTTGCCCTTGGGTGTCAGTTCGGCGATCCGTCCGTTGCGCCCGCCGCCCCGCGCCGATGCCGCCAGCCCCGCCGCTTCGAGCTTGTCGAGATTGCGGATCAGGGTCGTGCGGTCGAAGCCGCGTGCCTCGGCCAGCGCCGACACCGTCGCACCCGGCGATTGCTGCACCGCCCCCAGCAGCGACAGCTGCGTCGCCGTCAGGCCGTGCGGCCGCAGATACGCATCATAGCGCCGCGTGATCGCCCGCGCCGCCATGCGCGAGTTCGAGACCATGCATTGGGTGAAGTCGTCAGCCATGCCGGCCTACATAGTGTGTAGATACACAGTGTCAAGGGCGGCGGCGGCTCGGTTGACCGCGCCGGGGGCCTGCGGCTAACTCGTTCATGTCAACGTTGACATTCTAGTCTGTCGGGGGGCAGCAGACATGAAACTTCACGCATCGACGACATTGGCGGCGCTGCCGCTCCTCGCCCTCTTCGCCGCCGCGCCGGCGCTTGCCGAGGGGCCCTCCGCAGCGACATCGTGGAGCGGTGCCTATGTCGGCGCCACGCTCGGCGCCGGCTACCTCACGACCGACCAGTATTCGCCGCCGCAACTGACCTATGGCGGCTATGACGCCGCCAGCTATGACGGCTGGCATCCCTATGCCGGCATCCAGGCCGGCCTCGATGTGCAGCTCGGCGCGACCGTGCTCGGCCTCAAGCTGCAGCACATCGTCACCAATTCGGACGGCGACTCCTTCATGAAGGTGGACGAGTTGATCTCGTCCAACGCCGTGGCGCTGACCTCGCTGGCGGCGCGGGCGGGCTATCTGTTCCAGCCGAACCTGCTCGGCTACGTCAACGCCAGCGTGGTCGCCGGCCATTTCAACTATGCCAGCGTCGACGAGCGCTGGGGCCTCGTGGACGACAGCCTCAACGCCATGCGGATCGGTGCGGGGCTCGGGGCCGGCCTCGAACTGAGGCTCTCCGAGCAGCTTTCGGTGTTCGCCGAATACAATCATGTGCAGTTCGCCACCGGCAGCTCCACCTTCGACTACGGGTCGGCCTACCCCTCGAACTGGACCTACGACTACACCCACTCGCTCGGGCTGGTGCAGGCCGGCCTCAACTACCGCTTCTAGCGCTCCCGGAAGTTCAACACGGGAGGGAGAAAGTGGCTAGGCTCGGTGGCCCGATTGAGGAGATTCCAATTGAGCGACCGCCCTGCCCGCCCCGATTTCATCCGTCACTTCAAGGAACTGCAGCAACCCTTCAGCGACGGACTCAATCCCGACCTCGCCGGTCGCGGCAGTCCGCTCGGCCGCGCCCTCGGCCTCGTCAAGCTTGGCATCCATTATGAAGTGATCCCGCCCGGCAACCGCTCGTCCCTCCCGCATGCCGAGAGCGAGGAGGAAGAGTTCGTCTACATCATTGAGGGCAAGCCGGATGTGTGGATCGACGGCGTGCTCCATCCGCTGGTGCCCGGCGACGCGGTCGGCTTTCCTGCCGGCACCGGCATCGCCCACAGCTTCCTCAACAATTCGAGCGAGGACATCCACATCCTCGTCATCGGCGAGGCCAACAAGGACACCAACCGCGTCAACTATCCGCTCAATCCGGCGCGCATGGCCGAGTTCGCCACCCGCAACCGCGCTTGGCTGGACGCGCCAAAACACGAACTCGGCCCGCATGACGGCAAGGCCATCGCCGGCACCCGCACCGACTAAACCTCAACCGCCGCTGCGCGCCTCGAGCGCCGCCAGATGCTCGCGCAGCAAGGCAGCGCGGCGCGGCCTAAAGCTGCGCCCCGCCAGGGCCACCGCCTGCATCCGCTCGGGCCGGAAAATGCGAAAATCCTGGCGCAGTTCGCACCAGGCGAGCACCGCCAGCGAGCGGTCGGCATAGACGATGGCGAGGGGCAGGATAATGCGCTCGGTCGGCCGGTCGCCCTTGTCGAGATAGCTGATCGCCAGCGCCTGCTCGTCCCAGCAGGCCCGGCGCAGCAGCTCCATGTCGACCTGCGGATAGCGCCGGTCGGGCCGGTAGACGCGCGACACGGCATGGAACAGATATTGCTCGCGATCGTCCGGCAGGGTCGCCGCGACTTTCGCCAGCACTGAGGTGGCGGCCGCAGCCAGTTGCGGGTCGCCCATATGCTGCACTTCGGCCAGCCCGAGCGCGATCGCCTCGATTTCGCTGCGCTCGAAAGTCTGCGGCGGCAGCGCGTAATCCTCGGTCAGCCGATAGCCATAGCCGCGCTCGCCCTCGATCCGCGCCCCGGCCGCCCGCAGACTGTCGATGTCGCGATAGAGCGAGCGCAGCGAGACGCCCGTCTCTTCCGCCAGCCGTGCCGCGGTCACCGGCGCGGGCAGCACCCGCATCGCCTGCAGCAGTCGAAAAAGCCGGTCCGGACGCGCCATCGCTCAACTGACGGAAAGTGGCAGTTGGGCTTCCTTATACCGGCTCCATCGACAGATCCAAACCGGAGCCGAAATGACCATCAAGACCACCACCCATCTCAACTTCCGCGGGCAGGCGCGCGCTGCGCTGGAGTTCTACCAATCCGTGTTCGGCGGCCAGCTCGCCGCCGTGACCTATGCCGACGCCCATGCCGTGCAGCGCCCGGAAGAGGCCAACCAGATCATGTGGGGCCAGGTGGCCGCCGAGAACGGCTTCCGCATCATGGCCTACGACGTTCCCGCCGCGCAGCCCTGGGACGCCGGCATCATCCCGCTCTTCGTCTCGATCCGCGGCACCGACGCCACCGAGCTCACCGGCCTCTGGGAAAAACTCAGCCCCGGCGCCACGCCCCTCGTCCCCCTCGCCAAATCCGCCTGGTCGCCGCTCTACGGCATGCTCAAGGACCGCTTCGGCATCACCTGGGTGCTGGATATCGAAGTCGCCTATCCGGGCTGAGTTAGTTCACCAGCCGCTGCCCATTCCCGCGAGAGCGTGAACCTCCATTTCGGCTGCTACCCCACCCACCAGCCTTCGGCTGGTCCCCCCTCCCCAGCGCTACGCGCCGAGGAGGGAGACCCGACTGAAAGTACGCGTGATGCTGCACCTTGGGTGGAGCCCCTCCCTCCCCTCCGGGGAGGGGGGACCGGCGAAGCCGGTGGGTGGGGCGGGCCCAGTGCTCAGACCCCGCTACAATTCACTAGAGAAACACCGCCGAACCCGCTGCCCCCACACACCAATCCAAGAAATATCCGGAAACTTATCCACGTCCCCCTGGACCACCCGCATAATGCCCCCGCTGTCGCCGACTACCGCGGCGTACCGACGAAGTGCGGGTGGCAGCAGCGGGGGCGGGGCAGTCGTGCTCTGTATGGTCCAGCCTTCGGGTACCCGTAGTT
>SEEL01000034.1 GCA_004144345.1 Hyphomicrobiales bacterium
CCCCCTGATCGCCGCAGGCCACCCCCTCCGCCCGCACGTCCTCTACCGGATGACCGCTGCGCAGCACCGGGGATAAGCCAAGGGGCGGGGCAGGGTGCTTCGGCGCAACCTGTGGCGACCGGGGTTTTCCGGCGTCACCTCAAAACCGCGGTTAACCCCCCGTAAACCACGTTTGCCCCCGGCCTCCGGCCCTGCTATCAGCCGCAGAACTTCCCGTTTTGTGCAGATTCATGACCGTTCCGCTCGACCATATCCGCAATTTCTCCATCGTCGCTCATATCGACCACGGCAAGTCGACGCTGGCGGACCGGCTGATCCAGCTGACCGGCGGCCTCGAACTGCGCGAAATGAAGGAGCAGGTGCTCGACTCGATGGATATCGAGCGCGAGCGCGGCATCACCATCAAGGCGCAGACCGTCCGGCTGAACTACAAGGCGCAGAACGGCGAGACCTACGTCCTCAACCTCATCGACACGCCCGGCCACGTCGACTTCGCCTATGAGGTGAACCGCTCGCTCGCCGCCGTCGAGGGCTCGCTGCTCGTCGTCGACGCCACCCAGGGCGTCGAGGCGCAGACGCTCGCCAACGTCTATCACGCGATGGAGGTCAATCATGAGATCGTCTCCGTCATCAACAAGGTCGATCTGCCCGCCGCCGATGTCGATCGCGTCAAGCAGCAGATCGAGGACGTGATCGGCCTCGATGCCTCCGATGCGCTGGAAATTTCCGCCAAGACCGGCATGGGCATCGACACCGTGCTCGAAGCCATCGTCCACCGCCTGCCGGCGCCCAAGGGCGACGTCAAGGCGCCGCTGAAGGCGCTCCTGGTCGACAGCTGGTACGACACGTATCTCGGCGTCGTCGTCCTCATCCGCGTCATCGATGGCACCATCAAGAAGGGCCAGAAGATCCGCATGATGAATGCGGGCGCCGCCTATGAGCTCGACCGCGTCGGCGTGTTCACGCCCAAGCTCGTCGATGTCGGCGAACTCGGCCCGGGCGAGATCGGCTTCTTCACCGCCGCCATCAAGCAGGTGGCCGACACCAATGTCGGCGACACCATCACTGATGATAGGAAGCCCACCGCACAGGCGCTGACCGGCTTCCGCCCGGCCCAGCCCGTGGTGTTCTGCGGCCTCTTCCCGGTCGATGCGTCCGACTTCGAGGAACTGCGCGAGGCGATGGCCAAGCTCCGCCTCAACGATGCGAGCTTCTCCTTCGAAATGGAAAGCTCCGCCGCGCTCGGCTTCGGTTTCCGCTGTGGCTTCCTTGGCCTCTTGCATCTCGAAATCATTCAGGAACGCCTGTCGCGCGAGTTCAATCTTGATCTCATCGCCACCGCCCCGTCGGTGATCTACGAGATCGAGATGAACAATGGCGAGACCATCCATCTGCACAATCCGGCCGACATGCCCGATGTGGTCAAGATCAAGGAAATCCGCGAGCCCTGGATCAAGGCGACCATCCTGACGCCCGACGAATATCTGGGCGGCATCCTCAAGCTCTGCCAGGACCGCCGCGGCATCCAGCGCAACATGACCTATGTCGGCAATCGCGCCATGCTCGAATACGATCTGCCGCTCAACGAAGTGGTGTTCGACTTCTACGACCGGCTAAAATCCATTTCTACTGGCTATGCCAGCTTCGACTACACCCTTGCCGATTATCGCGAGGGCGATCTGGTGAAGCTCTCGATCCTCGTCAATGCCGAGCCGGTCGATGCGCTCTCGATGCTGGTCCACCGCTCGGTGGCGGAATCGCGCGGCCGCGGCATGTGCGAAAAGCTCAAGGAGCTGATCCCGCCGCATCTGTTCGTCATCCCCATCCAGGCGGCCATCGGCGGCAAGATCATCGCCCGCGAAACCGTCCGCGCCATGCGCAAGGACGTGACCGCAAAATGCTATGGCGGCGACGCCACCCGTAAGCGCAAGCTGCTCGAAAAGCAGAAAAAGGGTAAAGCCAAGATGCGCCAGTACGGCAACGTCGAAATCCCCCAGGAAGCCTTCATCGCCGCCCTCAAGATGGGCGACGACAAATAGCGAAAGGGTCATCGCTGGAATGCTGCTCCGAACCGGTGTCTTTGCCTTCCTGCTGACCCTCATCGCTCCACTGGGCCTCGCCCAGGTGGCCCACGCCCAAGAGGTCGGCGGCTACACCAACATGGCCTACGACTATGCGCATGGCACGCAGGTTGAATATCTGGCCACGAACGGCAAATCCTGGCTCTGGTATCCCGGCAATGACGTGATCCTCGAGGGCCGCTGGAAGCGCCAGGGCGGCGACATGTGCTTCGCCTATGGCGCCAACACCTACAATCCCGCCACGGGCCATCGAGGCGGCGGCTTCGAGTGCATGGAATTCGCGGCCTTTTGGGGCAGCATCATGGAGCGCATGCCGGGCGATATCTTCAGCCTCGCGACCCGCACCACCCCGCCTTTCAAGCTGAACAAGGAGCGCACCAAGCTTGAAAAGCTGCTGGCGCGCGTTTCGCCCTGCACCAAGCCACCGCCGGTCGAAATCACCGTCAACGTGACGCGCAGCAAGCAGGAAGCGTGGAGCTGCGAGTCGGTCATCGCCAATCAGTCGCGCAGCAAGGCCGACATGGGTAGCGCCGCAAGCACCTATTTTCACGGCACCTTCATGGGCAAGCCCTGCGTCAAGGTCGACTACGACCGCGCCTTCGAGCTCGCCCGCAAATCCGGCCTGGGCGACGCCCCCTTCCTCAAAATCCTCCGCGCCCGCGCCGCCACCGGCAACCCCAAAGCCATCGCCGCCCTCAAACGCCACGGGCCGTGAGCTGCGGGAGGACCGCGTAGCGGTTGGTGGGGGCGGCCCTGCTCGCCACGTTCGCCTGCCACTACGGAAGCGGCGAGCCATCGCATCAGCGTAGGGTCGCTAGACCTTGAAGACGTTATCGCGATGCCATCGGAGGAAGGCGGGATGCGGCTTGTCGCGCGAACTCACCGGGACGATCAGTCGACCTGTGCGGTTGAGCAGCGTCTCCACGCCGTCCCGGTCATTGACCTGCCGCGAGACCATGATCTCGTGATTGTCGGCAAAGCCGATCAGGCCACGATCAAACATCCAGTGCGCCGTGCCTGAGAGGGCGACGCCGTTGGCGACGATGTCCGGTCCGCCTTTCTCCACGGGACGAATATGTGCCGCCTCAACTTCGGCTCGGCCACCACCGTTGATCAGCTTCAGCCCGGTAACGGCGCAGCGTTCGTCATAGGCGCGCAACACGATCTTGCGGAATACCCGATCCCGAAGCGTCCGCGACGTGAGGGTCTCGACGCGAATGCGGTCCTGTTCGAAGACAAACGGGTCCTGCGTCTCGTCGAAAGTGTTCGCCGTCCCGGCGTCCACGGCATCATTCCAGCGTGGCAGGAGGAGACTGTCTTCGGTGAGGCCTCGCGAGACGATCCGGGCAAAATCGTCGGACGATAGCGGGCGGACGGCCGATTGTGCTCGTCCCGACGGGCGCCCCTCAGCGTTTGATACGCCACGCTCGGCCCGTCCATCCTCAAGCACGAAGGGGACGGGGTTCGCGAATTCGAGATAGGTGCCGGGCTCGATCCGCGCCAGGTAGCGACCGTCGGCTCGCCCGTCTTTGACAACGTCGGCCAATTTGGCGACGGCGTAATAACCTCGCGTTCCCCGCACCTTGGTTGGTTCGTAATAGACCACCCAGCCGCCGACCGCCGGCAACACGCGGGATAGGTACATCTTGGGAAACTGATAGTGCCGTGCCGGCTCGTCCGCGTAAGCGGAATCCGGCCGATGGATGAATACCGCGAAGCCCATATTACCCCCGCCTTCACCCTAGCGGGCGTCGGCGGCGTTGCAAGTGCCGCCCCCATCTCCTGCCACCACTTCCCCAACACCCCCGGCTGCGCTAGCTTCCGGCTTCCCATCGGAGCGCTGCCATGGCCAGCTTGCTGACACTCACCTTTTCCCAGCCCACCCTGACGCTCAAGCCGGGCGAGGTCCTGATCAAGGAAGGCGACCCCGGTGGCGATCTCTTTGTCCTCGAATCCGGCAGTCTCACCGTCGAGCGCGACGGCGTGGTGCTGGCGACGGTCAGCAGCCCCGGGGCGCTGGTCGGCGAAATGAGCGTGCTGCTGGGCACCGAGAACACGGCCACCGTCCGAGCTGAAAAGGCCGCGACGCTGCGCGTGGTGCGGGATGCGCTGGCCTATCTCGAACGCCAGCCGCTGGTGGCGCTGCGCGTCGCCATGCTGCTCAGCCAGCGGCTCGACGCCACCTCAGCTCTCCTCGTCGAGGCCGAGCGCGATAACAAGTCCAAACCCCAGGCGCCGGTCTTCGGCCGCCTCTTTGCCGCCGTCACCGGCGCGCACGACCGCGAACACAAGGGCTGATCCATGGCCAGCATCCTCGCCCTCACCAAATCCCAGCCCGTGCGGAGCCTCGCCCCGGGCGAGCGGCTCATCGAAGAGGGCGCCGCCGGCGGCGATCTCTATGTGCTGCAGGCCGGCCGGCTGATCGTCTCGCGCGATGGCATCGACATCGCGACCATCATCGACCCCGGCGCGCTGGTGGGCGAAATGGGCGTGCTCCTCGCCACCGACCACAGCGCCACCGTCCGTGCCGACGTGCAGTCCGAAGTGCGCGTCATCGACAACGCCATCGCGTTCCTCGAACGCACGCCGCTCGTCGCGCTCCACGTCGCCACCATTGCCTGCGAACGCCTCGACCGCACCAGCGCGCTCCTCGTCGAAATGCGCAAGGAAGCCGGCGTCCGCCCCGAAGAACTGGGTTTTATCGGCCGCCTGTTCGCGGCCATCAGCGAGCCCTCCAAGCGCAGCGGTCCCGTCACCACGCACGAATAGGCCCGCGAGGGGCGGCCGCATCGCGCGACCGCCCATTGCGTTGGATTACACCACGCCGAGCGCCCGCATGGCGTCGGCCACCCGCACGAAGCCGGTGATGTTGGCGCCCAGCACATAGTCGCCGGGTGCGCCATACATCTCTGCCGTATCGGCGCAGGCATCGTGGATGTTGCGCATGATGTCGCTCAGCCGCTGCTCGGTTTCGTCGAACGTCCAGGAATCGCGCGAGGCGTTCTGCTGCATCTCGAGCGCCGAGGTGGCGACGCCGCCGGCATTGGCGGCCTTGCCCGGCGCGAACGACACGCCCGCCTGCTGGAACACGCGCACCGCGTCCGGCGTCGAGGGCATGTTGGCGCCCTCGCCAACGGCGATAACGCCGTTCTTGACCAGCGTCTGCGCATCCTTGCCGGTCAGCTCGTTTTGCGTCGCCGACGGCATCGCCACATCGCAGGGCACATCCCAGATGCAGCCGCCTTCAACATAGGTCGCGCTCTTGCCGCGGGCCTTGGCGTAATCGGAAATGCGCGCGCGGCGGACTTCCTTCACGTCCTTGAGCAGCTCGAGGTCGATGCCGGCCTCGTCCACCACATAGCCGCTCGAATCCGAACAGGCGATCACCTTGCCGCCAAAGCTGTGCACCTTCTCGATCGTGTAGATCGCGACGTTGCCCGAGCCCGAAACGACGGTGCGCTTGCCTTCAAAGCTCGTGCCCTTGCGGCCCAGCATGTGCTGCACGAAATAGGTCGCGCCATAACCGGTGGCTTCCTTCCGCGCGCGCGAGCCGCCATAGGCGAGGCCCTTGCCGGTGAGGACGCCCGCTTCATAGCGGTTGGTGAGGCGCTTGTACTGGCCGAACATGTAGCCGATCTCGCGCCCGCCCACGCCGATGTCGCCGGCCGGCACGTCGGTATACTCGCCGATATGGCGGTGCAGCTCGGTCATGAACGACTGGCAGAAGCGCATGATCTCGCCGTCCGAGCGGCCGCGCGGATTGAAGTCCGAGCCGCCCTTGCCGCCGCCGATCGGCATGCCGGTCAGCGCGTTCTTAAACGTCTGCTCGAAGCCGAGGAACTTGATGATGCCCAGGTTCACCGAGGGGTGGAAGCGGATGCCGCCCTTGTAGGGCCCCAGCGCCGAATTGAACTGCACGCGGAAGCCGCGATTGATGTGCACCTGACCCTTGTCGTCGGTCCACGGCACGCGGAAGATGATCTGCCGCTCCGGCTCGCAGATGCGCTCGAACAGCCCGTCCTGCAGATAGTCCGGATGCTTGGCGACAACGCGGCCGAGGCTTTCAAACACTTCGCGCACGGCCTGGTGGAACTCAGGCTCGCCGGCATTGCGCTGCAGGACCTGGGTCAGGATAGGTTCGAGTTTTTCGTCCAGAGTGGTCACTATTACTCTCGTCGTCTTGTTGCTGGCCCGCGGCCCCCGGGGGCTTCTAGCGCGACTGGACGGCGCCGCGAACAAAAAATACGCACCTCGGTCAATATTGACGCAGGGGCGACAGGCCGCCCCGCCGCCATTGCCAACGATTTAAGCTGCCGAAACCGCCAGCGGGCGCGCCGGGCCGGGATGTTTGGCGGGAGGAGCCGGTTCCGCGCGGCAGCATGAGGACAACCGGCCAGATGTGGCCGGCTGTCGAAGAACTGCTCTAGGCGGTGAGGGGCTTAGCCGACGACTTCGTTCGTGTCGGGCGGCGGCGGACCGTTGGGCTGCTCGGGTGCGGGCGCCGGCGGCGGCGCCTTGGCCAGCGGCACGGTCGGCACGACATTGGTCGCGTTCTTGGTCGCCGGCGGCACCGCAATGGCCGCGTCAGGCGGCACGTTGCCATCATATTTGTCGAGCAGATAGGCCTCGATCAGCGCCCGGCCGGCAGCCGGATCCGCGAATTTCCAGATGCCCATATGGGCGCCTTCGATGATCAGCGAATCGACCGCTTTCTCGATCGCCTCTTCGACGGCGATCTGCTTGGGTTCGTTGGCCGTCGAGCCGGCCTCGGCCTCGAGGATGCGGTCGAGCGCCACATAGCGGAAGATGTTGCCCTGCGTGGCGATCGAGGCGATCGTCTTCTGGATCGTGACGCTGGCCAGCACCTCGCTGGTATTGGTCGAAATGGCCCGCAGGCTGACGGTCACCGTGTCCTGCTGCCAGCGCGTATCGGCGCCGATGCCGAGATAGCGGGCGCCCGCGCCACCGGTCCGCGTGTAGACGTCATAGCCGGTGATGCCGCCCTGCAGGATGATGCCGGCATGCTGCAACGGCGGCAGCGCCGAGGCGGAGACTTCCACCTCGCCGCGATAGATGCGCCGCATCTCGGCGACGATCTGGCGTTCCTTGAGCGTGTCGTCGAGCCGCGCGCGATCCAGCACGGTGAACCAGCGGCGCTCGCCGGCGTCCTGCAGTGCCTTCATCAGCAGCGACGCGCCGCCCTGGGTGACCGCGTTCGACATGGTCGAGTTGCCGGTGGTGGATTCGGTGAACTGGCCCGTCTGGTCGGGGAAACTGTAGACCGCCACGACCACCCGCTTGGTGGGCGGCGGCAGCGACCGCAGCTCTGCATTCTGCGTCGTGATGGGGCGCAACTCTGCTTCGCCCGCCAGATGCTTGGGGATCGTCGCCGAGCACCCGGCCAACAGCAGGAGTGTCGCGACGACCGCGCCGCCCCTGAAGTAATTCAATGCCCCCGAATAGATCATGTCACAATTCCGGATGAAGTAATTACGCGCCAATACCAAGTCGAATCAGTTGATCTGCAATCGCGGCACCGAGATCACGGTAGTTCCGGTCTCGTCCGTAATCTCGAGCTCAATGGCGCTGAGCGTCTTGTTGAATTTGATGATCGTGCCGTCGAACACGATTTCGCCCGACGGGGCGCCATTCTCGCCGAAGATCGCCTCGGTCACCTGGCTGGCGAGCGCAGAGAGCAGGCGGCCCTGCAACTGGCGGATGAACAGTTCGGCGTCGCTGCTGCCCGGCGTCGTGCCGGGGTCCGTGCCGCCATCGCCATCCTTCTTCGCGTCAAAGGCCGTCGCCGTGCGCTGCGCGCTGGCAAGGCCCATCAGGTGCGACGAGTTCAGTGGATTGCCGCCAAAGGACGGATTGATCGGCGTGTAGACCAGCGGCGCGGCCATTGCCGCAGCGGTACCTGCCGTCAAAAAGGCGCCCAAAGTGGCCGCCAGCACAATGTGCTTCATCTGCTCCCCCCTACGCAGCGCTCCCCGTGCCGCCGCCCCGGCCCGGTTAACAAACTCCTAACGCATGCATAGGGGGTAGTTTTTCAGCACGCAACTCCAATCATCCGCCTGATATCGATGTCATTCTGTCCAGAACGACAGCAAATGGCGGCGTGGTTACCGGTTCTGTCTGCAACAAAGCTAGGCAGGCCGGGAATTGTTGCGCCAGTTGATTGGGCAGATCAGCGCAGGTCAATCACGATCACGACATTCTGCGTTTGGCGGTCGGTGTTGAGTCTGGGCAACACGGAAAACCTGTCGAACGCCATGCTTGTCAGTCTCATGATCAAGATTGACTATGCGCGGCGGCGCTGGATATGCGTCGTTAACCAGGCACGAACCATCTTGTTCTTGCTGATATTCTGACGCCGCCGCCTTCTTCTTAAGCTTAATCTTGTTTTCGCTTTGCGCGTTAAGATTTTGTTGATAGGTGTGACACGCGCCGGGCTGGCGGACCGATGGTCATTCCATGGGCAGACAGCCTGGAGACGGGGCAAAGACCCTGGGATGCGCGAGTTCTCCGGTGCCGGTCCAAAGCGGATCGCACCACCGGAGGCGGGCGGACGCGACATCCGGTGAGGAGTAAGGGACTTCGGTCCCGATGCGTATTGCGACCGGCTCCGACGAGTCGGTCACCGCTGGGGGGTATATCGGCACGGGTAGCAGCCACGTGCCGCGGTTCCACGGTGGCGATGCTGTTAGTCCGCGCAGTTCTGCGCGGCCGTCGCCGCCATGTAGCTCAACACACTTCCTCGCGGCCACAGGTCAACACGTCCGGCCCAACAGGCGCCGGCGCAGAGGGAGTACAAGACTATGAAGATCCGTATTCTAATGGCGACGGCCACCGCCGCTGGCGTGCTTCTGACGGCCTCGGCCGCGATGGCCAACGACAGCAACCAAGCCTACACAAAGCAGGACGGCGACAACAACATCCTCGTCATTCAGCAGGGTGCTGGCACGGGCAATAACCGCGTCGGCACGACCGCCGCACCGATCCTGCAGGACGGTGACAACAACTCGTTCAAGGAGCTGCAGGCTACTGGTGGCGGGGCCGCCGCTATGGGCAGCAACGTGATCGACGCTGGCCTTCAGGAAGGCAACGGGAACAGCTTCGCCTCGCAGTACTCGCAGAACAATTCCGGGTTCAACACGATCAGCAATGTGCTGCAGCAGGGCAACAACAACGTCGCCAGCGTCGGCCGCAATGCCGGCTACAACGGCAGCGTTGGAAACCTCAAGCAGATTGGCAGCAGCAACTTCCTGACGATCGGACAAACCGGCAACGGCAACTCAGTCGTCGACGCACTGCAGATCGGCAGCAACAATGGCGCGAGCACCGTGAACCAGCACAACTGGGGCACCTATATCAGCCAGTCGGGTACGACCAACAAGATCACGCTGTCCAAGATCGAGGGCAGCAACAATAACGGGTCCATCTTTGGGTCGGCCGGCCCGGTTCACAAGATCATTCAGTCCGGCACCGACAACGGTCAGGACGCATCGATTGCCTCGACGCTTGGCTCGAACGGCAACTGGTTGCATGTGTCGCAGACCGGCACTGCCAATAATTTTGACCTCCGCCAGGGCGTGACGACGGCGTCGACGGGTAACCGTATCACCCTCGTGCAGAACGGCACCGACAATATGACCACCGCGACCCAATACGGTGATTACAACCGCCTCAACGCAAGCCAGACGGGCGTCGGCGGTCACACCATTACCGCCTTGGTCACCGGCAGCAACAACGGCAGCGGCGTGTTCGCGAATGCTGGTGCATCCGGCCTTGCAACGGCCAATGGCCTGACGAGCGGTGACATCTTCCAGGACGGCTCGAACCACACGGTTACGCTCAACATCAACTCCAGCAGCAACAACCAGTTCGGGTTCCTGCAGACGGACGGCACTGGCAACACGATTACGGCCACCATCTCTGGAACGGGTGGCAACCAGGCTGTCGGCGTCCAGAAGGGTAGCAGCAACACTGCAACTCTCACGCAGGCGGGCGGGTCAAACGTCGCGACCTTCAACCAGGTTGGCGGTAGCAACACCACCACAATCACCCAGTAGCGCGCCAAAGCACAGGAGACGGCATAATGAAGAACGCAATTCTGGTTGCGACTGCTGCGCTCGCCAGCGCTCTGATGGGCTCAACGGCGATGGCCGCCGGGTCAAATACGCTGAACTTGCTGCAGGACGGAGATCTCAACACCGCCACCGTGAATCAGTCCGGCGGCAACAATAACGATTTCGGCATCACCGGCCCCGCTACGCAGGATGGCGATCACAACTTCCTGACGTTCGGCAACTATGGCTGGGGCGTCAACAACGACAACGACATCGATAAATTTCTCCAGCAGGGCAACTGGAACATCTATGAAGGCTCGGCCGCCGGGGGATCATCGGGTAACGATCTCAACGACTTCAAGCAGCTGGGCAACGGCAATCAGGCGCGCATCAGCTGGACGCAGAACGATACATCGACGGTCGACACCGTGTTGATGCAGGGCAATCGCAATACGCTGACGATCACCCAGAACAACAACGCGAACTCGGGTGCCAACAACTACGTCGGGCTCGCCAAGATCCTCGGCAACTTCAACGGCATTTCGAGTGGCAACCAGTACAGCCACAGCAACAACGATGCGGCCATCCACATCGTTCAGTACGGATCGGGCAACCACGTCGCGAGCTCGACCGTCGAGGGTGATTACAACCGCGCGGCCAGCCCCTACGCCGTCGGTGCGTTCAACAAGGTCCACTTCATTCGGCAGACTGGCCTGAACAACGGACAGCTGTTCTCGAATGCGGCGACTCTTGGCTCCAACGGCAACTGGATCAAGGTGACCCAGACCGGCGACAGCAACAATTTCGACCTGTCGCAGGGCATCAGCACGAGTTCGACGCAGAATTTCATCGCGCTTGTGCAGACTGGCAACGACAACATGGCAACCGTCAAGGAAAACGGGAGCTACAACAACGTGAACGCCAGCCAGATTGGCAACGAGAACGTCATCACTGCCAATATCAACGGCAACAATAACGGCAGCGGCGTGTTCACGAATGCTGGTGCCTCGGCGCTGGCGCTCGCCAGCGGCCTGCTGAGTGGCGACATCTTCCAGAGCGGCGACGACCACACCGTCACTCTGACGATCGGCACGAGCCAGAACCAGTTCGCCTTCAGCCAGAAGGGCGGCAATGGCAACTCGATCACGGG
Source organism: Hyphomicrobiales bacterium (assembly GCA_004144345.1). GTDB lineage: Bacteria > Pseudomonadota > Alphaproteobacteria > Rhizobiales > Devosiaceae > Devosia_A. The sequence continues at coordinate 11,301 of SEEL01000034.1, forward strand.
CACCATCAGTGGCGGCAATGGTAACCAGGCGGTTGGTCTCCAGGACGGCGACAGCAACACCGCGACGTTTGGCCAGAATGGCGCATCCAACGTGGCAGTGTTCAGCCAGGTCGGTAACTCCAACAGCACGACGATCACCCAGTAGGGCAAACGGGGGCTGGCCTATGCGCCAGCCCCTGCTCCGCCATTTCCGGGACTTGTACTTCGACTGCGGTGATACCAATGACAAACGCAAAATTCGTAGCGATCGCAGCTTGGCTCCTCCTTGGCAGCACAGCCCTTGCCGATGACAATTTCGCTAATGTCGATCAGGACGGCAGTGGTAATGCGCTGTCGGTGACGCAGGGGCCGGGGGATGACAATGATCTCGGCAGCGAGACGCTCGCGGCGCGGCAGTTCGGCGACAGCAATATCCTGACCGTGCTGCAGTCGGGCAGCGGCAACGCCATTGGCGCGCTTCCCAGCGGCCTGCTGCAGAGCTCCAATCGCAACAGCGCAACCATCACCCAATCATCCGACGGCAACAGCGTCGGCCAGGTGACGCAGACCGGCATCGTCTCGGCGACCGGCGGCACGGCCCTGCGCCGCAACATCCTCACCATCGTGCAGGAGGCCGATGACGGCAATGTGGTCGGCACCGTGACGCAGACGCGCAGCTCCGGCGCCGCATCGGCCGCCGCCAACAGCGCCACCATCACGCAGCATGGCAAGAGCAACGACCTCCTGCTGCTGAGCCAGAGCGGCTACGCTGAGCAGGCCACCATCACGCAGACCGGCGACGACAACGCCATCGCCGCGCTGGAGCAGATCGGTGCGCGCAATGTCGCGACCATCAATCTGACCGGCGATCGCAACGGTACATCGCCGTTTGGCCTCGTGGCCGGCCTCAACGGCGCCTGGGGCGGGCTGACGCAGGGCCGCATCTATCAGAACAATGATTTCTGGGGCGCGGGCCTTGCCGACGCCAACACGCTGACCTTCACGGTCGATGGCAACGACAATGATTTCGGCTTCAGCCAGACCGGCGTCGACAATACGATAGATGGCCTGATCAGCGTCGGCGGCAACAACAACCAGACCGGTGTCGAGCAGCTTGGCGTCAGCAATCTGGCTACCTTCACCGTCGATGGCGACGACAACAGCGTGTTCGTGCGTCAGGGCCTGTGGCCGGTCAATGTCGGCAATGCGGCGACGATCCTCGTCAGCGGCGACCGCAACGCCCTCGGGGTGATCCAGAGCGGCACCGGCAACGCCGCGGTGGCCAACATCGATGGCGACGACAATCTGCTGAACATCTCGCAGGAAAGCCTGCTGCTGGGCAATCTGGCCGACGTCGCCGTCACCGGCGACGACAACGCGGTGGCGCTGACGCAGAGCGGCGGACTCAACAGCGGCAAGGTCGCGATCACCGGCAACGACAATCGGCTCGACGTCTCGCAAACCGGCCTCAGCAACAGCCTCGACATCAAGATCTGGGGCAACCGTAACAACAATGCGGGCGCGTTCAGCGGCATTGCCTTCGACATGGCGAGCCTGACTTCGCCCAATCTCGTGCCGGGCAGCATCGTCCAGAACGGCAGCGGCAATTCCATCACCTACAATGTCGGCCTGCAGGGCGATCCGAATTCGAATGACAATCGCTTCGCCTTCTCGCAGCTGGGCAATGACAACACGATCACCGGCACCACCATCGGCAGCAACAACCAGGTGGTGATCGTCCAGAACGGCTCGTCGAATATTACGTCGTTCTACCAGAACGGCTTCGGCAATATCATCGGGGTCAGCCAGTGAAGGTAAGCCGGTCCCCGTTCCCTCATCTGCCCGCGTTGACGCTGGCGCTGCTGGTCAGCGTGGCGTCGGCCGGCATGGCCGCCGCCCAGAACGTCAGCAACGAGGCGTGGCTCGGCCAGGTGGGCGGGCTCAATGTCCTCGACATCACGCAGGAAGGCCGCGGCAACTCGGCCGGCGCCGACAATGTCTGGCTGCTGCTCGGTCAGCAGGGCGTCTCCAACAGCCTGGTGCTCGACCAGTTCGGCTATGACAACAAGCTCGGCACGCTCTTCGGCGACCAGCCGCGCTACGCCCGCGGCGTCTGGCAGCGCGGCGACCTCAACGTCATGTCGATCGTCCAGCGCAACACCGAGCTCGGCGGCACCAATGTGCTTGGCTCGGTGCAGCAATGGAGCGCCTTCAACCAGGGCGTCAATTCCGACGCCTTCAACAGCCTCACCGTGATCCAGACATCGCTCGATGATCCAACCGGTATCGGCGGCCACTATATCGGCCGCATCGTGCAGGTGAACAACCGGCAGGGCGATGCGGCGCACAACGCGGTCACCATCACCCAGCAGGGCGGCGGCGAGGGGCTGGGCAACGTGCTGGCCAATCTGCGGCAGGTGGGCAGCGGCAACAGCTTTACCAGCCTCCAGACCGGCAGCGCCAATCGCGTCGGCGAGATCCCGCCGGCCGGCGAATTGCCGATCGGCGGCATTCTCCAGCGCGGTGCGGAAAATGTCGCCTCGCTCGAGCAGCGCGGCACCAGCAATCTCGTCGAGTACATCCAGCAATATGGCGAGCTCAATTCGGCGCAGCTGACCTTCTCGGGCAGCCGCAATGTGCTGTCGCAATTGCTGCAGAACAATGAGAGCTGGATCGTCGGCGCCATCGGCAACCGCACCGTGGTCACCATTACCGGCGACGACAATGGCGGCGAAGGCGGCTGGGTCGGCGAACTCATCGCTTTCCCCAGCCTCGCGACGCCCGGCATCGCTCAGGCCGTCCTCGCCCAGCTCGGCGACGACAATGACATCAGCCTCGCCATTCTCTCCGGCATGGAGAGCAAATATGGCGTGACGCAAGTGGGCGACGGCAACGACGTCCACATCTCGATTTCCGGCCTCGCCGGTGCCGACGCCTTCCGCAACGAGACGGCGGTGTTCCAGAAGGGCAACGTCAATTATGTCAGCCACACCGTGACCGGCGACGACAATGCGGGGGCCGTGCGTATGGAGGGCGAGGGTAATCGCCTCGTGCTGGTCCAGCGCGAAAGCTTCAACGTGGCGCGGGTGACCATTACGGGCGACATGAACAACGCGCCCAGCGCGCCGCTCTTCGGCGTGGCGGCCGAGCTGGTGGCGTCGCTCGCCGAGGAGACTCTGTTCCCCGGGCGGATCGTCCAGATCGGCCTTGGTGGCGAGCCGGACGACGCCAACAGTGCCGAGCTGGACGTCCTGGGCTCAGGCAACGCCTTTACCGCCTACCAGAACGGCCTCGGCAACCATCTGCTCGGCAGCATCGCCGGCGATGGCAATGCGCTCGCCGTGCTGCAGACCGGCAATCGCAACACCACCCTCAGCCGGCAGGCGGGCAGCGCCAACAGCGCCGCCATCCAGCAGTTTTGAGGGCGTATTAACCAGGATTCTTCGAACTTGAACCAAATTGGAGCCACAACCCGAGATCGATAAAATTGTAGCTATTGGCCAAAGCCGGCCTTAGCGCGCCCGGCGCACCTTCCCCGCACCTTTGCAGGGAGAGGTGACCAAATGGACTTCAGGAGTTTGCCTATTGCGGTGCTTGCGGTGCTGGCGACAGCCATCCCGGCCACCGCGTCCAACGAGATGATCCTCCTCAACCCGGATGATCTCTCGTCACTGGCGACGATCGATGTGACGGGCAGTTTCAACCGGCTGATGATCGAGCAGGTCGCCCCGGCCAACAGCGCCACCAACAGCGTGCGCGTGGCCATCGTGGGGGATCGGAACGGCGGGCCGGAAGGCTCCAGCTTCACCGGGATTGGCGGCCTCAACGGGCTGACCCCGGGCCAGATCATCCAGCGCGGCTTCGGCAACGCGGTAGATATCGACGTGCGTGGCAGTGACAATCTCTTCGCCATGTCGCAGATCGGGAACGACAATACTGTCCGGGGCACAATAGTCGGCTTCGGAAATCAGGCGTCCATTTCGCAAACGGGCAATGGCAACTTTGCCTCGTTCTCGCAGAATGGTATGGGAAACATGATCAGCGTGCGCCAGATCGCCTGGTGACCGCTGCCTTCTAGGGGGAGCACACCAATGCATCGCACAGGATACGCCCTTTTCGCGCTCGCTTTGATCGCGGTGGCCATGCCTGGCAGTGCCTTGGGGGGCGACGGTAACGAGGCCTATTTCATCCAGGCCAGCCCCGACGGCAGCACCTTCGGCAACACGCTGACCATCAAGCAGGACGAGGCGAATTACAGCCTCGTCACCGGCATCAATCGCAATCTGGTGGGCGCGCTGCCTGCCTGGGTCGTGCGCTCGGTGGGCGGCGTCAATCCGCTCAACGCCTCGCAGCGCGGCGAAGGCAACAGCGCCACGCTCACCTTCGAGGGTGACGGCGGCGAACTGCAATTGCTGCAGGCGTCGGCACGGAACGCAGCCTGGGTGCCCGGTTTCGCCGGCGGCAACAACTCTGCCATCGTCACCAGCCTCGGCGACTCGCTGGGCGGCGTGATTCAGGTGGGCGCTGACAATGAAGCCATCATGCGGCTCGACAATGGCCGCGGGCTGATCACGCAGCTGGGCAACAATCTGTTCGCCCAGCTCACCGTCGCGCCGAGCGGCTCGGGCACCATCGTGCAGATCGGCAACAACAGCAGCGCCGGCGCCGTCACCGTGCTCGGTGGTACAACGCTGCTCTACACCCAGATCGGCAACAACCTGACGCAGAGCGCCGCGGTCGAGGCGTTCTCGACCGCGCCGGGGACCATCGTCATTACCCAGACGGCATGGTGAGCCGGGCGCAGCGGGCTCCGGCGGCGATCATGCTGGCACTGGCTGGCTTGGCCGGCATGTCGGGCGCGCCGCAGGCAGCGTCGGCGCTGCCCCAGATCCAGCTTACATCCGAGAACGGCACGCTCATGCTGACCGCGAGCGTTCTGGCCCTCGCCGGCGCCAGCGGCACGGCCGAGTTGCGCGTCAGCCGCAGCGGCGCCGGCGGCGAGATGAACACCACCCAGTCGCAGCCCTTTGACCTCGCTGCCGGCGAGACCGTCATCGTCGCCCGCCTGGGCCTCTCGATGGCGCCGGGCGACCGGCTCGTCGTCGAGGCCATCCTGCGCTCTGGCGACATCGTGATTTCAACGGCCCGGCTTGAATCCAACGGGGCCGGCCAACAATAGACCACGGGGGAAGAATTGACTGGATTGCGTAACGCAGCGGCGCGCCTGCTGCTCGTGCTGGCGCTGCTGCTGGTGCCCACCCTGGCGCAGGCGCAGACCGACCAGGAGTTCGTCGACGTGCTCACCGGCGAGTGGGCCGTGCATGACGATATGTATGGCGTCGACGGCAAGATGTGCCGCATCACCCTGAAGAGCGACAAGACCGGCGACGACTATGGCCTGTCGCTCGACTCCTGCGGGCTCGAACTCGGCATGCTCACCGCCTGGCGGCTGGTCGATGGGCAATTGATGCTCGTCGCCGATGGCGTCGGCATCGCGCTGCTGGGCGGCAACCAGTTCCGCATGAGCGGCAATTCCAACATCGGCGCGCCGGTCATCATGGACCGGGCCGGCGAGAACCAGTCCATGGCCAACATCCTCAAGGCCCGTGACGCCAGCGGCTGCTATTATCTCGGCTTCACCAACACCTGCGTCGACGACGCACAATTGGCAAAGCCCACCGTGCCGGGCGATGGCTCGCCGGCGCGCATCGGCGTGCTGGTCAATCTCAACGTGCGCGCCGAGGCCCGTGACGATGCGGAGGTGCTGGGCGTCGTGCCGGCCAACAGCTGCATCGTGACCGAGGTCTGCGCCACGACGGCTGACGGCGTCTGGTGCCGTGCCGCCTTTGGCGAAGCGTCCGGCTGGCTGAAGAAGCTCGCGCTGCGCCAGGAGCGCTGGCCCGTGGTCACCTTCGTCAACCAGTGCCAGCCCTAGCACGCCGCCCGGCCGCCTAGCCGCCGGCGCCCGCCGGCGGATAAGCGTGCCAGTCGCCGGTCCAGTTCCGCGCGCCGCCCTCGGCGATCAGCGCGCGCGTCACCGGCACCTTGCCGGCGCCGCCGGGCAGGTCGAGCACGTAGATCGGTTGCGCGAGCCCGGAGAGCCGCCCGCGCAGCGCCTCGACCAGATCGAGCCCCTCGGCGAGGCTGGTGCGGAAATGCGACGTGCCCTTGGCGAGGTCGCCATGGTGCAGATAATAGGGCCGGATGCCGAGCCTGAGGAACGCCCGCATCAGCGTTTCGAGCGCCGGAAGCGTGTCGTTGATCCCCTTGAGCAGCACCGTCTGGCTGACGAGGCTCACCCCCGCCCGCCGCAATAGCCGGATCGCCGCTTCGGCCTCGGGGCCAAGCTCGTCGGCGTGGTTGCAGTGCACCCCGACCACCACGATCTTGTCCGAACCCGACACCGCCGCGACAAACTCCGCCGTCAGCCGCTCCGGCGCCACCACCGGCACGCGCGTGTGCCAGCGGATCACATCGAGATGCGCGATGCCGTTGAGCCGCTCCATCAGCTGGCGCACCCGCCGCGCCGCCAGCATGAACGGATCGCCCCCGGTGAGGATCACCTCGCGGATCGCCGGCCGCGCCTCGACATAGGCGGCGGCCGCCTCGATCTGCGCCTCGCTCATCGCCCCGTCGCCATCCGGCCCCACCATCTCGCGGCGGAAACAGAAGCGGCAATACACCGGGCAGACGCTCACCAGCTTGAACAGCACGCGGTCGGGATAGCGATGCACCAGCCCCGGCAGCGGCGAATGCGTCTCGTCGCCGATCGGGTCGTGCAATTCGCTGGGCAGGATCGTCAGCTCGCGCCGGTCGGGAATGAACTGCCGGCGCACCGGCCCGTCCTCGCCGCTCGCGCGCATGATCGCCGCCATCGCCGGGCTGACGCCAATGGCAAACTGCGCCGCCACCGGCGCGAGCCCGTCTGCCGCCGCAGCCGGCAGCAAGCCGACGGTGACCAGCTCAGCGACGGATTTCAGCGGCTTCTGTGCGGGCAGCGCGATGCTCATCGGGCCGCCTCCTGCCACCAACGCCGCCGCGAGTCAAAAAACTGCCGGGCCGGCCGCGTCACATCCTCGTCAAATTTGCCACTAAGGTCCACGCCTTCGCCTCAAACCCGGGAGAATCGCGTGCGCGCGCTGCTCACAGCTATCGTCATCTTTTTCACGGCCCCCGCCCTGGCGGCCGCCGCCACGCTGGATGAGGGCCGGGCCACCGCCGCCGCCTTTCTCGGCGGCAATCACGCGGCATTGTGGGACGATCTTTCGCCGGAGCTGCAGGGGCTCATCGGCAGTAGCGACGGCTTCGGCGCCTTCCGCGCCAGCCTGACGGACAGCTTTGGCGAAGAAACAGAAATCCTCGACGAAACGGTGACGCCGGGCGAGGGCTATGAGATCTACACCCGGATATCGCGCTGGACCCGCTCGGATACGCCCATCCTCATGCAGCTGGGTCTCACCGCCGGCGGCACCATTGTCAGCTTCCTCGTCCAGCCGCAGCCGGCCCTCGCCGACAGCCGCTTCCTCGACTACGCGACTAAAACCCCGCTCCAGCTGCCTTTCGCTGGCGAGTGGTTCGTCGTCTGGGGCGGCCGCACGATCGAGACAAACTACCACGCCGCCGACCGGGCCCAGCGCTTCGCCACCGATCTGCTGATTTATCGCGACGGCCTCACCCATCGCGGCGAGCCGCAAAAGCTCGAAAGCTATTATTGCTGGGACGAGCCGATCCTCGCGCCGGCCGCGGGAACCATCGCCAGCGTCGTCGCCGATCTGCCCGACAACCCCATCGGCAGCACCGACACGCAGAACCCGGCGGGCAATCATGTGGTGCTCGATTTCGGCAATGGCGAACTCGCCTTCCTCGCCCATATGCGGCAGGGCAGCATCAGCCTGAGGCCCGGCGACACCGTAACTGCCGGCCAGCAGCTCGGCCGCTGCGGCAACAGCGGCAATACCTCCGAGCCGCATCTGCATATCCATCTGCAGACCACGGCGGATCTGCGCGACGGCGAAGGCCTTCCCGCCTTCTTCAACGCCTATGTCGCCGATGGCCAGCCCGTGGCGCGCGGCGAGCCGCAGGCGGGCCAGCAAATCCGCCAGGTCCAGTAGGAGGCTTCCCCCTTCCACCGGTCTTAACGATGTCTTAACCTTCCGCGTCGCGCACCGCGCTCCTTGGGATAAGGATCGGACCGCGGCAGTGACGACACGGGGGTTCCCTGGTGAGGTTCGTATTTGCCGCCGCTCTGGCGTTGCTGCTGGTCGCCCCGACGCATGCTGGCGGGCGCAGTTCAACCATCGCTGTCGGCCTGACCGTCACCGGCAATCTGGCGTCGTCGCTGGCCGGCACCTGGCAATCGCGCACCGTGTCGCCGGGCGCCATCTACCACTTTGCGGTCACCAACGGCTCCGGCGCCTTCTACCAGCGCGTCTCGCTGCCCCTGCGCGCCGGCAATTGCGACCTGCGCCTCAGCGGCGTGATCTATTCGCTCGAGCGGGCCGGGTCCGGCTACGAGATGCACTACGGCGTCCGCTCCGCCGATGTGGTCTCGTCCTCGACCGATCCCGAAGCCTGCGAAGATGTCGCCGCCGCCTACCTCAGCGACAGCCGCAGCCCACACAGCCTGACCCTGTCGCCAACCGGCAAGGACCGCCTCCTCGACCCCGCCACCGGCGCCGCCTACATCCGCACCCGCTAGGCCTCGATACCAGCCACAAACACCGTAGTGCAGTCAGGATATCCTCCCCCGCATGGGACAGCGTAGCGGTGGAGGGGGGCGACCCCAATCACCGCACGTCGTCTCCCCCACCACGTCATTCCCGCGCAGGCGGGAATCCAGGGCAGTCAGCACAATGGTCGTGGCCCTGATCCGGGGATGACGCAGGTGGACGCTGCCTACCCCACCCACCACGCTACGCGTGGTCCCCCCTCCCCAGCGCTACGCGCCGAGGAGGGAGATCCGACTACGTGCCTTGAGTGGAGCCCATCCCTCCCCTCCGGGGAGGGGGGACCGGCGAAGCCGGTGGGTGGGGCGAGTCCCAAACGCACACCCCGAAGTCTGGATATCCTCCCCCGCGTAGCGGTGGTGGGGGCGACCGCAAGCACTGCGCGTCCTGCCCACCCAATGCGTCATTCCTGCGGGAACCTCCGTTCACCGGACCGCCACCCAACAGAGGTCCCCGCTTTCGCGGGGATGACATCGCGTTTGGGGAGGCGCCGAGTCGGCCCTCGAACAGGGCCGGAATACGCATTCATCCGGACCTTAACTCAACTAGCGGATTCCCCAGCAAGCTCTAGGCTCACACCCCGATTTTGGGCCAAGTTATCCACGTCCCCCCAACACGGGTGTAAACTCCCCTCAGCTGGGTCGCACGGACGGAGTTCGCGACGAAGGACGCGCTCCAGCAGGCGGGCGGGCAGAGGCGTCCTCTGCCTGGGCCCCATGGGTTATGCGACGGGCTCTCCAGCGGCCCATGAAGGCCAGCATACGTGGAACGGGATTCTGCGACTGCCACGTAAACAGCGGCGTCGCGTGCAGCAGCCTCATGCCGATCATGCCCAGCAGCACCACGCCGAACCAGGGGAACACCGGCACGAGGTCGGCCGTCATCGGCACGTCGCGGAAGAAGCCGATCCAGCTCAGCCATCGTGGGTTGAACAGTGCCGAACTGGCAAGCGGCAGCAGCAGGAACAGCGCCGCGGTGGCCCCGCTCACCCACACTGGCGCGCGCACGAAGGGCAGGGCCATCAGCGAGAACAGCGCAATGGCGTGCAAGATGCCGAAATAGGCGAAATACTCACCAAACTGGAACCACGTTACAACACTGACGCCGAGCGCCGCGGCAATCAGCAGCGCCTCGCGCTTCCAGAAGCCGCGCCAATTGATGCCGTCGCGATGCGCCAGCCACAGGCTCGCGCCCACCAGCAGCAGGAAGCCCATCACGATCGAGCGCTGGAAGCTGATCCATTGCCAGTCGATGCCGATGCCGACGCTGATCACGCCCTCATAATTGAGGTCCCACAGCAGGTGGTAGAGCGCCATCACCACGATGGCGATTCCGCGGAAAACATCGATGGATTGGCGGCGTGTGGCGGGCATGTCGCGGTTCATGCCTCAATCCGGGGCAGGAGGGAACCCCTGCCGCATCGTCTCGTTACTGAGGCCATGCGGGGTCTTCGAACCCAACAAGAAAAGGTAACAAACATGCGCAAACTCCTCCTCGCCGGCGTCGCCGTGCTCTCCCTCGCCGCTGCCGCCCCGGCTCTCGCCCAGGATGCCGCGACCGGCGCCGGTGCAGCCATCGGCGCCACCAATGGCGCGACCCTCGGCTTTATTTTTGGCGGCCCCATTGGCGCCATCGTTGGCGGCTTTTCGGGCGCTGTGATCGGTAGCACCGTTGCCGATGCCGCCGTCGAATATGCCGGCAATCACCCGGTCGAACAGGTCTATCTCGATGCCGACCTCGATGTCGGCGTCAATGTCGGCTCCGACGTGACGCTCTATCCCATCGAGGGCGATGCCGATCACTCCTACTTCTACGCCAATGGCCGGGTCTGGATCGTCGCCAACAGCTCGGGTGAGATCGTGGCCTCGCCGGGTTATGTCGTGCCGGAAACGGCGGTGGTCTACGTCAAGTCGAACCCCACCGCCTCGGTAACCATCGACGGCGACGTGACGCCGGGCTTCGTGCTCGATGCCAATGTCGATGTCGTCAACGTGCCCGACGCGCGCGGTTACGCCTATGTCTATGTCAACGATCGCCCGGCGCTGCTCGATGCGCGCTCGCGCACTGTCATCTGGATCGAGTGACGCGGGGCCCTGTCTCCGCTAGGATCGCTGAAGGCCGGACACATCGTCCGGCCTTTGGTGTGTCCGCAGGCGAGGACCGGTGATGGCAGAAGACTGGCTCAGGCGCGACTGGATTGCCCCCGGCATGGACCTCATCGAGCAGGGCGGCCGCACCGGCCAGCTCTATGTCCTCAAGGACGGCGAACTCGAAGTCCTCCGCGACGGCAAGCATGTCACCACCATCCGCACCCCCGGCTCGGTCATCGGCGAAATGAGCATCCTGCTCGACGCGCCGCAGACCGCCACCGTGCGTGCCGTCAGCGCCGTCGATTTCTACGTCATCGACAATGCCATCGAGGTGCTGCGCACCCATCCCGACTGGCTGCTGCAGATCGCCCGCCTCCTGGCGCAGCGCGTCAACGCCACCACGGCGCAGCTCACGCGCGACAGCGACGACGGCGAAGCGCTGGTCATGCCGCAGAACTTCATGTCGAGCTGGGGCGACCCGACCCTATGAGCGACAAGCCCGTTCTGCGCATCACTTACTGCACCCAATGCAACTGGCTGCTGCGCGCCGCCTGGATGGCGCAGGAAGTGCTCTCCACCTTCTCGCTCGAAATGGGCGAGGTCAGTCTCATCCCCGGCACCGGCGGCATCTTCGAGATCCATCTCGACGGCGCGCTGCTCTGGGAGCGCAAGCGCGATGGCGGCTTTCCCGATGTGAAGCAGCTCAAGCAATTGGTGCGCGACCACATCGATCCCGGCCGTGATCTCGGCCATATCGACCGGCATGCGGAGTGAAGCACTTGTACGAAGCCATGATCTCTCCCACATCTCAGCCGTCCCGAGCCAAGGAGCCCGTTTCGATGTGGACTAATGTCGCCCGCGCCGCCGGCGCCGCCCTGCTGCTGTCGCTGCTTGCGGCGTGCGGCAACAATAGCGGCCAGGATGTCGGCAAGATCAATGTCGACTGGACCGGCAACGACATCGCCATCGAGGCGGTCGAGGACCCCGATGTGAAGGGCGTCGTCTGTCATGTCGCCTTTTTCAACCGCAGCCTGATCGACCGGCTGCAGCAGGGCAACTGGTTCGAGGACCCGTCCTACTCGGCCATCGACTGCGCCGCCTCCGGCCCGATCACCGTGGGCAATATCTCGACCCGCGCGGGCGGCGAGGAGATCTTCAAGCAGCAGCGCTCGCTGATCTGGAAGTCGCTGCGCGTCACCCGCGTCTACGACCAGGCGAACAATTCGCTGGTCTATCTCGCCCATGCCCGCGAACTGCAGCTCGGCTCGGCCAAGATGTCGCTGTCGGTGGTCCCGCTTAACGGCCAGGACGTCACCTGGCAGAATGGCAATCCAGTAGCCGCCACAAATTGAATCAAATCGGCCCGCCGATCTAAGGCGGGCCGCAACCGGCGGGGTCGCGAAATGGCCCCATGAACCCGCTCTTCAGTTTCTTCAACGGCGAGAACGCAGCGCTGATGGCCAGTGTGGTGGCCTTCGTCGCCTTCTTCCTCATCGCCCGCGTCGCCCGCGCCCGCCAGGGCGTCGCCTTCGCCTTCGCGTTCACCCCGCTGCTCGCCTTCTTCGCCATCCAGGTCGCAGCATCCGCCGCCTGACCCGATCGCGAAACGGGTTGTCCCCGGGGCAGCCAAAAACACAAAACCTTTCCCCCGCAGCCTCTGCCCGGCTGGTCACGGAAATCGGATAGTCCTCCCCAACCGGAAAGGACTGACGACCAATGGCCATTCTCATCGGCGATACTGCCCCCGATTTCGAAGCTGAAACCAGCGCCGGGCATATCCATTTCTACAACTACATCGACGGCAAATGGGCCGTCCTGTTCTCGCACCCCAAGAACTTTACCCCCGTCTGCACCACCGAGCTCGGCTACACCGCCAAGCTGAAGCCCGAGTTCGACAAGCGGGGCGTCGTCGTGCTGGGCCTTTCCGTTGATGAGCTCAAGAACCACGAGGGCTGGAGCAAGGACATCGAGGAGACCCAGGGCACCAGGCTCAATTTCCCGCTGATCGCCGATCCCACCCGCGAGATCGCCACCAAATACGAGATGATCCACCCCAACGCCGACAATTCGCTGACGGTCCGTTCGGTCTTCGTCATCGGCCCGGACAAGAAGGTGAGGCTCAAGATCGAATACCCGGCCTCGACCGGCCGCAATTTCGATGAGGTGCTGCGTGTCATCGACAGCCTGCAACTCACCGCCAAGCATTCGGTGGCCACGCCCGTGAACTGGAAGCAGGGCGAGGACGTGATCATCGCCTCCTCGCTCAATGACGAGGCGGCCAAGGCGAAATTCCCCAATGGCTGGACGGCGCCGCGCCCCTATATCCGCATCGTGCCGCAGCCGGCCGGCTGAGCTTTCGCAAAGATCTCCTGACCAACTGGGCCGCTCGGCAAGGTGCGGCTCTTTGTTCGTCAGGCCGGCCCGCGCAGCGCCCGGCTGATCGAGCCGAGCAGCATGATCACGCGGCCAAAGCCCATCAGCAGCAGCCCGCCAATGAATGGCGTCAGCGCCCAGTTGAGCCGCCCCGCGACGCCGGCCAGCAGCGCCAGCCAGTCGGCCCCGCTGTTGAAGCCGTTGACGAGCGTGGTGTAGATCGCCGGCGCTTCGAAGGCGGCGACCGCGACAGTGACGACGGCCGAGATCAGGCCGATCAGATAGAGCAGGATGGCAATCATCTGGGGCCCCCGGAGCCGCTGGATGGGCGGAGTAGAATCGGGCCGCGCCGCGCCGTCAACGCCCCATCCCCCGGCTTTCGCCCGATCTGCACGGCAAAGCGCTGCGCTAGGGGGCGAGCTCGAGCCCGAGCTCCGCCCGCAGCTTGCGCGTCAGCTTGCCGGCGATCAGCGCGTAGGAGGCGGCGACATAGGCCTTGAGCTCGGCCTCGCTGAGCGCCGCGCCCTTTTCGACCGCCACCCATTGCCGCTTGGCGAAATAGGCCGCCTGACCGATGCCCGCGATGCTGGTCAGCCCCTCGAACGACATCTCGGAGACCTTGAACACGATCTGCGAGCCGTCATTGGAACAGAGCGCAAACACCTTGCCGGCGATCTTGGCGACATGCGCCTCCCACTGTTCGGAGATGACGGCGCCCTTGAGGCCCGCAATGTAGCGGTCGAAGGCCTTTGCGCTGTGCAGTGCCATCGGCCCGCCTCCCGCCTAGATGTGGTCTTGCCGGAGGAACACGCGCTCGCGCCGCGACCGGCCGGCCCAGGCGAGCAGCAGCCCCGGCACCCCGACCACGGCCCAGCCCGGAAACCCCAGAATCGCCGACACCACGGGGTTGAGCAGCGGTCCGAAGAGCCGCGTCTCGAGAAAATCGCGCAGCCCGAGGAGGCTCGCGGCGTGGATCTGGGTCCAGGTCGCCTCGAGCGGCGTGAACACGAGGCCATTGGCCGCAAGCGAGCGCGTCCCGTCGATGATCAACAGGATCAGCGCCAAGGCGATCAGCAATGTGCCCACAACCCTGAGGAGAAGCCGCATGCGTCCGTCTCTGCCCCGCCCGGCGGTGTGCCCGGCAGAAGGGAAATTTCGCCCTTGTTGCATGGGCTTTCGCCGCCGCACAAGCCGGGTTGGCGCCGCGTGGCTCACAAAGCGTCTCCCGGCTTGCGGTCGAGCCAGCGATGAGTATATTGCGCGCGCCTTCGGAGGGGTGTTCCGCCCCCTCTTGCCGCCCTGCGGCAAGGCAGTTCGCCGTAAGTTCGGCGTCCGCGAAACGCGGAGAGATGGCCGAGTGGTCGAAGGCGCACGCCTGGAAAGTGTGTAGGCGGGTAACCGTCTCAAGGGTTCGAATCCCTTTCTCTCCGCCATTAACCTCTTATTTTTTAAGAATATTTTGGCATCCGGTAAAGCGGCACCCTAAGTGTTTGAAATGTCGACACTAGGTTGCGTCTGCGTCACCATAAGTCTCCTAGAGACCACCCTTCCAAGCCGTTACGGCCGCCGCCAAGGCCCCCTTTCTCTAATGGCCACTTTCAAGGACGGCTTAGCCAGCCAATTGCAGGTCCGCGTCACCTACCGGGGCAAGTCCGTGGTGGTGCGGATCAATGATCGCGGGCCGTTCATCAAGGGCCGGTCGCTGGACCTGTCGCGGGCAGCAGCGGCGAAGCTCGGCATGATCGAGGCGGGCATCGTCACGGTCTGCGCAACGAAGCTGAAATAATAAAGACGATTTCACGAATTCAGCCATCGGCGTTTGCGACGGGCTGCGCTTTAGCCCAATTCCAGACCGGGCGACGAAGTAGGTTGCGCCCAACTCCGGCGCCCGGACCACTTCTGGACTGACGCAGAAGCAATCGACCGTGCGCTTGATCTGTTAAACATGCAACCGCCAAAGTGAATCACGTGGTTCGGTAAGTCCGCTGCCAATTGGAAAGAAGAGTTCAATTGCCAAGTCGGCCCAATCTTTACTGGCCGGGCCGTCGAGCGTAACCAAAGGATCATGTAAGGGGCGCGGCGCGAACGCCGCTACTCGGGCCCAATGGCCAGGCGGCCCAAGTCGGCACCCAGGGTAAGTGCCGAACCCCGCGCTGGAATGTAGACGGTGCGAAATAGTTCCCGTCGGCTTTGGTGGCGAGGCTGAGCTAATGGCCCAACTGCTGCCTAAGGCGGGCTACGGTGGCGTCGACATCGTCCAGCGCCCTCTCGACATCGGCGATCCGGCTATTGGCGAGCAGCCTTCGCGGGGCGTTCATTAAGCTCTCTAGGAGGGCTACCCGCGCAGCCTGCGTGTCAGCCAGTATCTCATGGCATCGAGTGAGTATCTCCTCCCGCTCCTGCTTGGTAGCGCGGCGATCTACCAGGACGGCAAAGCGGGCCAAGTCCATGCGCCAGGGGCCAAACCGTTGCAGCGTTTCCCTTATTGCCCGGCGAGCATCGGCGTTGGTGGTGTCGATTTGCCGGCGCTTTCTCTCCGGTAGATTTGGCTCCATTGGCGCGTCACCCTGTGCGCTTCTTCTTGTCGGCCTCAGCAAGGGCGTTGGCCTTTTCGCGGCTGCGGCCGGCGCGCTGCAGGATGCCTCGTGCGTCCGCCGCAGTGATCCGGTGCTTCTTGGCGAAATAGACGACTTCGTACTGCTGCTCGGCAGCGACAAGCTTGCGGTCCATCTTCTTGGCCAACGGAAACCTCCCTTGCGATTTCGCAAGAACTTTGAGCGGCGGCAATCTGTTCCCTGGGGCGGAGCGCATTTCTGGCGCAGCCTAGCGCGCTCAAACCGCTCATTCGCCTAATCGCGATTGACCGTGCTTTTTTAGGTAGAAGGGTCTACTGCGGCGCATGGCCCAATACTATTTCCACATTAGATCCGGCGACCAAGTCTACAATGACAGCGACGGTGTCGATCTGGGCGGCCTTCCGGCCGCGTGGATGTATGCTCTGGATCTTGCCCGCAGCCTGCTGGACCGGCGGACGATGGGCGGGTTAGTCCGAGAGCAGTCGATCGAAATCGGCGACGGCACCCACTCGGTCATCGCATCCCTTCCGTTCGAGCGGGCCAGAACGAGCCACTGACCGGCTGGCTGACTCAACTTTTCGGCTCCTCGCACGTATATAAGGCCATGGCAAAGTCCCCGCGTGAAACCATTAGAATCTGCCGTCTGCCCAAGGTCGGCGACAGGACAATGGCGGCCACCGGTCTCGAACATAGTGCGCCAGTTCCACCCCATCCACTCCGGGCATGTTGACGTCGGTCAGAAGGACGTGGATGTCGCTTCGCGCTTCGAGGATGGCGATTGCCTGCGCGGCGCTCTCAGCCTCGACAGTGTCATAGCCGGCGTCTTCGACCATCAGAACATTGGTGAGCCTGACCAGCGCGTCGTCATCGACAACGAGTATAGTGGCCACGTCGATGTCCCCTGAGCGTAGCGATGTACCTGCCGCGCCAGCCCAGGTTGTTGGAAGGCAAGAAGGTTCCATGGCGTCGGCAACATAAGACTTCCCGCCGCAACTGGCTTATAGCGAGACAGCAATCGGGGGAGAGGCTATGGGGCCGACAATCGCTATCGTTCTTGGATACGCCTTCAATGCCATCGGGACGGTGCTTATGGTCCGCTATGGCCTGCCCTATTCGCTTCCGATCCTCGGCTTGATCCGTAAGGCCTTGACCGAGCCGGAAGCCGATGAAGACGACAAGCGGCACATGCTGGGCGCCGTCGGCCTCGTCTTGCTGGTGTTCGGAACACTGCTGCAAATCGTGTCGGTCGTGCTTGCCTGACGTGTGCGGCAACGGCTCTCAGCCCGGCTTCATTCTTGTGCCCGGTAGTGAATCGGCTTGACGCGGCCCGCTACATACGGGACCGGGGCGCCATCCCGGCCCGATCTCAATGGCCGGGCGAATAACTCCCGGACTGGCTGCTAGTGCACGACCCGGACAAACGGCACCGTCGCAACGGTGGTATCGGTCGGGTCGCAAATCTCCACCCAGCACTGTTCGGGCGGCCCGCTAAGCTGGCACTCGCGGACCATGACGCGAGCGTCCTCCACAGCCCAATCGCAGGCGACCTTGAGGTCGGGGAAGTCGCCGCCGCGCGTATCCTCAAAAACCGTGTTTCGCTGGCGTACGTGGAAAAAGAACTGCGGCATGTCTTCCAGCATACGCCCGACTTGGGCGCCGGTCGCGATATTCGCAGTGGGCGGAATGAGTAAGCCGCTAATGCGTGGCAAGCATCTAGCTAATCCTGCTCAGCGGTAGCGGCATCATTGACGGCGCATCTATCGAACGACGATCTAAGCGGCTAGCCATCGACGGCCCAGCTCGCACATGGCGTTCTAATTCAGTGAAGGACCCATATCTGGCGCGAAAATACCGGCCGCATCGTACCGGGTGGCAGCAAGCTTTCGTCCAGCTCCATAGTGAGCGCAAAGCTCTCCCCGTCGTCGATGACGATGCCGAGTTCACCGCCGAACAGAGCTCTAACCACTGCCGAGCGGATATCCCCCAACGCGTTCGCTATTGAGACGCTGTCTTCCGCAATCAAGCGAACGACGTGATGGTGCGACAAGAAGGTCAGCGTGGCCCCGGCCATCGGCTCTGCCGCACTGAGATCAGCGCGCCAATGGGTCACCGAGGTTTTCTCGGGCGATCAATCCTGCCTGCGACCTTACGAAAAGGGCCAGCAGCTAGCGCCGACCGCCGACTGGAATATCCCATCATCCACTCGTCGACCTGGGCGTCTGTATCTGGGTTGGCGAAACCAACACGATCCCGAACCAAACCCTTGAGCTGATCGGCGGTGTGAATGGTGGACAGGTCGAGAGTGGTGAGAAAGGGCCACTGTCTTTGAGCAAAGGCGCGTTCCCGCACCTCGCGGCTAATCGCATCGTGGCTGGCGCCACGCTCGTATCCAAACATGATGGGTCTCATTGGTCCGCGGGCGATCGGTGATCGTTGAGGTCGGAGTTTCGCTCCGATCAAGCCTAGGCGCGTCTTTGTAGCTAGGGATCGCCTCCATCGTTTGGAAGGGCTACGCGCCAATTCTCCCTCTCGCGCGGATGGTCGTGCGTCCGAATGTCGGGGCTTCCGGCGCCAACTGGCCCACAGCCACAAGGGCAATAGGGAGAGCGCTATGGGGCCGACATCGCTATCGTGCTTGGATACGTTCTCAACGCCATCGGAACGGTGCTGATGGTCCGCTATGGCCTGCCGTTTTCGCTCCCGCTCCTTGGGCTGATCCGAAAGGCTCTGACTGAAGGGAAGCCGATGAAGACGACAAACGGCACATGCTCGGCGCAGTCCCTGACATCCACGCAGTTCGCGCCGGCTACTCGCTTATGTCGACAGCAGCCCGAATATTTATCCAGTCGGTGGTTCGAAATTAGGAATAAGTTCGTGATCAATACTGACTACGTCAAAATGATTACGACAATCAAATTTAAGGAGTCCGGCATTGTTACTTGACTAAAATACGAGCAACCTGCGTCAAATGACGTCGCGTCAAACAGAACTGGTTGCGTGAGGGAGAATAGTTTGCGCGTCTATGCCAAGTTTGAGGGGCGTACGGAGAACTATGCAGGCGGGTTTATGGACGGCTATGACGATGGCCGGAGCGGCGCGGTAAACCAAGCTAAAGTAAACAGATCTCAGCACGTCGAAGTCACTTCATATCACCGTGGATATCTGGACGGAGTTGCTGAGGCGGGCTCCATGCCGACCATGAGGGTGGTGCGGCGGGTTCCCCGCTCGAACATGCTTGTCAGAGCATGATTTCGCGGCGGAAGAGGGCGGTTGCGTAGGTCGGAGGAGCTACGCGACCGCTCCAATGCTGTGGCACCGTTTGCCGCGCCATGCGAACATGCGGCCATGCCCAGCAAGCGCCGGCCCGCTCGCAATAGCCGGGCCAACCGATGTTCAACCGCAGTACGTTTCGTCGCTGAGAAGGGGGCGCGACCGACCGGGCCAGCGATTCCCTTAGGTGCCTCAGCCGAGAGCGCCTAGAGATTCTGGCTTCAAGGAGTCACCATCGGCAACACCGCCCACACCATGCACCTGGAAATTGCTGCTCCACCATCGACTTTGGGGGGGCTGACCCGAGCCGCCATGGCTCTCAGCCACCGCCTGACCTGGCTGGAGTTGATCACGGCAGACGTCCTGGCGGGTCAGGAACGATTGTGAGTAACAGAGCTTGGGTGATGGCGTGGCTAGCTATTGCGAGCCTCTGCGCGATCGCTGCCTTTGCGCCGTCCATTTTCGAGCAGCTCTGGAGGTAGTTCCAATGCACTGGCAATGGGTCGGCGGCACGATCGTCATCGTGCTCCTCTGCGTTTGTGCGGTTGCCATGCCATTCTTACTGGCGCGATGACCCGGCCCCATATGGGTGGCGAGAGTGTGGGTAGAGCCTTCGAGGCCGGTTCGAATCAACTGAATTTCTCCAGTCTCGCTCGTGCGTCTCGAACGGATGCCTCAAGGCTGTCGATCACCCGTTCGACGCGCTGCAACCGCGAATGTCCGAGTTCGTCGGTGGGCGCGTCCATCAGGCCGAATACGAGGTCCCGTCGCACCAATTGAGCGGCGTCGTCCAGATCACTGCATTCCCACAGCAACATCGCTACGTCTGCCGCATCAGGCCGCAACTGAGCCGATCCTGTAACGGCTGCTGCGCGAGCCCGCAGAGACGGACATCGAGCGAGGATCTCTGCAATCACCAGGATTGGGCTCTCGGGAAGCATCCCGGCGCTCGCGTTCGGTAACTCGTTCGTCGACATAGGGGATCACCATTAGCGTGTCCGCCTAGGAACTAGGTCGGTAGAGCCTTGCGCAAATGGGGGCGCCCGATCACAGAATGATGCGCGGCTCAGCGGCGGCTATTGATCGGTTCGACCGGCAGCTTCGCACAGAAAGCCGGAGTGCGCGACAGGAGATGACTCAGGTGGGGGCAGTGCTGAGGAGGCGGGCTAACGGCGGCCCGCGCGACACACGATTTCTCACCGGTCGTCCGATATTAGGCGCATAGCCACCCCAGCGCTCGCTTGCGGCGCTGGGGTACCTCTCGGTGGGTGACTCGAACACCTGACCCCATCATTGCGAATGATGCTCACGAGACCTCCATGCGGTGTGAACATCGGTTTTCCAGATTAGCTGATTGGCCGTCATTTCCGACGACTGACCTCCAGAAAGAATGTCGATAACGGTCTGTGGCGAATGAAACGCCAGCGGCAGAATGTGACTGACATACCCCGCATCAAAACCATCCTCGGCGGCAATGGCGTCGATCGATGGCACCTTGCCAGTCGACAGACGCTCGAACCAGTCAAAGGCGCGGGCGATCGCCGTCACCAGCGTAGCATCAACTCTTCTACGCTCGTTCGGAGGCGGAGCGCCGATTGTGAGCTTCGCTTGCACCCCGCGCTTTCGGTAGGTCAAAGGCACGTCGACATCGCGGGTGTCGGGCAGGCCCTCTGCTTCGATGGCTCCTAGATTCTGAACGAGCGGTCTGGTTGAGAGCGTCAATCGCAGCGAACTGCGGGTGACGACCACTCTGACCAGGCACTCAGCAAACGTTCGGTCGGACTGTGATGCCAGTAGACGCGCGGCGCTCTCTGAAGCATGCGTTAGGCTGCGCGCCTCTCCCGTGCCAAGCAGCTCGGCCAGCTTGCTACGATCGGCGAGCACACCCTTCACTGCAGCCACAACTGCGGTGTCGATCTCGGCCGCTGGGACACGCAGCCGGTTCGGGCGATTGCGCGCTGCATGAGCAAGCTCGGTAGTAGGCGCGAGCGGCTCGAGTGTCGGCCGAGGACCGGTCGAACCTAGTTGCTCCACATAGTATTCGTAGCGGCGTCCGGCGCGTACCGTATGCGCCGGCAGCATCGGGCAACCGGCTTCGGAGAACAGCTTGCCGGCCAGAAGCGCATCGGGAGTTGCGGCGCGTCGCCGCCGTGCCCGTTCACCCTGAGTGTTCTTTGACGCCTGAACCGCATCCCATACTTTGCGATTAACGATGGCTGTGTGCTGTCCAGGATGTGTAGTCCCCTTGTGCGCGATCTGTCCGATGTAGAGCGGGTTCGACAGCAGCTTGTAGACGTGGCCTCGAGTGAACCACAGACCACCAGTGTGCTTGCCCCTGCTCGAAACGCGAACCGGCGTCTTGATCCGCTCTCGCACCAGTCGTTCGAGCAGAGCAGGGACGTTGCCCTCATCCAGATAGAGCTCAAACACCCGTCGTACGGCAGCGGCTTGAGTTTCATTCACGACCAACTGCCGGTCGCGGACGTCGTAGCCCATCGGGGTCGGCCCGCCCATCCACATACCCTTCTTCTTGGATGCAGCGATCTTGTCCCGGATACGCTCGCCGGTGATCTCTCGTTCGAACTGAGCAAAGGACAGCAGCACGTTGAGCATCAGCCGGCCCATTGGGGTCGTGGTGTTGAACTGCTGGGTAACCGAGACGAAGGAGACCCCGTGCTTGTCAAAGATCTCGGCGAGGCGGGCGAAGTCGGTAAGGGAGCGGGTGAGGCGATCGATCTTGTAGATCACGATGACATCGACCTTGCCGTCGCGGACCATGCTCATGAGCTTGCCGAGCGCCGGCCGCTCCATATTGCCCCCGGAGAAGCCGCCATCATCGAAGCGGTCGGGGATGAGTTTCCAGCCTTCGTGAGCTTGGGAGCGGATATAGGCCTCGCCGGCCTCCCTTTGCGCCTCCAGTGAGTTGAAGTCCTGCTCAAGACCCTCCTCGGAGGACTTTCGGCTATAGACCGCACAGCGGAATATCTTATGCTCGCTCATTGGGTCACCTCCGCGCTGGACGCACCGCGTGCGGTATTCGCCTTCGCCTTCTTGGCATCGACCAGTCCGAAGAATTTCGGGCCGGACCACTTTGTGCCGGTGATAGCGACAGCAACGGCACTGAGGGTGCGATAGGTCTTACCGCGCCACCCAAAACTATCCGTCAGCACGTCGACCAGTTCGGTCGTGCCGTTCCACTCGCGTAGGAGCCTCGTGCCGGGCGACAGCACCCTTCGGCGGGGTATAAGCGCCACAGCAGCCGTGGAGCCGTCCTTGGGCCGCCTGCCGCCCGAATAGGAGCGGTTGACACGGGATGCTTCGGCAATGCGCCGCAGCTCCTTCTTGGTGGCATTTGACAAGCCGCCATAGAGCAGTTCCTGAAGTCGATAGGCGATGGCACGACGGAGGAAGCCGGAGCGGATCTTGAACGGCGGTGGCAGCTTGTAGAGTTCCCGCCAGCGGTTCTGCAACGCCTTGATGTCGAGGCCGTCGAGCGCGGCAATCTCGCGCTCGACGCCTTCCTTGGTAAGATGCTTCATTTTGTGGTCGACGCTTCGATGCGATAGACGCGACCGCGGCCATCAACAGTTTCCGAGACTACGTTGAGGCTCATGCGCTTCTTCAGCGCGCCGCTGATCGAACCACGCACGGAGTGGGCTTGCCAGCCTGTCGCCTCCATCAACTCGTCAATGGTTGCGCCCATCTTGTGGCGCAGAGCGGCGATCAACATGTCAAGCTTGGTTGTTTTCCCAGCCGATGGCCGTTCCACATCCTTGCCAGTATGCTTCTCTCTTGTCGGACGCTTGGTGGATGCTACGTCCTGCCTAGGCTCGTCAGTTTCAGATGGACTGCCATCTATAGCCGTGAAGCCGGCGGCGGAGATGACCAAGGTCAGTTTGGTACCGTCATCGGTCGTGCGCCACACCCGTTGGCCAGGCTCCGATTGACGCTCGTTGAGTAGAGACTTGCTCACAAGCTTCCGAAGATTCGCTCCCAGTGCATCGGCACTAAGTTTCAGCGACTTCGCCGGGGGAAGAACCATGCCGGATTCACGAGCGGCGGCGGTGCAAAGGATCACGCGGTCGGCGTCAGTCAGCTTGAGTTTGGGCATCTTTGCTTCTTTCGATCAGGTATCCCGCTGGATCGCAGGACTTGCACTGATCGAAGCCCGGAACTGCCGGGCGGGAGCACCACCAAGTGGCGCAGAGACAGCAATGCTTCCTTTGCAGGAGAAGTCGAGGGGTCCGCTGAACGAAGTGGACGGCTAGACGTAAAGCTGCAAAAGTTTTTGCGTGATGGATTCTCTGATGCAGATTTATGTTGCATGAATCTGAAATTGGCATAACAGTTGCCGTAAGCACCGCACCACCTCCCAGCGATTCCGAGAGGTCGTGATCAAGCTTGATCTAGTGCCTTTATCCTTTGGAGTATCTCTTGCGCGCATCTGGAATCGTTCCTCTCACCACGCTCGAGCGCAAAATTGCACCGGCGCACACCGCCGTCATTGTGGTCGACATGATGAACGCCTTCTGCTCGCGCGACGGGCATGCCGCCAACAGCGGCCGCAATATCGATGAGTGCGAGATCGTGGCCGGCGTGCTGCCGCCGTTTCTTGCGGCGGCGCGCGATGCCGGCGTGCTCGTCATCTTCGTGCGCAATGTCTATTCGACCGACGCCAATTTCTATCTGTCGGATGTCTGGCTGGAACATGCCGACCGGCGCCGCGGCGGGCATGGCAGCCGCACCCCGATCTGCGAACCGGGTTCGTGGTCGGGTGAGTTCTTCGGCGACGTGCAGCCGCAGGACGACGACCCGATCGTCGTGAAACACCGTTACAGCGCCTTCCACAATACCGATCTCGAAACGGTGCTGCGCGCCAATGGCATCCGCACCATCGTGCTGACCGGCGTCGTCACCAATGTCTGCGTCGAGACCACGGCGCGCGAGGGCTATGTGCGCGACTATTACGTCGTCGTGCCGGAAGACGGTACCGGCGCCTATTCGCCCGAGGACAAGGCGGCGAGCCTGCGCAATATCGACCGCTTCTTCGGCATGGTGTCGAGCATGGAAGAGCTGACCGGCATCTGGAGCGGCAAGCCGGCGCTGGCGAAGAGCGCCTGACCGGGGCGCCGGAACAGATGAGGGGCGCCGCGGCGCCCCTTTTTGTTTGTGGATCAGCTGCGCGTTTCGTCGACGCGGATGTAGAGGTCGTCGACCGGCACTGTGCGATCGGTGAGCCCCTGTTCGGCGAGATAACGCACAGCTGTTTCCAGCACTTTGCGATTGCGCTCGAGCCCATAGGGCCACGGATCGCCGCCGAACACCTCGCGGATTTCGTCGAGATCGGACGGCAGCCAGGGCAGCATGTATTTGAGCGAGCCCACTTCGCGCATCAGCGTCAGCGCGCGCGACTTGGCTTCGCAGAAGGCGTCGTAGAGGCTTTGCGCGATCCACGGGTTGGCCTCGTACACTTCCTTGCGGATGGCGATCGAGTGCATGATCGGGAAGATGCCGGTGCGGCGGAAATAATCCTTCTCGACCTCGCGGTGATCGGCGATGAGCCGGCGCAGTTTCGGATTGGTGCCGAGCCCGTCGACGATGCGCGAACTCATCAGCGCATCGATCTCGCCATCGGCGAGCAGCGCGCTGAGCGATTTGGAGGATTTGTTGTCTTCGATGCGGACCGGCTTCAGCAGCGGCGTCAGGCTCGGCGTGCCATGCGTGCCGGCGGCCGTCATCGAGCCCTGCACCCAGGTGACGTCGGAGAAGTCGGCGCCATACTCGTCGGCCAGCGTGCCGCGGATCCACAGCGCCGCGCTCATGCCGTAGATCGGCACGCCGATGCGCTTGCCGGCAAGCTGCTTGGGCGAGGTGATGCCGGAATCGGTGTTGACGTAGATGAAGCCGTGGCGGAACACGCGCGACGGAAAGACGGGCAGGGCGACGAAGGGCGAGTCGCCGGCGAGCTTGCGGCTGATCAGCTCCGAGGTCGACATCTCCGAGACGTCATAGGCAAACTCGCCGCCCATCTTGTCGAAGATGGCGCGCGGATCGTCCGAGGGCTGGAAATCGAGCTCGATGCCTGCGGGCTGGACCTCTCCCGTGTAGAGGCGCACCATGCGGTCATAGAGGCCGCAGGCGAACGACAGTTTCAGTTTTTCCAACGGCTCGCTCCCATCCGAATGCAATTAAAGCTTGATCTTTGTGCGTGTGCGACAAATTATGTTGCATAAAGCATGAGGGAGCAGGCGGTGCAAGGTTTTCAGCAATCGAAACAGCGGTTCCGGAACGGGCAGGAGAGCCCGCGGACGCTGCTCGAAGCGTGCCTTGCGCGCATCGATGCGCGTGACGGCGAGGTGCAGGCGTTCTGCGCGCTCGATGCCGACGGCGCGCGCCGCGCTGCCGATCAATCGGCCGCCCGATATGCGGCCGGCCAGCCGCTGTCATCCATCGACGGCATGCCGGTCGGCATCAAGGACAATATCGAGGCCAAGAGCATGCCGACGACGATCGGCAGCGAGATCTTTGCCGGCCATGATACCGGCCGCGACGCGGCGATCGTCCATGCGCTGCGGCGCGCCGGGGCAGTGATCGTCGGCAAGACCGTGACCACGGAATTTGCCGGCAGCGTGCCGGGGCCGACGCGCAATCCGCTCGACCTGGAACGGACACCCGGCGGCTCGTCGAGCGGCTCGGCCGCGGCTGTGGCCGATGGCATGGTGCCGGTCGCCATCGGCACACAGGTGGTGGGCTCGATCGTGCGGCCGGCCAGCTTCTGCGGCGTCATTGGCTTCAAGCCGACTTATGGCGCGCTCAATCGCGGCGGCGTCGATGGGCCCTATAGCCAGAACTGCCTCGGCACGCTGAGCCTGACGCTCGAAGACGCCTATGCCGTGTGCCACGAAGTGGCGATCCGCGTCGGCGGCGATCCCGGCCATCTGCCGTTCCTTGGTGGACCCGGTGGCGAAGCGGCAAGGCGGCCGGGGGCTCTGGCCGTGCTTGAAACCGATGGCTGGGCCAAGGCCGAGGAAGGTGCCAGGCAGGCCTTCGAGGCGGCGCTGGGCCGGCTGCGCGATGCCGGCGTGCGGCTGCTCGACCGGCGCAATTCGACTCTTGTGGCCGAGCTCGAGCAGGTGCTTGTCGGCTGCCGGCAGGTGGCCTGGGAACTCAGTGCCTGGGAAGTGCAATGGCCCTTCGCCGAACTGCTCGAAGTGCATGGCGAACGGATCAGCGCCGCGATGCGGAAGCGCATCACCGACGGCCAGGCGATGCGCATCGACGACTATCGCGATTTGCTGGCGCGGCGCGACTCGATGAGCGCGGCGCTCGAGCGGCTGGCGCCTGAAGTGGATGGCGTTGTCAGCCTCGCGGCGCCCGGCGCGGCGCCCAAGGGCATCAATGCGTCGGGCGATCCGATCCTCAATGTGCCGTTCACCGCGATGCGCGTGCCGGCCCTGTCGCTGCCGCTGCTCGAACTCGACGGCATGCCACTCGGCCTGCAGCTCGCGGGCTTCGCCGGCCGCGACCGCGCATTGTCGGCAATAGCGCGCTGGATGCTGGAGAATCGCGGCAGTCTGGGGTCAAATGCAACGCCAAAAGGCGCGATGGTCGCTTGACTGCATCATATTTTGTTGTCAACAATCTCGATGCACACAACTTTTGCAATGGGAGGAAGAGGGTGCACTTCAATCTAAAGCACGCGCTGATCGCCGCCGTGGCCGCTTTCAGTTTCACGGCGCCGGCAATGGCGCAGGACGATTATCCGAACAAACCCGTCCGCCTGGTTATTCCGTATGGTCCGCAGGGCGACTCGAACATGATCGGCCGCCTGATGGCGGACGAGCTGACGCGCCTCCTCGGCCAGACGGTGTTCGTCGAGAACATCGAAGGCGGCGGCACCGCCATCGGCACCGCGTCGGCCAAGAATTCGGCGGCTGACGGCTACACGCTGCTGTTCACCAGCCACCAGATCGTCAGCTCCTGGGCGACGCTCAAGGACGCCGGCTACACGCCTGAAGACTTCGTGGCGCTCGGCCTGATCACGTCGGACGCCAATGTGCTGACCATTCCGGCGGCGATCCCTGCGACCAATCTCGCTGAATTCGTCGCCTATGCCAAAGAGCAGAACGGCGCGCTGAGCTATGGCGCCATCTCGCCCGGCGCCAATGGTGCGGTGCTGTCGAACATGCTGGCTGCCGCTGGTGATTTCGAATGGACCTACATCCCGTTCGAAGGCGACCAGGAAAGCCTGCTTGGCCTGATGCGCGGTGAAATCCACGGCTTCTTCGGCAGCGCCTCGATGCCGGTGGCCAAGGATACCACCGACAACACGCTGCCGCAGGTGACGTTCCTCGCTTATGCCGGCCTCGAGCGCTCGAAATATCTGCCCGACGTGCCGACCTTCACCGAGCTCGGCTACCCGCAGATCAGCCTTGGTGCCTGGACCGGTCTCTTCGCCCCCAAGGGCACGCCGCAGCCGATCGTCGATAAGCTGCGCGCCGCCGTGGACGAGCTGAAGAAGTCGGAGCGCCTGATCAATGCCATCGACACCATGAAGTCGGAAATGTTCAACGGCACGATCGAAGAGTTCGAGCAGCTCATCGCCGCGCGCATGGACATCATGACGAAGTACATGGAAGAGAACAATATTCCAAAGCGCTAACGCTACCCTGGCCGCGACGCGAGTCGCGGCCCTTTCCTTTCCGGACGTTCAGCATGGCATCCCGCATCCCAGGCATCCGAAATTCCGCCGACGTCGTGGCAGGTTCACTCCTCGTCATCATCTCGGTCGTTGCTTTCTTCATGGCGCAAGATCTTCCCGAGATGGTGGATTACCGCTTCACTGCCGGCACCATGCCGCGCCTCGCCGCGCTGCTGGTCGGGGTGTTCGGCCTCGCCATCGCAGTGCTGGGCTTCCTGCGCGACGGTGACGGCGAAGGGCAGGGCTATCCGATCTATGCGCTGCGTGGCCCGCTGATGATCGCGGCAGCCGTGGTGCTGTTCGCGCTCACGGTGAAGCCGCTCGGCATGCTGGCCGCCTGCTTCATCCTCTTCGTGCTGACGTCAATGGCTCGTTCCAAGCCCAAATGGTTCGAAGTTTTCATCGCGGCTGCGGTTATGAGTATCGGTTGTGTGGCAGTCTTCGTGTACTTCCTGAAGCTGCCCTACCCCGTTCTGCCTGGCGGCTTCTAAGAGCAGAGGGGGGACCAAAAATGCCCGATATTATTGCCAATCTTTCGCTGGGCCTGTCCGTTGCGGTCAGCCCCGAAAACCTCCTCTACTGCCTGATCGGCGTGTTCATCGGCACGCTCATCGGCGTGCTGCCGGGGCTCGGCACCAGCGCCACGCTGGCCATGCTGCTGCCCTTCACTTTCGGCCTGCCGCCGGCCGGCGCGCTGATCATGCTCGCTGGCATCTATTACGGTGCGCAGTATGGCGGCTCGACCACCTCGATCCTGCTGCGTATCCCGGGTGAAGCCTCGGCGGTGATGACGGCGATCGACGGCCACGAAATGGCCAAGCTCGGCCGCGCCGGCGCCGCGCTCGCCATCGCCGCCATCTCCTCCTTTATCGCGGGCACGCTGGCAACGCTGCTGGTCGGCCTGATCGCCATGCCGCTGGTCGGCGTGGCACTCGCCTTCGGCTCTGTCGAATATTTCGCGCTGATGGTGTTCGGCGTGGTGCTGTCGATTTCGCTGAGCAATGGCTCGGTGCTGAAGTCGCTCGCCATGGTGTCGCTGGGCCTGTTGCTCTCGACCGTCGGTTCGGACATCGAGACGGCGCAGCATCGCCTGACCTTCGGCATGCTCGAATTCTCCGACGGGCTCGAAGTGGTGGTCATCGCCATGGGCCTGTTCGGCTTCGCCGAAGTGATGCGCAATGTGGGCGCTGAGGAACAGCGCGCGCTGGTGACCAAGAAGATCTCCGGCCTCTGGCTGACCGGCAAGGAATTCATGCAGTCGGTGCCGGCCATCGCGCGTGGTTTCGGCATCGGCTCGCTGCTCGGCATCCTGCCGGGCGCCGGCGCCATCATGTCGTCCTTCACCGCCTATGCGCTCGAAAAGCGCGTGGCGAAAAATCCCGAACGCTTCGGCAAGGGCGCCATCGAAGGCGTCGCCGCCCCCGAGGCTGCCAACAATGCGGCAGCGCAGACCGGCTTCGTCACGCTCCTGGCGCTCGGTATCCCCGGCAACATCATCATGGCGCTGATGATGGGCGCCATGATCATGCAGGGCATCCAGCCCGGCCCTCGCGTCATGGTGGAGCAGCCCGGCCTGTTCTGGGGGCTGATCGTCTCGATGTGGATCGGCAACATCATGCTGCTGGTGCTGAATCTGCCGCTGGTCGGCATGTGGGTGAAGCTCTTGAGCGTGCCGTACCGCCTGATGTTCCCGGCGATCGTCGTGTTCGCCGCGGTCGGCACCTATTCGATCAGCGGCTCGCCGCTCGACGTGATCATGGCGGCGGTGTTCGGCCTTGTCGGCTACTTCCTCGTGATGCACCGCTTCGAGCTGCCGGCGCTGATGCTGGGCTTCGTGCTCGGCCCGCTGCTCGAGAACAATCTGCGGCGCTCGCTGTTGATTGCGCGCGGCGACCTCACCGTGTTCGCCACGCACCCGATCTCGGCCGTGATGCTGTCGCTCTCGGCCGTGCTGGTGCTGCTGGCAGTGGTGCCGGCGCTGCGCAAGCGCAAGGAAGAAGTGCTCAAGGAGGCCTGATCGGTCGCCTTGGGTGCGCCCTCTAGAACGGGAATCTGGCGGCTCGTGCAAGGCCGCCGGACTCTCCTGTCGAGAGGGTGGGAAAGCCATCGCCGCGATGGGCGTTGCAAGATTAGTGCTTGACTGCAACGAAAATTGTTGCGACGAAACGATCACAAGCTAACTGGTTCTGGTGGAATAAGATGCGCGTTGCCGATGCTGTTGCGAAGTGGTTCGAAGTTGCCGGGTTCAGGCACTATTTCGGTTATGCCGGCGGTGCCGTCTGGCCGCTGATGGACGGGCTGACGCCGTTCCCCCACATCGATGGCATCCAGGCCAAGCACGAATCCCACGCCGTCCACATGGCCGACACCTATTGGCGCGCCACCGGCGAAATCGCGCCGGTGATCCTGTCGAAGGGCCCGGGTCTGCTCAACGCCGTCGGCGGCTGCGCCAGCGCCATGCATGAATCGGTGCCGGCGCTGCTGATCGCCGGCGGCGGCACGACGCACTTCCTCGGCAAGGGCGGCATGCAGGAGATGTATTACCGCGGCCATGAGGATGCGGTCAGCGTCTTCCGGCCGATCACCAAGGGCGCCTGGATGGTGGTGCGCCCCGACTCGATCATCGAAGTGCTGAACTTTGCGCTGAAGACCGCGATCTCGGGTCGCCCGGGTCCGGTGTTCGTCGAAATCCCGTTCGACATCCAGCTCGCCGAAGTCGAGGGCGAGATCGAGGCGCCGCGCGCCCGTTCGCCCCAGGCGTCGCGGGCCCGTGTCGGCCGTGAGGATATCGCCAAGGTCGCCGAACTCATCCGTGGCGCCGAGCGGCCGCTGATCCTCGCCGGTGGTGGCGTGGTGAAGGCAGGCGGCGAAGCCGCGCTGAAGGCGCTGGCCGAAAAGATCAACGTGCCTGTGGTGACGACGCTGCCCGCCAAGGGCGCTTTGTCGGAAGAGCATCCGCTGTCGATCGGCACGGTCGGCCGCTCCGGCTTCGTGTCGGCGGCGCGTGCGGCGCGCGAGACCGATCTGCTGATCGCTGTCGGCGCCCGCTTCTCGGACAACAATACCGCCAACTGGCGCAAGGGCTCGATCTACGACATGGAAAAGACCAGCTTGGTCCATGTCGATCTCGATTATTCGGAAATCGGCCGCAACTTTGCCGTCGATCTCGGCCTAGTCGGCGATGCCCGCATCTTCTTCGAAGACCTCGCCAGGGAAGCTGCCGCGTCGGAAGGCAAGGCCGAGTGGCTGAAGACCGTGCGCGGCTATCGCGCCGAGTGGGAAGCCGAAATCCTGCCCCTGCAGACCGCCGCAACCTCGCCGGTGCATCCGGCGCGTCTGATGCACGAAGTGGCGAAGGCTCTGCCCGAAGACGGTCGCGTCATCGTCGATATCGGCGACGTCACCCAATATGCCGAAGCCTATATGAAGATCCGCGCGCCGGGCGGCTGGCAGATCAGCCCCGGCATGGCCGAAATGGGCTGGGGCGCCTCGGGCGTGCTCGGGCCGGTGGCGGCGGATGGCCGTCCGGCGGTCTGCGTCGTCGGCGACGGCAGCTTCAACATGGTCGCCCAGATCCTCGCGACGGCGGTCGAGTACAATCTGCCGGCCGTCTGGGTGATCCTCAACAATTTCGAGCTCGGCATCGAGCGCAAGGGCATGGAGCGTGGTTACAACCGCACCCACCCCTGGTGCCATTTCGTCCGCAAGGACACCGGCGAGCCGTACAACCCGGATTTCGTCAAGCTCGCCGAGGCCTATGGCGCCCATGGCGTGCAGGTCAGCAATCCGGAAGACCTCGCGCCGGCGCTGGAGAAGGCCTTCGCCTCCAAGCGCCCTTGGGTGATCGACGTGCTCGTCGACCGCTCCGTCCCCAGCTATTTCACCAAAGGAATCGACCGCGCTTATCCAGACAAGTGGTCGAAGTCGTATCCCGCCTATAACCTGCTCCGGAACGCTGAGAACTGATTCAGCAGGAGCAAGCAAAAGGAGCTTGGGATGGTTAGGGCAGCAAGTCGGCCGGAGAAGACGACGGACGACGACGATGTGATCGCCGAGATGCGAGCCAGCTATGATCGGCTGACTCAGTCCCAGAAGCGCATCGCGGAGTTTGTCGTAGACGAGCCCGAGCAGGTTGCATTCTCCACCGTAGATCAGGTGGCGAACAAGCTGGGCATCAACCCCTCGACCATCGTCCGCTTTACTTATCGTCTGGGCCTTGCCGGGTTTCCGGATCTGCAAAGCCGTATCCAGCAGCGGCTGAAATCGCGGCTGGAGCGGGCCGAAAACATCAATGACGGGCATGGCAGCCTCGGTCATCTCGAAGGGACCAGCTTCGTCGCCTCGTTGCAGCAGGACATGAAGAACCTGCACCGCACCGTGGAGCAGCTGTCCAAGGAAGATCTCGAGGCGGCGGTCAGCATGCTGGTGAAGGCGCGGCGCGTCTATGTCTGCGCCGGGCTCTCCTCCTATGCGGTGGCGCATTTCTTCGCGCTCATCCTCGACCGCCTGCGTTCGGACACGGTGCTCGTGTCAGGCGATGGCGCCATGTCGAGTTCGCATCTGTCGGAGATCGGCAAGAACGACGTTCTCGTGGCGTTCACCTTCCCGCCCTATGCCGCCACGACGCGGCAGATGGCGAGCTGGGCCAAGGAGAGCGGCGCTAAGGTGCTGGCGGTGACCGATACGCCGATTTCGGCCGTCGGGCAGATCGCCGACACGGTGCTCCTCGCAGCGTGCAGCGGCACTGGCCTGCAAAACTCGCTGGTCGGCGCCATGGCGGTGTCGAACACCGTTCTGAATGGCGTCACCGCGGCGCAGGGCAACTCCGCCATGGAGCGCTACCGCCGGCTGAATGAAGTGCTCAGTAGTTGGAATTCGTTTATTCTCAAGTGAGGGATAATGTCGTCTAGTGGAAGCGGAGAGGGGCGTGGTGCACTATCGCATGTCAGAGTGTTGGACCTTACGACCAACCATACTGGCTATGGCGCGCGCCTCCTTTCGGATCTCGGGGCTTCCGTCTGCCGGCCGGTCATCGCAAGTGACCAGCCACGCGAAGGCTCCCCGGCCGATCTCTTCCTCCACGCTGGCAAGCAACTGACGCAGGCCGACCCGGCGAGCTTCGCGGCCTTCGCGGCCAGTACAGCGTTCGACGTCATCTTTGAATCCTCGGCCTTCGAGCCGGCGCCGTTCAGTATCGACATTGATGCGATCCAGAGCGCCAGCCCGCGCTCGATCATCGTATCCTTCTCGCCCTTCGGGCAGGAACAGGCCGGCCTGCCGGCCACCGACCTCACGATCCTGGCCTCGGGTGGCCTGCTGTCGCTTGGCGGCTATCCCGATACCGAACCCGTCGCGGTGGCCGGTGAACAATCGCTGCTCGCTTCCGGCATTTTCGGTGCGGTCGCCGCGCTCGCGGCGCTGCTCGAATCCGACACGCGGACCGACGGTCAGTGGATCGACGTCTCAGCGCAGGAATGCGTGGCCTTCGCACTCGAAGATGCGGTGCCCGATTATTACATCAATGGCCGCACCCGTCGTCGCCACGGCGACTCGGCGCGTGAAGCCGGTACCGGCATCTATCGCTGCAAGGATGGCTATGTGAGCATCGTCGCCGGCCGCCTCGGCACGGCCAAGGCCTGGACGACATTGCGCGGCTGGATCCTCGCCGTCGGTACGCCAGGCAGCGATGCGCTTGCCGATCCGCGCTGGGACGATTTTGCCTTCCGCGGGCAGAAGGAAAACATCGACCAGTTCGCCAGAATCTTCGCGGCGTTCGGCGCGCAGTTCAGCAAGCAGGAGCTGTATGTCGAAGGGCAGAAGCGGCAGATCGCTATCGCCCCGGTCAACAGCATCGGCGATCTGTTCAGCGATCCGCAGCTGGTTCATTCGGGCTTCTTCAAGAGCTTCACCGATGCAGCGGGCAAAGAGCTCCGCATTCCGGGCGCGCCGTACCGGCTGAGCGCCACGCCGGCCATCGTGCCGACCCGCAGCGACTTTGTGCTTGCCGGAGCGACGCCGTGAGTCTGGCTGGTATCCGAGTTATCGATTTTTGCTGGGTCGGTGCCGGGGCCTTCGTGACCCGCATTCTCTCCGACATGGGCGCCGAAGTGATCAAGGTGGAGTCGCGCGCCCATCCCGACAATCTCCGCCTCTCAGGACCGCATACGCCCGGCGCAGCGCATCTCGAAGGCTCGGGCTATTTCGCCACCCGCAACACCGGCAAGAAGAGCATCGCGCTCAACATGCAGGACCCGGAAGCGCGCGAGATCGCGGCCCAGCTGATCGACTCCGCCGCGCTGGTGACCAACAATTTCCGGCCCGGCATCATGGAGCGCTGGGGCCTCGACTATGCGAGCATCCGGCATCGCAATCCTGGCGTCGTCTTCATGTCGATGCCGATGCAGGGCAAATCCGGCCCGCATCGCGATTTCGTAGGGTTCGGCTCGACCATCGCGGCGATGACCGGCATCGTCGAGATGGCCGGCATGCCCGGCCGCCCCCCGGTCGGCACCGGCACGCACTATCCCGACCACATCCCCAATCCAGGCCACGCGCTGGTCGCGGTGCTCGCGGCACTGCTGCATCGGCAGCGGACGGGCGAAGGCCAGGAGATCGAACTCGCGCAGATCGAGTCGACCATCAATTTGCTCGGCGCCGGCGTCATCGAAAGCGCCACCGCCAGCAATCGCAGCGGGCCGCAGGGCAATGCCCGGCAGGGCAGCGTGCCGCGCGGTGTCTATCCGGGCGCCGGCGAGGAAAACTGGATCGCCATCGAAGTGACCAATAGCGCGCAATGGGAAGCGCTGGTCGGCGTGCTCGGCCTGCCGGGCGCCTTCGCCGATCCGGAGCTTGAAGAACTCGCCGGCCGCGAAGCGAAATCCATCGCCATCGACGCCGCGATCGGCGCCGCGACCAAGTCGCAGGATGTGGAGCAGCTGGCGGAGCGGCTGCGGGCGGCCGGTGTGCCGGCAGCGCGCGTGTCGCATGCCAATGATGTGTTCAACGACCCGTTCCTCGCGACGCGCCGCTACTGGCAGGAGCTGCCGCATCAGGAAATGAAGACGCTGCTGACCAACGCGCCGCCCTTCAAGCGGGTGGGAATCGAGCGCACGCTCGGCCGCACTGCGCCGCTGCTGGGCGAGCATACGATCGATGTGGTCCGCGATCTGCTCGGCATGCCCGAAGCAGAAGCGCGGCGCCTGATGGACGAGCGGGTGTTCTATTGAGGACCATCGAGCTGTCGATTGCCGATGGCGTCGCCGAAGTCCTGCTCAACCGGCCGGACAAGCGCAACGCCATCTCCGATGAGATGCGCGCCGAACTGGCCGAGGCGTTCAAGGCGCTTGCCGCCGACGACGCCGTACGCTGCGTGATCCTGACGGGCGCCGGAACGGTGTTCTGTGCCGGTGTTGATCTCGGCAGCGGCAATGCTGCGACCAATCCGGCCGAACGGCCGCGTGTCTCGGCGCCGCTCGACGATTTCGGCAAGCCGGTGATTGCCGCGCTCAATGGCTCCGCTATCGGTGGTGGCCTCGAACTGGCGCTTGCCTGCGATATTCGCTTGAGCAGCAACACAGCAATATTCTCCTTGCCGGAAGTCAAGATCGGCAGCCTGCCCGGTAGCGGGGGCACGCAGCGGCTGGCGCGTGTCGTCGGCATCGGCCGCGCCAGCGAGATGCTGTTGACCGGCGCACCCATCGACGCGGCCCAGGCACTGACCATCGGTCTCGTTACGCGGGTGTGCGAGCCAGATGAACTGCTCGCCGCGGCGCGCGAGATGGCGGGTATCATTGCCCGCAATGCGCCGCTGTCGATCCGGGCCGCCAAGCAGGCGCTCGGTCGTTCGCTCGACGTCGAGCTGGGCGAGGGGCTGCGCTATGAGCGCGAGCTATTCCTCGGCCTGGCCCAGACGGAAGATCGCCAGGAAGGCCGCGCGGCTTTCCGTGAGAAAAGAACTCCAAGTTTTAAGGGTAGATAGATGGCGTGGTCGCAAGCCTCGATCGTGGGGGTGGGCGCAACGAAGCAGGGCAAGATGCCTGACGAGACGCCTGCCTCGCTGGCAGTGCAGGCCGTCCGGCTGGCCCTCGCGGATGCGGGGATCGACAAGAGCGAAGTGGACGGGTTGCTGACCATGCCCGGCACGCAATCGCCCGAAGGCCCGAAGAACTATCTCGTGCTGGGCGAACTGCTCGGCATCGACCCGCGCTATACCGGCTCGATGAGCATGGGCGGCGCGACCGCCGGCGCTTTGGTGCAGAACGCCGCTATGGCAATCGCCACCGGCATGGCCAAGGTGGTGGTCTGCGTCTTCGCCGATACCGCCAAGACCGGCGGCAGCAAGTTCGCGGCCGCCGCGGGCGGCGAGAATTCCTGGGGCGTGTGGGGCATGTTCGGCAACGCCGCCAACAGCGCCATGGGCTTCCGCCGGCATTCGGCGCTCTACGGTTCGACCAGCGAACACCTCGGCTGGATCGCGGTGACGACGCGCTATCATGCCTCGCTCAATCCCAATGCGATCATGCAGAAGCGCATCACGCTCGATGATCACCAGAACTCGCAGATGATCGTCGATCCGCTGCATCTGCTCGATTGCTGCCTGATCAGCGATGGCGCGGTCGCCGTGGTGATCACCTCGCCGGAACGCGCCAGGGACTGCGCAAAGCCGCCCGTCTCGATCTGGGGCATGGGGCAGGGCCACACCATGGCCAATCTCATGGAACGCGAATGGTGGTATCTGCCGCATCAGAAGAACTGCGTTGCAGACGCCTATCGCATGGCGGGCGTTGGCCCGGCCGATATCGACGTCGCGCAGCTCTATGACAATTTCACCGTCGCGGTGCTGTTCTGGCTCGAGCATGTGGGTTTCTGCAAGCTCGGCGAGGCCGGTGCCTATGTGGAAGGCGGCGACCGCATCCGGCTCGGCGGCAGCGGCATCCCGGTGAACACCGCCGGCGGCAATCTGTCGGAATCCTACATGCAGGGCTGGCTGCACCTCGTCGAGGGCGTGCGGCAGGTCCGCCGCGAATGCGGCGAGCGCCAGGTGAAGGATGCAGAGCTCTGCCTCGTCACCGGCCGCGGCATGACCCTCAACACCGCGAGCACCCTTGTCCTGGGGCCCCAGTCATGAGCTACGACAACCTTCCGCCCGATCCGATCCTGCCGGTCCTCACCGACCTCAACCGCCCGTTCTGGGAAGGCTGCGCGCAGGGCAAGCTATTGCTGCAGCGCGGCAAGACCAGCCGCCAGCTGCGCTACCCGGCGGCGCTGGTGTGCCCGTTCACACTCGACCCCGAATATGAGTGGGAAGAGATGAGCGGCCGCGGCAAGATCTTCACCTATGTGGTGTTCGACCGCGTCTATCACAAAAGCTGGGAAGGCCGGACGCCCTATACGGTGGCGCTGGTCGAACTCGACGAAGGCCCGATGATGCTGACCAATATCGTTGGCCTCGATCGCAATGAGCTCGAGATCGGCCGCGCCGTGCAGGTCGATTTCGAACCGCTGGCCGATGGTATTGCCAAGCCCGTGTTCAAGCCGGTCTAGAGCATCCGGTCCGAACTCACCGGCCGCAGCAGATCTGCGGCCGGCCGCGCGGCCTCGCTCCAGCCGAGGCCGCGCACCAGAGCGAGGGGTACACCCTCCGCTGCTTCGCCGATGACGAGGCCCGCCGCCGACGCGATCTGGTCGGCATAGGCGATCTCGGTCGTCTGCAGCACCCGCCCGTTGAGATCGAGTTCGCCGCGCCGGTCGATCAAGGCCGGCAGGCCGGCCGCGCCGATGGCGACATTCACCGAGCCCATGCGGAAGGGCCGCCCGAAGCTGTCGCTGATGATGATGGCGGCGCCCAGCGCCTGCCGCAACGCTGTGGCGCTGACGTCGGGATCGCGCGGCAGCAGCAGCACGCGATCGCCCGTGCCGTCATCGATGTTCGACTGGTCGATGCCGGCATTGGCCATGACGAAGCCGAGGCGATGGCGCACGAGGAGCAGATGCGGCGCGGCGCGCACGACGCGCTCGCTCTCGTCGAGGATGGCCTGCACATGCCGTGCCTCCTTGCCGGTGATCGCCGCGAGGCGCTGCGCTTCAGACGAAGGCGTCAGCGTGGCGAGCTCGAGGTAACGGCCCTCGGCCTTCGAGACGATCTTCTGCGCCACGACGAGCACGTCGGTCGGGCGCAGCGCGATGTCCTGCCGCGCTAGGGCAGATGCAATTGCCCCGGCGAGGTCGTCGCCGGGGCTGATCATCGGGAAACCGACAATGGGGAGGATCGAGAGGGCCATGCCGATCAGAGATGAGGCATCACGTCCCTGGCGAGGCGGCTGACGAAATCTTCGGTCGTCGTGCCGTCCTTGGGGAAGGGCCAGATCACCGCTTCGCTGACACCCACGGCCCTGAGGGCCTTGAGGCGCTCGACGATCTGCGGCGCCGTGCCGACCATGGCGAGGCTGTTGAGCAGCGAGCGCGGAATGACGCGGCGCAGTTCGGCCATCACCGCCGGCGACCAGTCGGTCGGGGTGTCGCGGAGGAAGTTGCGGAACTCGTCGGGCACGTCGCCACCGGCCAGCTCGTCCAGCATTTCGGTAAGCACCGGACGGCTGCTCCAGAAGGCGAAGCTGACGCCGCGCTTGACCGCTTCGGGCACCGGATCGTCCTCGCTGTCGAGCACGCTGACATAGATCCAGGCGCAGAGCGGCACGTCGGCCCAGGTGCGGCCCGACGCGTCGAGACCTTCCTCGGCATATTTCTTGGCGTATTCGATGCCGGGCGGTGTGGCGAAGCTGCCCACGAGGATGCCGTCGGCGATGGTGCCGGCGAGTTTGAGGATCGCCGGGCCGCGCGTCGCGATGTAGATCGGCGGCACTTCGTCCGGCTTCCAGTCGAGCGCGCCGTCCTTGAACTTCACGATCTCACCATCGAGCGTGACCTTCTCGCCGCGCCAGAGGCCACGCATCAGCGTGACGGCTTCACGGATGCCGGAGACGGGCTTGGGGTTGCCATAGCCGGGCAGGGTCTCGAAATGGCTGCCCGAGCCCATCATGACGCGGAAACGGTTGGGCGCGAGTTCGGCCAGCGTCGCCACGGCCTGCGCCGCAAGCGCCGGGTGGCGTGTATAGGGATCGATGACGCTGTTGCCGAGCGTGATGCTCTTGGTGACCTGCGTGGCGGCACCGAGCCGCACGAGACCGTCGCGTGCCCACTTCTTGTCATTGTGGAAATAGCCGTGGAAGCCGAGCTTTTCCACCTGCTGCGCGATCTCGAGATAACGGCTGCCGGGTTCAGAGCCGAGCGACGCGATAGACAGTTTCATCGGGTTCTCCAGGGTGTTCTCAAATGCCGACGATGCGGATACCAGCGCCGGTGACCTTGTGCGCGCGGTTGATGGCGATAATGACCGAGGTGAGCGCTTCGGCCGCAGCGGAGTTGGCGATGGGGCCGGCCTCGATGCCGCGAATGCGGGCCGCGGCAAGCAGCGCGATCACCTCGCGCCGGGCATCGCCATCGTCGCCGCAGACGAGCACGTCGCAAGGCACTTCATGCTCGAGATCGCGCAGCTTTTCGGCGGCGACGTTCTGCAGGGCCGAGACGACGCGGACATCGTCGCCCAAGGCTTCCTGGATGGCGGTGACGGCCGAGCCACCCTCGGGCAATTGCACGCGCGCCACCTTCGGCGGCATCAGCGGGGCGGTGGCATCGACGAGGATCTTGCCACGGAGTTCGGCAGCGATGCTGTCCACGGTCGGGCGCTGTGCGGCATAGGGGACGGTGAGGAACACGATGTCGGCGCCGTCGGCCGCCGTTACATTGTCGGCGCCGGTGATCCTGGCGCTACCGCCGAGGATGGCGGTGAGTTCGTCAGCGGCCTCGACGGCCTTTTCGTTCGAGCGCGACCCGATGGTCACCTCGTAGCCGGCCTGCGCCAGCCGCAGCGCAATGCCGCCACCTTCCGCGCCAGTGCCCCCAATAACTGCTATGCGCTGCCGTATCGTCATGCTCACCTCGCTCCTGTGCGAGCCTCATTATCGGACATCGGAATTGACAGCAACGATTATTGTTGCATCATGCGGACAACGACATCTTTCTTGCAATGGCGGTTGTCGGGCAAGGCAAAAATCAGGGAGAAGAGCATGACTGACGCGACTGATCTGACCGAAAAGGGCCGCGCCATTCGCTTGGGCATTCTAGGCGAAGCGCATGCCAAGCGCGCCGCCAACTCGCGTACCGACTTCAATGCCGATTTCCAGGATTTCCTGCTGAAATACTCCTGGGCCGAAATCTGGGGACGTCCTGGCCTCGACGCCAGGACGCGCAGCATGATCACTATTGGGATGCTGGTGGGCATGGGTAAGCTGGACGAACTCAAGCTGCATATCCGCGCCACGGCCAACACCGGCGTGTCGCGCGACGAGATCAAGGAAATCATGATGCATGCCACCATCTATGCCGGCGTGCCTGCCGCCTATGGCGCCTTCCAGGTCGCCGTGCAGGTTCTGGCCGAGATGGACGCCGAAGTGAGCAAGGCATGAGTCTCAAGATCTGGGGGCGGGCCAACTCGCTCAATGTGCAGAAGGTGCTCTGGTGCAGCACCGAACTCGGCCTCGAATTCGAGCGTATCGACTGGGCCGGCGAGTTCGGCGGCAATGACGACCCGGCGTATCGGGCGCTGCATCCACACGGAAAGGTACCGACGCTGCAGGACGGCGATGTCACCGTGTGGGAATCGAACACCATCCAGCGCTATCTCTGCAGCACGCGTGCGGCTGGAGCGGCGCTCTATCCCGCTGATCCCGCCGCACGCGCCGCAGTCGAAAGCTGGATGGACTGGCAGCTGGCCGGGCTCAACCCTTCGATGGTGGCGCTGCTGCTCGGCTATTACCGCACGCCGGAGGAGAAGCGGAACCACGCTGCCCTCGCCGCGTCGCAGGCGCAGGCGCAGGATCTCTGGCGCATCGTCGACGATCAGTTGAGCAAGCGGCCGTTTCTCGGCGGCACCAGCTTCACCATCGCCGATATCGGCACCGGCATCCAGGCCTATCGCTGGTACGAGTATCCGATCGAGCGCCGGCCGCTGCCGCACCTCGAACGCTGGCTGCACTCTTTGCGTGAACGCCGCGGCTTCCAGCGCTATGTGGACGGCCCGGTCAGCTAGGGATCGACGAGCAGAATCGGCCGGCCGGTCGCCGGGTGGGCGATCCGCGTTGCCGTCACATGGTAGATCTCGGCCAGCATGGCCGGGGTCAGTATCTCCTCCGGCGGGCCGAGCCCCCAGCGCCGCCCCGCGGCCAGCACCAGGACGCGGTCGGAGATCGCGGCGGCCTGGTTGAGATCGTGCAGCGTCATCACCACGATATGACCGGCGTCGGCCTGCGACCGCACGAAGCGGAACACGGTGCGTTGCGCCTCGATATCGAGATGGTTGGTCGGCTCATCAAGCAGGAATAGCTTTGGCTGCTGCGCCACGGCGCGGGCGATCTGCACCCGCTGTTGCTCGCCGCCTGATAGCTTCGACAACAGCCGCGCCGACATTGCCGTAAGGTCGAGCGCCGCGAGCGCCTGATCGACGATCTGCGCATCTGTCCCGGTCTTCTGCGACCATAGCGAGTGATGCGGGATGCGGCCGAGTTCGACCACGTCGCGGACTGGCATGGCGACGTCGTGCAAGGGGCGCTGTTCGACCAGCGACAGGCGCCTTGCACGCTCGCGGCGGGGCAAGGCGAGGAGATTGGCCGCGCCGAGCCGGATGCTGCCGGCCAGCGGGGCGTGCAGTCCGGCAATGGTGCGGAGCAGGGTGGACTTGCCGGCACCGTTGGGCCCGACAATGGTCGTCACGTCGCCCGGCTGCGCCTCGAAGGTCACGGCGGACAGCACGGTGTGGCCGTCCAGGGCGACGGATAGACCGCTGCAACTGAGGATGTCGGCCTCAGGCATAGCTGCGCCGGGTGCGGAGGAGGATCAGGATGAACACCGGAGCGCCGACCATTGCCGTAACGATGCCAACCGGCAGTTCGCGCGGGTCGAACGCTGTTCTGGCGATCGTATCGGCCCATACCATGAAGATCGCGCCGCATAGCGCCGCCAGCGGGATGGTAACGCGATGGCCGGCCCGCACCACCATGCGTACCGCATGTGGAAGGACCAAGCCGACAAAGCCGATCGAGCCGCCGATCGAGACGAGAATGCCGGTGAGCAGCGCCGTCGCCGCGAGCAACCCCCAGCGGATGGCCGTGACATTGATGCCGAGCGTTGCTGCGGCGGCGTCGCCCAGCGTCATTGCATCGAGCGCGCGGGCCGCGAGCAGCACGGGCACTAGTACGGCGAGGACCGTTGCGGCGGCGATGCCCGCCTGCTGCCAGTGGACGCCGCCCAGCGACCCCATCAGCCAGCCGATGATCTCGCGATAGGAATCGCCGGTGGCGCTCCAGAAGATCAGCAGCGAGGTGAGGGCAGCGGCGAGCGACGAGATCGCGACGCCGGAAAGCACCATGCGCGCCGGCGTCAGCGTACCGAGCGAACCGGCAAGGGCGAGCGTGCCGAGCAGCGCCGCCATGGCGCCGATGAACGCCGCGAGTGGCAGCAGGATCGACGCGCCGGCCATGATAACGGCAACGGCACCGAGCGACGCGCCGGAGGAAAGACCGAGCAAGAACGGATCGGCCAACGGATTGCGCGTCAGCGCCTGCATCACCGCACCACAGACAGCGAGACCGGCGCCGACGGCCGCCGCTGTCAGCACGCGCGGCAGGCGCAGATCCCAGATGATGCCATCGCGGATCAGACTGTCGGGCGCTGCGACGCCGCAGGCGAGATGGTGGCAGATCGAGTGCCAGACTTCGGCCGGCGAGATATCGGCATGGCCGAAGCCGACGGCGAGGATCACCGACGCGCCGAGCAGCAGTGCGAGGACGATGACACCCAGCGCCGGACCATGCCGGCGCTGCACGCGTGCCGCGATGGCGATGTCGTTCATGGAGCCAGCGTCTGCAGCTGTTGCGACAAGTCCAGCGCACCGGGAATGGAACGTACGCCGGCTTCGGAGGCCGGGAAGTCGATGGTGAGGTAGCGCTTCTGCTGTACGGCTTCGAGCTTGGCGAGTAGCGGGCTTGCTTCGATGATGCCGATCTTGCGCTCGCGCGTACTCCAGCTCGCATCGGCGAGGATGAAGAGATCCGGCTCGGCCGCGGCGACTGCCTCCCAGCTCAGCGACGACCAGCCATCATCGATATCGGCGGCGATGTTCTCGAGCCCGAGCGCGTCCATGATCGCCTGCGGCATGCCGCTGCCGGCGCCGACATAGGGCACGTCGCTGCCCGAGGAGTACCACACGACTTTGAGCGGACGCTCGAGCGGCTGCACTTCAGCGAGCAGTGCGCGCTGTTCGTCGATGAGCCGCTGCGCAGCATCGATCGCGCCGAACACGCGCCCCGCTTCGGCGATATGATCGAACAGCAGGTCGAAGCTGAGCTTTGCCGGGCGATCCGCGGTGCGGCATGCGGCGGGCGACACATAGCTGCGCACGCCATAGCGGGCGAGCAAATCACGCGGCCCGATGCCGTCGGCGGCGACATTGCTTTCCCAGCCGGCAAGAACGAAATCGGGCGCGGCGGCGAGCACGGTCTCGCGTGAGGGCAGGCGGTCGGCGAGCACCGGGATCTTCTCGCCCACGGCCTCATGTTCCGGCAGCAGCGGGCCGTCGGCAAAGGCGTGGCCGATGAGGCGGTCGCCGAGCCCGAGTGCCAGAGCGAGATCGGTCGCGGCGGATTTGATCGTCACGATGCGCGAGGGCGGTGTGCCGATCTCGACATCGACGCCGCAATTGCGCAGCGTATCGGCGGCTGACGGTGACGCGGCGAGGACGGAACAAAGGGCGAGCGTCATGAGGCCGAGGCGAGCGCCTTGGAAGCGAGTGGGCATGGTGCACCTTCAATGGGGGATGGACGGGAAATACCCCGTACAGGCACGGCGCCAAAACTCGCCTCTGCAAGAGAGCTAGCGGTTTACTGGCAAGCAGGCAACAGAAATTGTTGACTTTGCCCATCGCTGCATGGTTTCGATGCTTTACGAACAGCAGGAGCGTTGCCGGATGGATGGGTACCAGAAACTTGGCCTTTGGATCGATGGTGAGTGGACCACCGGGGGCGGACGCGAGGTGCTGGCCGTTCTGAACCCGGCCACGGGCGAGAAGCTGGCCGATCTGCCGCGTGCCACGACCGCCGACCTCGACGCGGCGCTCGGCGCGGCCGACCGTGGCTTCCGCCTCTGGAAGGCGATATCGGCCTATGATCGCGCCAAGGTGCTGCGCCGCGCCGCCGACATCATGCGCGAGCGCGATGCCGAGATCGGCCGCACGCTGACGCTCGAGCAGGGAAAGCCGCTGGCTGAGGCGATCGCCGAAGTGCGCAACTCCGCCGACATCTTCGAATGGTTCGCCGAGGAAGGCCGCCGCGCCTATGGCCGCATCGTTCCGGCGCGCTCGGCCACGACGCGCCAGATGGTGGTGCGCGAGCCGGTCGGTCCGGTCGGCCTGTTCACGCCGTGGAATTTTCCGGCTTCGATGCCGGCCAAGAAGATCGCCGCGGCCCTCGCCGCCGGTTGCTCCTGCGTGGTGAAGCCGTCGGAATCGACGCCCGGCACCTGTCTCGCTTTGGCGCAGGCCCTGCACGATGCGGGACTGCCCGCCGGCGTGCTCAATGTCGTGTTCGGCCGCTCGGCGGAAGTGTCGGCGCATATCATCGGCTCGCCGGTCATCCGCAAGATCTCCTTCACCGGCTCGACCGAAGTGGGCAAGCACCTTGCCGGCCTCGCCGCGCTCGGCGCCAAGCGCGCCACGATGGAGCTGGGCGGCCATGCGCCCGTCATCGTCTTCGACGATGTCGATGTCGATCGCGTTGCCGATCTGGCGGTGGCCTCGAAGTTCCGCAATGCGGGGCAGGTCTGCGTTTCGCCGACCCGCTTCTTCGTGCAGCAGAAGGTCTATGACCGCTTCGCGCAGGGCTTTGCCGAGCGCGCCAGCAAGCTGCGCGTCGGCGATGGCCTGGCTGCCGATACGCAGATGGGGCCGCTCGCCAATGCGCGCCGCCTCGATGCCCTGGCGGCGCTGACCAGCGATGCCGTCAACAAGGGCGC
Source organism: Hyphomicrobiales bacterium (assembly GCA_004144345.1). Taxonomy (GTDB): domain Bacteria; phylum Pseudomonadota; class Alphaproteobacteria; order Rhizobiales; family Devosiaceae; genus Devosia_A. Next base: position 56,137 of record SEEL01000034.1, read on the forward strand.
CAAGCTCCTCACCGGCGGCGAGCGCATCGGCAATCGCGGCTATTTCTGGCAGCCGACCGTCCTCGGCGACGTGCCTGACAATGCCGACATCATGCAGGAAGAGCCGTTCGGTCCGGTGGTCCCCATCGTGCCCTTCGGCGATGCCGACGAAGTGCTTGGGCGCGCCAATAATACGGCGTTCGGCCTCGCCTCCTATGTGTTCACCAATGCGCATGACAAGGCGATGCGCATCGCCGATGGACTCGAGGCGGGCATGGTCGGGCACAATACGTTCAATGTGTCGCTGCCCGAGGCGCCCTTCGGCGGCGTCAAGGAAAGCGGCTACGGCTCGGAAGGCGGCAGCGAAGGGCTCGAGCCTTACCTCGTGACCAAGTTCATCAACTCGGCCGCGACGCTCTGATCCTCGCATGGAGCGCGAGGACCCGGCAGACGATCTGACCAAGGCCCCCGCGCAACGCACTTGGCGCAGCGGGCTGGCGATTCTCGCCAGCCGCGACGTCGCGCTGTTCATGCTGAGCCGCTTCCTCTGGGTCTCCGGCACCCAGGCCTGCAACGTCGCGGTGGCGTGGCTGGTGTATGAGATCACCCGAAGCCCGCTGGCGCTCGGCCTCGTCGGGCTCGCGGCCTTTGCGCCCAAGCTCGCGGTCGCGCTGATCGCCGGCGTCGTCGCCGACCGATATGAGCGGCGGCTCGTGATGGCGCTCTGCCTCGCCATCGTGGCGGCGGCCAATGTTGCGCTTGTGCTGCTGGTGCTCTCGGCCGAAGAGGTCGATGTCAACATCATCTATGCCATCGTCGTACTGGTCGGCCTTGCCACGGGCTTCGTGGCGCCGACGAGCCAGGCGCAGATCGCGAGCCTCGTGCCGCGCGAAGAGCTGAGCCGCACCGCCGGGCTCTCATCGTCGATCTCGCAGGTCGCCGCTATCATCGGCCCGTCGCTGGGCGGACTGTTGTTTCTCTTCGGCACCTGGGCGCCCTTCGCCTGGGCTGCCGTCGCGCTCAGCATCGCGACGCTCGCCAATCTGGTGATGCGCCATCTGGTGCGGCAGCGCAGCAGGGGCCGCGTCAGCCTGTCGGAACTGTTCGCCGGCCTCGTCTTTATCCGGCACCGGCCGGTGATTCTCGGCGCCATCTCGCTCGATCTGCTCTGCGTGCTGTTTGGCGGCGCCATCGCGCTGCTGCCGATCCTCGCCACCGAAGTGCTGCAGGTCGGCGCGTCGGGCATGGGCGTGATGCGCGCCATGCCAGCGCTTGGCGCCATGATGGTGGCCATCACTCTGGCGCTGCGTCCGCTCAGGCGTCGCGCCGGGCGTATGCTGTTCGCCGCGACGATCATCTTCGGTCTCGCGACGATCGTGCTCGGCCTGTCGGGCAATTTCATCGTCTCGCTTACCGCGCTCTGGGTTATCGGCGCAGCCGACGTCATCAGCGTCGTCATCCGCCAGACCCTCGTCCAGGCTGACACCCCCGATGAGATGCGCGGCCGCGTCGCAGCGGTCAACGCGCTGTTCGTCGGCGCCTCGAACGAGTTGGGTGAATTCGAATCCGGCGTCGCCGCCGCCCTCTTCGGCCTCGTCCCCGCCATCGTCGTCGGCGGCGCCGCCACCATCGCCATCGCCGCCACCTGGATGCGCCTCTTCCCCACCCTCCGCGATCGCGACTGGCTCGTCGAGCCGGAGTTGGATAGGAGCGCTCCAGTAAGCTAACTCTGGCTGGCTGCTAATCCAGTTGCATGAAGGCGGCGCAATGCGGACCATGCGCCACACAGAGTATCCTAGACACTCGACGCTAGGCGTCTGTTTCAACCAGCATTCCAAATACGGTCTCTAGCAGTCGTGCACCTTTGCCAATGGAAACGAAAGATGTGCCCCGAGGGATAGCTAGCCCGAGGCCCTTCCATGCTTGGCAAAGGTATTTTGCAAAGGCGCGTTTGGTCATCCGATCATAGTCGAAGGTCATCATGATGACGTCGATCTCTGAAAGCCGGTATCGCTTAGGGACCCCTGCGTTTATCAACCACGCGAGCACGGCTGCGGTGCCCGGCCGAGTATCAGTGCCATCGTCGTCCTTAGCATTCCAGCAACGGCAGTCGAACGCGTCCTGCGCCAACAGAACGTCACGCGCCCTCAACGCCCATTTGAGTCTGGCATCTTCCTCCGCACTAGTCGGACCGACGAACCGAACGCCGCGCTCCTGGTCGATCACTATGTCGTCCGGATGAGGGTACGGCATCGGTGTCTCTACCCCCCGCGCCGCCGATACTTCGCGCATCCAAATGAGGTCATCAATCAGGCTTTGACCCCATTCGATCTCAGCCTCCAGCTCGGCACGTCGCTCGATCTCTGCGGCACGATGCCGATCGAGAAAGTGTTTCTGAGCCAGCGAGCTTCCACCCAGAGCAGACTTCTGCTGTGCAAGCTCGATGCCCTGGACGACAGAGATCTCGCGAGTGACGCCGTTCTCGCGCACCGTCATCATCTTTGCGCCAGCAGCCAATGTCGCCTTGGCTGAGTCAGTGAGCCGCGTGCCACTCCCCTTCGGCCTACCATTGGGGTTGCCTGATTGGCCCTTCTTAAAGCGTGTGTCCTTTGGAGGCTGCCTGTAACCAGTCACTTGCGCTTCGCCTCCTTCCGCTCGTTCGGAACAGGCGTTCTCCGTTCGATCGCGACGTCCTCTAGAGTCTTGTCGCCGCCATCTAGTCGAGCCAACTTGCCGGTAAAGGTCTGCCAGCGGCGAATGATCGTGTCGCAGTAAAGAGGATCGAACTCGATCAGTCGCGCTCGGCGTCCGGTACTCTCTGCCGCGATAAGGGTGCTGCCTGAGCCGCCAAAGATGTCGAGGATGATCTCATGTCGGCGCGAGCAGTCCTTGATGGCATCGGCGACCATTGCGACCGGCTTGACCGTTGGATGCATCGCAAGGGTTTCGCCGCGCTCTGCGCCGAGGCTGCTCACACCCGCATAGTCCCAGACGTTTGTGCGGTAGCGTCCAGTCTCACCGAGGCCAAAGCTGTTGGTATGCGGCAGGGTGCCAATCTTGAAAACGAAGACCAGCTCGTGTTTGGACCGGTAGAATGTGCCCATGCCGCCATTGGTCTTGTTCCAGACACAGAGGTTCTTGAGCTCTGTGAAAACAGCGTCTCCGGCTTCCTGAAGCTCGCGCATGTGACGCCAATCCATGCACACGAAGGCGATTGCACCGTCCTTGGCCACGGCCGCTGCATTGCCGAGGGTCTGCTTCAGAAAGTCGGTGAACTGGTCGGCGCTCATTTCGCCTGAGGCGAAGGCGAAGTCGCGATGGTGGATTGAACCCAGTCCGCCGACATTGCCATCGATCTCGACGTTGTAAGGCGGGTCGGTGAAGATCAGATCGGCAATCTCTTCGCCCATCAATTTTGCGACGTCATCAGGGGAACGCGAGTCCCCGCAAAGCAGACGGTGGTCACCTAAGATCCAGAGGTCGCCGAGTTGGCTGATAGCCTCAGCGGCCGGAGGCGGAAGGGCATCGGCCGCGTCGTTCGTCGGAGCGCCCTTGCCAGACTCAAGGGTGAGGTCGATCTCTGCCAGCGAGAAGCCGGTTAGTTCGAGGTCAAAGTCTAGGTCGACAAGCGCCTGCAGTTCGATCGACAGGATCTCCATGTCCCAGCCGGCGTTCTCGGCCAGCTTGTTGTCTGCAAGGACATAGGCCCGTCTCTCGTCGGCGGATAAATGAGAAAGTCGCAGTGCCGGGACCGACGCGATGCCCAGGCTCTGGGCCGCCGCGACGCGGCCATGACCGGCAATTATTTCGAGGTCATCGCTGATCAGCACAGGGTTCGTGAAGCCGAACCGGGTAATGCTGTCAGCAATCTGCTTGAGCTGCTTCTTGGAGTGAGTGCGCGCGTTACGCGCATAGGGCTTGAGGGTGCCAACCGGCAGCATCTCAATGGTGGGCGTAGTCGCGATCTGCATTTCTGTCTCCGACCTGAATCCGCAGGTGGAGCGAACAATGGTCACCTTTTCGGCGAAGGCAACAAGCGTACGGCGTCGCCGCGGCAGAGACATTAACTCGTGTTGCCATCCGAAATGACGTCTGGCTGTCAAAAGCCTGTCAAAATCTTTGAAGGGCTTTTGAAGCGTCCTTGAAAGCTGTTTGAAGAGTGGAGAGACGCCACGAGCGCTCAGCAGAATGCTGTGGAAAACCCCAACTGTAAGATAATTCTAGAAGACCAACGGGGTTTGCGCCGGTCGCGCGAGCTAGTCGGCGCAAAGCGGCGATCATGCCTCTTCGTAGCCAATTGGCATGGGGCGCGAATATCGACCATATGATCTCGCTCAACGGCTGCCCAGTTCCGCGAGTGGAAAGGCACTCCAATCAACTCGCGATCATCGTGCGATTAACGGCACTCTGACACCGCACGGCGACCGCTCGATCCCGCTTCGCGACACCAAAATCCCGCATAACGACAATCCAATCCCACTTATCGGCAATCGAAATTCCCTGTTCTTTCGTGACCGTTGCGGCTGCAGGATCGGCATAGCTTGCTTCGCGAAACTCCCCCAGGCGGTTAACCCTCTGAACCAGCGCCACAATTTCCACCCTAGCGCGGCTCTGCCGTCGCGTTCTGGCTAACTGAAGTCGGAGCCTGTTTTCACAGGACTGCATGCACCGCCATTAACCCCTTGTTATCGCTACCGGTTTGCGTCTCCGATAAAGCGGCGATCTAAGCCTTTGAAATGTCGACACCAAGTGTCGTCCGCGCCCGTCTAGGTCGCCGTGAGACCACCCTTCCACGTCGGGATGGCCGCCGCAAAGGGCCGATTTCTCTAGCCGCCATTTTTCAGGAAGGCTTAGCGGGCCAAGTGGGCAGAGCCTGGGACTCAAGCTAGGGTATTCAGTCCGCTTCTGGCGGTGGGTTCAACCGATCGCTGCAACACACTCGGCGAACTTCTCCGCTGGCGTTTGATAGAGCAAGGTCTTTCTCGGTCGCTCGTTGAGCTGCCTGGCGATGGCGTTGAGCCTGGC
>SEEL01000078.1 GCA_004144345.1 Hyphomicrobiales bacterium
CCCCCTCCCCAGCGCTGCGCGCCGAGGAGGGAGACCTGACTGCCGCACCTTGAGTGGAGCCCATCCCTCCCCACCGGGGAGGGGGGACCGGCGAAGCCGGTGGGTGGGGCGAGCCAAACTCACGAATCTACGTACTCATCCCGACCCCGAAAACCGCTTAACTCAACAAGCGGATTCCCCAGGCGGCTCTAGGCGCACACCCCGATTTTGGGCGAAGTTATCCACGGTGGTTTGGAGCGGGTGTATATTCCCCTCAGCACCACCGCACGGACGGTAGTCGACGCGAACGACGCGGTGGGGCCGGCGGGAGGGTTGGGTTCGCGCCCGGCCTGGGCCCTGTGGGTTATGCGACGGGCTGAAGTCCGTACGGCCGCATGGGGACCTGAAAGCCCGCGCCCCGAGGCGCTTGCGTCTCACTATAAAATACCAGAGGCGTACGCGCCTCGGGGCCACCGTCCACCTCACACCCGGAGGGATCAGGCCCGATGGACGATTCCGCTCGCCCTGTGACAGGCAATCGCTCGGCCAAATGTTCGGGAAAAGTAGTGGCTGACCCGGAGTGGGTGCCGAAGAGGCCTCACAGCAGCTCCGGGCCAGCCGCCCTACGGACTTCAGGAGTTGCGGCGGACCTGAGGTGAACCGTAGGGGTTTTGGGACAGAGCGTTTGCCCTGTCTCGTTGGCGACACCCTTAGCTGGCCCGGCGAGGGTTTCAACAAGAGCCGATAGCGTTAGCTAATTGGTAACCCTACTGCCCGCGCATTTGAGTCAAATGCGATATTCAGGCGGCGTCGAAGACCACGCGGTTACGGCCTTCGCGCTTGGCCCGGTAGAGCGCCACATCGGCCCGCTTGAGGATCATTTCGGGCGTGTCGGTCTGGTGCTCGTTGAGCGCCACCCCCACCGAGCAGGTGACCTTCAGCGGCCGGCCCGTGCCGAATTCGAAGCCGCGCTCGGCCACCGACATGCGGACCCGCTCGGCGACACCCTGGGCCTGCCGGAAATCGGTATCGGGCATCAGCACCACGAACTCCTCGCCACCAAAACGGCAGGCGAGATCGACGCCGCGGATATTGCGCTTCAGCCGCTGCGCAAACTCTTTCAACACCGCATCGCCGATGTCGTGGCCGTGATTGTCATTGACCGATTTGAAGAAGTCCATGTCGATCAGCATCACTGCCATGTCGCGGTCCTGCTCGCGGGCCTTCTCCAGCATCAGCGACAGATGCCGGTCGAAATAGCGCCGGTTGTAGAGCCCGGTCAGCTCGTCCGTCACGGCCAGCGCCAGCGTGTTGGTGACGCTCTGGCGCAACTCGGCCGCATAGCGGTGCCGGCGGATCTGGGTGCGCACCCGCGCCGCCAGTTCATTGCGCTCCACCGGGCGCATGACGAAGTCGTTGACGCCCAGGTCGAGCCCGCGCACGACGCGCGGCCGGTCGACGTCTTCGGCGATGAGGAGGATCGGCAGGCTGCGGGTCTGCTCGAGCGTGCGCATCTGCGAGCAGACGCGCAGCGGGTCGAGATCGCCCAGCGCCATGCTGACGATCGCCAGCTCATAGGTGCCGCCGGCGACGGTCAGCGCCGCGTCGGCCGGGTTGGCCAGCACATCCACCTTGTGGGCTGCCGCCAGATAGGAACGCAGGCGCTCGGCATTGCGGGCGTCATTGTCGACGAGGAGGATCCGGCCGCCGTCGGAATTGGCGTAGTCCATCGCCCGCGTGGCGTCCTCGATGGCGATTTCCTGGCCGGTCTGCGCCCGGGCCCGCAATTCGTCGGTCAGCGCCTTGAGCCGCACCAGGCTTTTGACGCGCGCCATCAGTTGCACGTCGTCCACCGGCTTGGTGAGGAAGTCGTCGGCGCCCGCCTGGAGGCCCTTCACGCGGTCGGAGGGCTGGTCGAGCGCCGTGATCATCACCACGGGAATATGGGCCGTGTTGGGGTCGGCCTTCAGGCGGCTACAGACTTCGAAGCCATCCATTTCCGGCATCATGACGTCGAGCAGCACGATGTCGGTCTGGCCGTCGGCGAGCAGCGACAAGGCAGCAGGCCCCGACGAGGCCGTGCGGACTTCGAAATACTCCGCCATCAGGCGTGCTTCGAGGAGCCGGACATTGGTGGGAATATCGTCAACGATCAGCACGCGCGCTGTCACAGACCGGCCGCCCTTCGACGCAGAACAAACTCGGGAGAGTCGGGGCATCAGCCCCTAATTGGCAGGGCCAATGTAGCGTGCAATCGTTTCTAAAAAGTGAGGCACCGAAATGGGTTTGGAGATGTAACCCTCGCAGCCGCCCTGCAAAATCCGCTCCTCGTCGCCCTTCATGGCGAAGGCCGTAACGGCGATCACCGGGATCGACTGCAGGTCGTCATCTTCCTTGAGCCATTTGGTCACCACCAACCCCGAAACCTCAGGCAGTTGGATGTCCATCAGGATCAGATCGGGATGGTGCGCACGGGCCAGGCCGATCGCCTCCATGCCGTTGCGGGTCTGGATGATCGAATAGCCCCGCGATTCGAGCAGATCGTTGAAGAGCTTCATGTTGAGCTCATTGTCTTCGACGATCATGACTGTCTTGGGCATGGTATCCGCCGACGCGCGCTAGGGCTCTGTGTTCTGCCCCAAGGTTCGAGTAACATCAACCGCTTACGAAACCCGTAACGGAAGACCCGTATTGGCTCTGAAGATACCACAGCCCACCGTGCCTGAACTCGCCGATCTGTGCCTGAACCATCTGGCGCAGAACCCCGAGCAACTGGCTGAATTCATGGGGATTACCGGCCTGAGCCCGGACGGCTTGCGGAAGAGCCTCGGCGGCGCCGGCTTTCAGCGTGGGTTAATCGACTACGTCGTCCAGAACGAGCCGCTGCTGCTCGCCATCTGCGCCGCCAACTCGCTGTCGCCCGATACCGTCATGCGGGTCTGGGCCAAGCTCAATCCGGCGGGGTGAGTCGGGATGGCGCTGTCGATCCTCTGCCGGAGCTGCGGCTGGACTGAAAGCGTCACCGCCCGCCCGAAGCGCTGCCCGAGCTGCGGGTCGCCCCGCCTCGTGGCGCATGAGGAACTGCTTGGGCTCAGCATCGCGCATGTCGATTGCGACGCCTTCTACGCCTCGATCGAAAAGCGCGATGATCCGAGCCTCAAGGATAAGCCCGTGATCATCGGCGGCGGCACGCGGGGCGTTGTCTCGACCTGCTGCTACATCGCCCGCCAGTCCGGCGTCCGCTCGGCCATGCCGATGTTCACCGCCAACAAGCTCTGCCCCGACGCCGTGGTCATTCCGCCAAACATGGCCAAATATGTCGAGGTGAGCCGCGAGATCCGCGCGCTGATGGATCGCCTCACGCCGCTGGTCGAGCCGCTCTCGATCGATGAGGCCTTCCTCGATCTGTCAGGCACGCAGACGCTGCACAAGGCCGCGCCGGCCGAAGTGCTCGCCAGATTCGCCCGTGAGGTGGAGCAGCAGCTCGGCGTCACGATCTCGGTAGGCCTCAGCCACAACAAGTTCCTCGCCAAGATCGCGTCGGACCTCGACAAGCCGCGCGGCTTTGCGGTGATCGGCAAGGCGGAAACGCTGAGCTTCCTCGCCGCACAGCCCGTCAGCCTGATCTACGGCGTCGGCAAGGTGATGGCCGAGACCCTGCGCAAGGACGGCTACCACACGATCGGCCAGTTGCAGGCTGCACCACCCGAAGACCTCATGCGGCGCTACGGCGAGACAGGCATGCGCCTCGCCCGCCTGTCGCACGGCGAAGACAGCCGGCCGGTCAGCAACGATGGCGAGATGAAGACCATCTCGTCGGAAACGACCTTCAACACCGACCTGTCGGGCTTTGACGAGCTCTCGACCGAACTTCTGGCCCTCTCCGAGCGGCTGTCGGAGCGGCTCAAGGCCAAGAATCTGGTCGGCGACACGGTGACGCTGAAGCTCAAATCCGCCGGATTCCGCTTGCGGACGCGGGCCCAGCATTTGATGATTTCAACCCAGTTGGCCAGCGTCCTCTACGAGACGGGACGCCAGTTGCTGGCCCGGGAACTCGACGGCACGGCGTTCCGGCTGATCGGCATCGGGCTTTCCGGCCTGAGCGAAGCGAGCGGCGACGACCCGGTCGATCTTATCGAGCCCGAAATAGCGCGGCGGGCGGCAGCCGAACGGGCGATGGACGTTGTGCGGACGCGCTTTGGACGGGACGCCGTGATCCGCGGCAAGCTATATGGTCGACGAAAGTCGCGCCCAAGTGACACTGAAATCGAAGAAGGCAAATCGAAATGAGCACCCCGATCGAGAAGCTGCGTGAATATGGCTACGAACTGCCGCGGCCCAAGCCGCCTGTCGCCAGCTACGTTCCCGTCGCCCGGACGGGCAACATTCTCTACGTCTCCGGCCAGATCTCATCGAACGAATCGGGCGTCGTCGAAGGCCGCCTCGGCGACACGATGAACGTCGTCCAGGGCGGCAATGCCGCCGAGCTGGCGGCAGTGAAGATCCTCAGCGAGATCGTCTATTCGGGTGGCGTCGAGCTGACCGCGATCAAGCGCGTGCTCAAGCTCACCGTCCTCGTCGCCTCCACTCCCGAATTCACCGATCAGCATCTCGTCGCCAATGGCGCCTCGAACCTCATCGTCGGTGTGCTTGGCGACAAGGGCAAGCATGCCCGCGCGGCGTTTGGCGTCTCGGCCCTGCCGCTTGGCGCGGCGGTCGAAGTGGAAGCCATCGTCGAGCTGGAAGGCTGAAGCGGAGCATCTTGAGCACCCTGTTTCCGCAACCCATCGCGCATCGCGGTCTCCACGACCCGGCACGGGGCATCATCGAAAACTCGATCTCCGCCTTCGAGGCTGCCATCGAACATGGCTACGCCATCGAATGCGACGTCCAGCTGTCGAGCGACGGCGTGCCGTTCATCTTCCACGATGACGATTTCGACCGGCTGACCGAGGTGAAGGGCGCCTCGGACGCAAGGCCGATCGCCGAGGTGCAGACCCTGGTGCTGAAGGGCAGCGCCGCCGGCGAAGTACCGCAGCGCTTCACCGAGTTCCTGCAGCAGATTGGCGGCCGCACGATGCTGCAGATCGAACTGAAGGAACAGAGCGACCGCACCAAGACGGCGGCGCTCGCCCGCGCCGTCGCCCAGGCTCTGGCCGACTATGAGGGCCCCTACTCCCTCGAATCCTTCGACCCGTCGCTACTCATGGCGCTGCGACGCGAAGGGGCAAAGGCTCCGCTCGGCATCATCGTCTACAGCTATGACGAAGCCGAATGGGACCAGCACATCCCGCGCTGGAAGAAGTTCATCCTGCGCCATCTGTTGCACTGGCCGTGGACGCGCTTCTCCTTCATCTCCTGCCGTAACATCGCCATCTATCTGCCCATGGTACGCTTCCTGCGCGCGCGGGGCATGCCTGTGACAGCGTGGACCATCACTTCGCCGCAAGCCGCGCGTGCCGCTGCCCGCGGCGCCGACCAGATCGTCTTCGAGGGGTTCCTGCCGGAAATTGGCTGACACGCTTACAGCGGAGATCATCGACGCCACGTCCGGGATCGACGCGAGTGTGTGGAACGGCCTCGTGGCCGCCAGCGACAGCCACGCCAATCCTTTTCTGGATCACGCCTTCTTCCTGGCGCTCGAGCAGTCCGGCTGCGCCACGGCCCGCACCGGCTGGTCGCCCCGGCACATCCTCCTCCGCGACGGCACCCGGCCCATTGGCCTGATGCCGATGTTCGAAAAGACCCACTCGCAGGGCGAGTACGTTTTTGACCACGGCTGGGCCAATGCCTTCGAGCAGGCCGGCGGCGCCTACTATCCCAAGCTCCAGGCGGCCGTGCCGTTCACGCCGGTGACGGCGCCCAAGCTTCTCACTGCATCGGGCGACATCGGCGCCCAGCAGGCGCTGCTCGGGGCTGCCGCCAACTTTGCCGATCGGCGAGGCATATCCTCGATCCATGCCACTTTCGTGCCGGAAGCAGAGACGGCCATCGCGCCGTCGTCGGATTGGCTGGTGCGCACCGACACGCAGTACCATTGGCATAATGCCGGCTTTGCGACCTTCGAGGGCTATCTTGAGACCCTGTCCTCGCGGCACCGGAAGGTGACGCGGCGCGAGCGCCGCGAGGCATTGGAGGGGCTGTCGGTCAAATGGCTGACGGGCGCCGATCTTACCGAGGGCGTTTGGGACGCGTTCTTCGACTTCTACCAGGACACGGGCAACCGCAAGTGGGGACGCCCCTATCTCAATCGCGAGTTCTTCTCGCTGCTCTCCGAAGCTATGGCCGACCGGATCGTGCTGATGCTTGCCTATGAGGGCGAAACGCCGATTGCCGGCACGCTTAACATGCTGGGCAAGGACACGCTTTACGGCCGCTATTGGGGGGCAAGCCGGGAGGTGCCGTTCCTCCATTTCGAGCTTTGCTACTATCAGGCGATCGATTTCGCGATTGAGCACAAGCTGGCGACTGTCGAGGCCGGGGCGCAGGGGGAGCATAAGCTGGCGCGAGGCTATGCGCCGGCGACGACCTACTCGATGCACTGGATTGGCCATCCGGGCCTGCGCGATGCCGTGGCGCGGTTCCTGCGCCAGGAGCGCGCCGCAGTGGCGCGGGAGCAGGAGATGCTGAACGGGCTGACGCCGTTCAAGCACTCAACCTAACCACCGGGGCGGATGTCGGTGTGTTCGCGGGTTGCGGGCTTGCCGGCGAAGGTGACCCAGAAGAAGTTGAGGGTGTAGGTGAGGCCGGTGCGGAACACGCCCTCCTCCGCGAGGCGGCGCCCCGAGGTCAGCATCTTCAAGCGGTGTGTGAACTTCACGCCGCCAACCTTGCTCAGCCGCACGGCGACGTCAGTATCTTCGCCGTAGAACTTGATCTCGCGGTTGAAGCCGCCGGCCTTGATCCAGGCGTCGCGCTTGAAGACGAAATTGCCGCCCTGGACGACCGAACCGACCCGCAGCACATAGCGGTTGATCCAGTAGATCAGCGTGGTGAGGCCGTAGAACATGCCCACGAGGAGGCGCTGGCCGAGGTTGAGGTCGTAATAGACATAGGGGCCGCTGAGGCAGACCAAATTGGGGTCCTTCTCGAATTCGGCGAAGACGGTGTCGATCCAGCCGGGCGGGACCATGGTGTCGCCGTCGATATTGGCGACGAGTTCGGCGGTCGTCGCGCGGAAGCCGCCGTCGCGGGCCGAAACGAGGCCCTTCTGCGGCTCATCGACGACCCGGGCGCCGGCATAGGAGGCGGCGATCTCGCGGGTGCGGTCGGTCGAATTGTTGTTCACGACGACCACATCGACGTCGCGACCGCTCCGCTTCACTTCGGCGAGGACGGATTCGACGCATTTGCCGATCAGGGCCTCCTCGTTATAAGCGGGGATCACGAATGCGAGCTTCATCAGGGCCTCACCGGGCTTCTTGGTGTTGCTGCGGATAGACCAGATGTGCAGGCCCGGCAACCTGCATCGACCGAGGATACCCGATGGAATTGTCGCAGTTCACGATCCCCAATTTGCTGATCTGGAGCCTCCAGGCGGTACTGGTGTTCGTGGTTTCGACGTTCCTGTTCGACGCCCTGCACTGGCTGCTGCACCGCTGGGGACGGTCGAAAAACCGGCTTTTGCGCCGTTTTTCTCGTTGGCACTGGGTACATCACCGGTTCCTCGACCGGAAAATGCGCGTGCATCCCGAGTTGATGTGGCCAAACCTCATCTTCCACATCCTGCCCGAATTTTTGACTGGCGTTGCCGGAACGGTGATCTTCCTTGCGATCTTCCCGTGGCCGCCGGTGGTGGCCGTGCTGATCTACCGCACCTACCTCCTGGTCACGACGATCCGCGACGAGGGGATGGACGGCAATCACATGAGCATGGACCGGCTGAGCGGCCGGCCGGGTCTGTTGTGGGTGAGCCAGAGCTATCACGCCATGCATCACATCCACCCGCAGAACTTCTTCTCCTCGTTCACCAACGGCTTCGACCTCATCTTCGGCACGGGCACGCAGATTTCCGGGCGGCGCTTCCTGATCACCGGGGCCAGCGGGGCGTTTGGCGGGGCGATCAAGGCCCGGATCGAGAGGCTGGGCGGCATCGTCGAAACGGCGCGGCATGGGGTCGATTTCGCGGCGGGTGACTATGAGCGGACGCGCGAGAAGCTCGAGCGCGCCGATGTCCTCATCCTGTCGCATGGCGCCAAGGGCGAGGCGGCTTGGGATGCCAATTACACGACGTTTGTGGGGCTCGCCGATCTCTTCATCGAGATCGGCAAGGGCCGGCTGACGCCGCCCGAAATCTGGGGGCTGGGCTCGGAGGCCGAGTTCCATGGCGACATGGGCCTCGATGAGCTCAAGGAATATGCCGCCTCGAAGCGGGCGTTTGCGCAGAAGGCCCTCGCCTATTACCGCAGCCCCGATGTGCTCTACCGGCACATCGTGCCCTCTGCCTTCACCTCGGCGATGGGCCCCGGCCCGATGTCGGCGGATACGGCCGCGGCGATTGCGCTGTTCTTCGTGCGCCGCAGCTTCCACTACGTGCCGGTGACGCTGACGACGCTGGCGCTGTGGAACTATTTCCGCTTCATCCGGCAGAAACAGCCCGCCTAGCATCACCATTCCATCGCGGTCTGGTAGGACAGGAACTGGCCGGCGCTGGCCTGCCAGGAATAGCCATCGGCATATTGGCGGCAGGGCTCGCGCGGCAGGGTCAGGGCCCTGAGGGCGGCGGCGCGCAGGTCGCCATCGAGCACGCCGACCGGCGCATTGCCGATAACATCGATGGGGCCGGTGACCGGATAGGCGGCGACGGGCGTGCCGCTGGCGAGGGCTTCGAGCAGCACAAGGCCGAACGTGTCGGTGCGGCTTGGAAAGACGAAGACGTCGGCGGAGGCGAAGAGCGTCGCCAGTTCGCTGCCCTGGCGGGTGCCGAGGAAGGTGACGTCAGGATATTGCTGGCGGAGCTGCTGCAGCGCCGGGCCGTCGCCGACGACAAGCTTGGTGCCGGGCAGATCGAGGCTCAGGAACGCGCCGATGTTCTTTTCTACGGCGACGCGGCCGACATAGAGGAAGACCGGGCCGCCATAGGGCAGCGGGGCGCGCTTGTCGGGATTGAACAGCGCCGTGTCGACGCCCTTGGTCCAGAGCTTCACATTGGTGAAGCCACGCGCCACCAGGCTGCGCTGCATGTCGACGGTGCCCACCATGACGGCGCGGGACGGCCCATGAAACCAGCGGATCATGCGGTAGCCGACGGACAGTGGGACCGGCCAGCGGGCGCGGAGATATTCGGGAAACTGCGTGTGATAGGCGGTCGAAAAGGGCCGGCCGGTGCGGACGCAATAATTGCGGGCGATGAGGCCAAGCGGCCCTTCCGTCGCGATGTGGATCGCCTCAGGGCGCAGGCGCTCGATGCGGCGGATGACCGGCCCGGGCGTCGTCAGCGACAGGCCGATCTCCGGGTAGCCCGGCATCGGCATGGTGCGGAATTCGGCCGGGGTCAGCAGCTTGACGTCGATGCCCTGGCTCTCGAGCTCGACAATTGTCTGCTCGATGGTGCGAACGACGCCATTCACCTGGGGTTTCCAGGCGTCTGTGACGATCAGCAGTGATTTCGGACTATTGGGCATGATCCCCACCCGGCCGGGCGCAGTTGCGCCCGCCGAAGCACTTCCCGCCAAGTTAAACCGAGCGGAGTCTACGTCTCGAAAACGTCGAAATAACTTTGAAGGCGGCACGGACATGCCCCCAAATGGCCCGCAGCATTGTGAAGACTTAGCAGTGGGCCGGAGGGGCGGCAATAATGACCAATGCTTACCCCCGTTTCGTTGCAAAGGGCCCGGCGCAGGGCTATCTAGGCGGGCAGTTGTGGAACTGGAGCGGCGGAGTTGTCCCAGAGGATCGCGCTGGCGGTGATCGGCACGCATGGCGACGTGCAGCCGTTCGTTGCGCTGGCGGTGACGCTGCAGAAGCGTGGCTTCTCGGTGGTGCTGGGGACGACCTCCGATTTCGAGGGCTTCGTCAC
>SEEL01000035.1 GCA_004144345.1 Hyphomicrobiales bacterium
CCACCATGCTTCGCATGGTCCCCCCTCCCCACAAGGGGGAGGGAGACCCGACTGCGAGACCGGCGGCCCCGACTGACGGATCGGGGGCTTGGTGCTAAAGTCGGCACTGTCATCCCTCCCCACCGGGGAGGAAGGACCGGCGAAGCCGGTGGGTGGGGGTCGATGAGCGTTCAGCGGGCACGATCGCTGCGACGGCGCATGTCGCCAGTGGAAGCGCGGGTGTGGAACCTGCTGCGTATGGCGCCTCTCTCGGAGCTGCACTTCCGGCGCCAGGTACCGATCGGTCCCTACTATGCCGACTTCGCGTCGCATGGTGCCAAACTCATCATCGAGATCGACGGCAGCCAGCACGGCACGGATGCTGCCATGGCCTATGATGCCCGCCGCGACACCTACCTCATGAGCCAGGGCTACCGGGTGATCCGGCTCACGACGCTGGACGTCCTCGACAATCTCGCGGGTATTTCCGAACTGCTGATGGCGGAACTTCCACTGCCCTAGAAACAAAACGGCGGCCTTGGGAGCCGCCGTGAGTTTTTTGGAGGTCGACAGTTTTGGTCAGGCGACACGGTCTTCCGTGGCCTGGCGGCGGCGGAAGGCGTGGGTGCGCCAGAGTTCGAAGATGCCGGCGGCTTCTTCCTGGCTCAGGGCTTCGTAGCGCCGGCGGACATTGGTCTTGTCCGCTTCGGTGGGAAGGTCGCGCCACGGCATGGTGGCGACGGCCGCCTCGAACAGATCGGGCGCGAGGTTGAGCGCGCGGAGCGCCACCGTGACGGCGACGTAATCCTGCATGGCGAGCCATTTCACCAGCACTTCGGGCGACACGTTGAGCATCACCGTCAGCGCCGCGGCGACATGGTGGCCATAGCCGAAGCGGGTGAAGCGGATCAGCGAGCGTTCGTCGAGCTGCTTGCGATCGCTGAGGGCCTTCACCTGATTGTAGGCGACCTTCCACTCCTGGCTCGAGAAGCCGGCGCGGTTGCGCATGCGGTTGTAGACGACGGCGTTGACCTTGCCGGCGGTCACCGGATCGAGCGCCTTGTTCGGGGTGAGGCCTTCGAGGACCTTCTGGCCGGCGGCGTTGATCTGGCCGCGCAGCGAGCCCCAGTCGATATCGCTGCGACCGCGCAGGTTCGCGGCGAGACCGGCATCGGTGGTGGCGCGGGCGACGAGCTTTTCAACCGTCACCGGGCCAAGTTCGGCCGAGGGGTTGGCGG
The DNA here is from genome assembly GCA_004144345.1 of Hyphomicrobiales bacterium. GTDB lineage: Bacteria > Pseudomonadota > Alphaproteobacteria > Rhizobiales > Devosiaceae > Devosia_A. Next base: position 1,218 of record SEEL01000035.1, read on the forward strand.
CGAGACGGGCGACCGAGGGCGCGCCGCCATGTTCGGCGATGGCATCGCCGACGCGCTCCGGAACGGTGTTCCGGCCGGCGATGGCGACGCGATGCGCTTCGGATTGATTGGAGACGATCTCGATGAGGTCGTCGTCGCTCAGCACATTGGAGAATTCGAGCAGCGGCGCGGCCACTTCGATATCGTCATTGGCGAGCTTGGCGACCACATTGCCCGGCGCCCGGTCGAGCGGCGCGAGAAGCTTTGCCACATGGGTCCGGGCCTGGACCTCGACGAGTTCGGCCAATTGGCACAGCACTTCGTCATATTGCGCGACCTGCTCATCGTCGCAACGGTCCGACACGTAGGAATAGAGCTGCGCCATGTTGCGGAACAGCTGGTCCCGCTCCACCACATTGGCATCGCCGTTGAGAACACGGAACGTCGAGAACGCCCGCTGGGTGTCTTCCATTTCTTGCGCCACTTTTGCACTCCCGGCTTCTGCCGCTGTGAGGAGGAGAGTGGCATGCCCATCGGTGTGGCGATTGAAGGCACCGGCGGTGATTTGAATAAAATTCTATCGATCCGGGCAAGCAAAGGGCCCGTCTCCGGCGGGAGAACGGGCCCAGTTCCTACGCAATCGTTAAGGCCGGGATCGGGGCGGCACCGCCGCCCTGCCCCGCCGCGTGCTTAGTGCGCCGTCCGCAGGTCGAAGCGGTCGGCGTTCATCACCTTGGTCCAGGCGGCGACGAAGTCCTTGGCGAACTTCTCGGTCGCGTCGGACTGGCCATAGGCTTCGGCAAGCGCGCGCAGCTGGCTGTGCGAGCCGAAGATCAGGTCGGCACGCGTCGCGGTCCAGCGCTTCTCGCCGCTGGTGCGGTCGACGCCCTGGTAGACGCTGTGGTCGGCCGAGGCCGGCTGCCACTTGGTCGCCATGTCGAGCAGATTGACGAAGAAGTCGTTCGTCAGCTGGCCCGGGCGGCTGGTGAAGACGCCATGCTGCGGCTTGCCCGCTTCGAGGACGCGGAGGCCGCCGACGAGGACGGTCATCTCCGGCGCGGTGAGGCCGAGCAACTGCGCCTTGTCGACCAGCGCCGCTTCCGGCGACAGCCGCTGCGGGCCGCCGTGATAGTTGCGGAAGCCGTCCGAAGTCGGCTCAAGCCAGTCGAACGAGGCCGCGTCGGTCTGCTCGGCGGTCGCATCCATGCGGCCCGGTGTGAACGGCACGGTGATCGCAAAGCCGGCATCGGCCGCCGCCTTCTCGACGCCCACGCCACCGGCGAGGACGATAAGATCGGCGAGCGAGACGCGCTTGGCGCCGGACTGCGCGCCGTTGAACCCGGCCTGGATCGCTTCCAGCGCGGCGAGAACCTTGGCCAGCTGTTCGGGCTGGTTGGCCGCCCAATCCTTCTGCGGGGCGAGACGGAGGCGCCCGCCATTGGCGCCGCCGCGCATGTCGGACCCGCGATAGGTCGAGGCCGAGGCCCAGGCGGTCGAGACCAGCTCGGACACGCTGAGGCCCGAGGCGAGGATCTTCGCCTTCAGCGCCGCCACATCGGCATCGTCGACCACCGGATGGTCGAGCGCCGGGATCGGGTCCTGCCAGAGCAGGTCTTCGGCCGGCACTTCCGGGCCGCGGTAACGGGCCTTCGGGCCCATGTCGCGGTGGGTCAGCTTGAACCAGGCGCGGGCGAAGGCGTCGGCGAACTGGTCCGGGTTCTCGAGGAAGCGGCGGGCGATCTTCTCATAGGCCGGGTCGGTCCTGAGCGCGATGTCGGAGGTGAGCATCGCCGGGGCCAGGCGCTTGTCCTTGTCATGGGCATGCGGGACCGTATTGGCGCCCATGCCATGCTTGGGGATCCACTGGTGTGCGCCGGCCGGGGACTTGGTCAGTTCCCATTCGTAGCCGAACAGGTTCCAGAGGAAATTGTTGCTCCACTTGGTCGGCGTCGTCGTCCAGGTGACTTCGAGGCCCGAGCCGATCGTGTCGCCGCCCTTGCCGGTGCCGAACTTGTTGTCCCAGCCGAGGCCCTGCGCCTCGATGCCGGCCGCTTCGGGTTCCGCACCGACATTGTCGGCCGGGCCCGCGCCATGCGTCTTGCCGAAGGTGTGGCCGCCGGCGATCAGCGCCACGGTCTCTTCGTCATTCATCGCCATGCGCGCAAAGGTGTCGCGGATGTCGCGCGCCGAGGCGAGCGGGTCGGGGTTGCCGCCGGGGCCTTCCGGATTGACGTAGATTAGGCCCATCTGCACCGCCGCGAGCGGGTTCTCGAGCTCACGCTCGCCCTGGTAGCGCTCGCTGTCGGCGAGCCATTCGCCTTCCTGTCCCCAGTAGATGTCGAGCTCCGGCTCCCACGTGTCGGCACGGCCGCCGGCAAAGCCAAAAGTCTTGAAGCCCATGGATTCGAGGGCGACGTTGCCGGTGAGAATGAACAGGTCCGCCCACGAGATGCGGTTGCCGTATTTCTGCTTCAGCGGCCAGAGCAGGCGGCGCGCCTTGTCCAGATTGACGTTGTCGGGCCACGAGTTCAGCGGCGCAAAGCGCTGCTGGCCGGCGCCACCGCCGCCGCGGCCATCCTGCACGCGATAGGTGCCGGCGCTATGCCAGGCCATGCGGACCATCAGCGGGCCGTAATGCCCGAAATCGGCCGGCCACCAATCCTGCGAGTCGGTCATCAGCGCGGTGAGGTCAGCCTTGAGCGCGGCGTAGTCGAGCTTGTCGAATTCCTGCGCATAGTCAAAGGCCGAGCCGAGCGGGTTCGACAGCGCCGTGTGCTGGTGCAGCACCGAAAGGTCGAGCTGGTTCGGCCACCAGTCGCGATTGCCGCGGCCGGCTGCCTTGGCGTGGGGAACCGGGCATTTGCCGCCCGAATTTTCTGCCGTGTCGTCCATTTCCAAACTCCTGAATTGCCCGGTTGCAGCGGATGTAGGCGCAGGGCCCTCATTCGACAAATTGATTGATCTTTATGTTGTGATAAGCTGCGCCTATGGCAGTCAATTTCACCCTCAAACAGCTCCGTTACGCCGCCGCCGTCGCCCAGACCGGTCATTTCGGCCGCGCCGCGGCGCTCCTCCATGTCACCCAGCCGGCGCTCAGCCAGCAGATCCAGGCCCTCGAAGCGCTGTGCGGCGGCACCCTGTTCGACCGCCTCGCGCGCGGTGTCAGGCTGACCCCCTTCGGCGCCGAATTCCTTGATCTGGCGCAAGGCGTGCTGAATGCGGCCGACCGCCTGTCGATTCTGGTCGAGACGCAGGCCGGCCGCCCGGCCCGGCCGCTCCGCTTCGGCATCATCCCGACGGTCGCGCCCTATCTGCTGCCGACGATGTTTCCGGCGCTGACCGACCAATTGCCGGGCGTCCGCTTCGCCATCTCCGAGAACCGCACCGACCCGCTGCTCGACGGGCTGGCCTCGGGCGCGCTCGACCTGGCGCTGATCGCCAGCGACCCCAGGCCGGGCGGCCCGCGGCTCGCCACCGAGCCGCTGTTCCACGACGATTTCGTGCTGGCGACGGCGGCCGACGATGCCGGGCGGCCCGAGCCTGTGCCGCTCGGCACCATGGATACGAGCCGCATGCTGCTGCTCGACGAGGGTCATTGCTTCCGCGACCAGGCGCTCGCCGCCTGCGGGCTCAGCGCCGACAGCGCCCGCACCTTTGCCGCCACCTCGCTCTCGACCATCGTCGAGTTCGTCGCCAACGGCCAGGGCATCACGCTGTTGCCGGAAATTGCGCTGCGCAAGGAGACGGCGGGCGATCGCATCCAGATCCACCGCCTCGCCTCCCCAGGCGCGGGCCGCCTGCTGCAGCTGGTCTGGCGCGAGGCCTCGCCCTATGGGGAGTTGTTCCGCCAGATCGCCGGCATCGTGCGCGGCGCGCAGCCCTAGGCGGTATAGAGCCCCTGCTCCCAGACACGAATCCTGGCGACGTCGCCGGGGCGGATCTCGCCCTCGCGTTCGACCCAGCCCAGAATGCCGCGCTTGTATTTGGCGGCCTTGACGAAGCCGAACTCGATATCGGCGCGGCCGGCGAAATTGGCGGCGATGGCGGCGCCCGATTTGCGGCACGGGCCATTGTCGCCATCGATGCGGATGGTGGCGCCCGAGGGGAACATCAAAATCGAACGCGGCGGCAAGAGGCTGAGCTGCGGCACGCCCTCGAGCAGCAGATTGCCGCCGATCCATTCGGGCCTGAGTTCGGGGATTAAGAGCGCGGCCGCGACTTCGGCCAGCTCCTCGACCGACAGCAGCGACAGCTGGCGTTCGTTGCGCATCGGCGTGCCGCGCGGATACCACGGCTCGCGCGGCCCGCTCTGGCGATAGAGCCCGGCGTGGCGGTCGCCCACAATGCCCTCATAGGTCAGCTGCAGCACATCGAGCGGCTCGGAGACGAACGTGCCATGTGGCGCCCAATAGAGGCCGCGGACGATCGCTTCGATGGTGCGGGCAGCAAGGCGTTCCGGCACGGCGCTCATCCGGTTCGGGGCCGCCTCAGGAACGAGTCAGCCGAATAGACCGCCAGTGATAGCCAGATCAGCCCGAAGCTCAACAGCTGGACCCCGTTGATCGGCTCGCGGAACAGCGTGATGGCGAGCAGGAACGCGATCGACGGGCTCAGATATTGCAGCATGCCGATGGTGGTGAGCCTGAGCCGCTGCACCGCATAGGCGAACATCAGCAGCGGCAGCGCCGTACCCGGCCCGAGCAGCAGCAGGAGGACGAGGTGCCCGGGGTCCGCATGGAGCCCCACGCCGCCATCGCGGATGAAAATGAAGGCGAGATAGGCCACCGCCACCGGCAGCATCACCAGCGTTTCAACAAACAGCCCGGGCGCCGAGCTGACCTTGGCGGTCTTGCGGAAATAGCCATAGGCGCCGAAGCTGAGCGCGAGGCCCAGCGCCACATAGGGAATGCGCCCGATACCGAAGGCCTGGATGACGATGGCGACGCAGGCCACCGCGATCGCCAGCCATTGCAGGCGGTTCTGCCGCTCGCCCAGCAGCAGCATGCCGATGGCGACGTTGACCAGCGGGTTGATGAAATAGCCAAAGCTCGCTTCGAGCAGCATGCCGCTCTCGACCGCCCAGACGAAGAGCAGCCAATTGCCCGCGAGCAGCACCGACGAAATGATCATGCTGCGCAGGGTCGGCCAGTCGCGCAGCGCCACGCCCACTTCGCTGAAACGGCGGCTGGCGGCGAGGATGATGCCGACGACGACCAGCGAGGCGATGGTGCGGTCGGCCACGATGGTGACCGAGCCGATATCCTGCAGCGCCTTGAAGAGGAGCGGCAGGAAGCCCCACAGCAGATAGCAGACGAGACCGACGATCAGGCCGGAGCGCGCATCGCCCGCCGGACGGGCCGGCGGGGCTTGATCGAGGGTCGTTTCGGGGAGCGTAGCCAAAATCACATGCCGCGGTGGCCCGCGGTCCTTCGAGGGGGCTTCTAGCAAGAGCCGCCCCGGCGCGGCCAATCATTCTTTTTGATCCAACTCATGGCGGAAGCTGATCGATGCGACCATTTGAAGGATGGGTGCGTTCTGATCCCGACACAGAGGAGAACCATGATGAAGCCCACCATCACCTGGATCGTGATTGCCGATGGCAATGAGGCGAAGATTTTCGAGCATGGCGGACCGGGCAAAGGCCTCCACGCCCTCGGCGATCTGCATTTCAGGCAGGAGCCGCTCAAGGCCGGGGAGATCATGGCCGACAAGCCGGGCCGCAGCTATTCCTCCGCCGCCCCGGGCTCGCGCTCCAGCATGGAATATTCCTCCGACCCCGTGGCGGTGCGCGAACGCCGCTTCGTCGAAAAGCTCGCCGATGTGCTGGAAGAAAAGCGCCGCGAGGGGAAGTTCGACCGCCTCGTGATCGCCGCCGCCCCCGCCGCCCTCGGCGACATCCGCCCTGCCCTCACCGACGCGGTCAAGCAGACCATCCTCGCCGAACTGCCCAAGGATCTGACCAACGTCCCGACGCCGAAACTCACGGCACATTTCGACGATTTAATCGCCGTGTAAGCGCGCTCGGGCCGCCGTCAGCGGCGGTCCGATCTATCGCGTAGCGAAGCGCCTGACCTCGCCGGTGTGACCATCGGCGTAGGTGAACTGCGCATAGACATAGTCGTGCTGGCCGGGGAACTGCAGGTCGAGACCGCAGAGGCCATAATAGGCGTCGGGACAGTCCCTGCCGCCCTCGAAGCTCCTGTTCATGGCGCTCGGTGACGTGCCGTAGACCGCGCGGACGATGCCCCGCCAATTGTTCTGGACCTGGCACTCGACGCCCTCGATCTTGGGACCGGGCGAGTTGAAATCATTGTTGGGCCACCAGTTGGACGCGTAGCAGCTCAGGGCGCGCGCCTCATCCCAGTACTGCTCCCATTCGCCGATCTCGAGCCGTGTCCGGTCAATCACGAAGTCCGACTTGCCAACGCTCTGGTCGAAGCGATCGACCAGCTCGATCGCCAGCGTGTCGTCTGCCGGCCAGCTTTGGTCGAGCGGGAAAGTGATCATCTGCCGGTCATCGGCCTCATAGGGCGCCATGAACCCGTCGCCGAAATCGATGCGGTAGGTTTTGATCGTCCGGCTGGTTACCGCGCGCAAACGCATGGTCCCGCGATCGAGCGCGGCGATCATCCGGAACTTGCCGGTGCCGCCATCCACTGGTCCCGCAACGAGCGAATTGGAGAGATCGCCACTGCCGACGTCATCGAGAATTGCCTTGGTCTTGATGCCTTCGAGGTCGAACTCGTAGCGGAATGGCCCCGCCTTCGTGCCGTCGCTGAAGCGGAACTCGAGCCAGATCGCATTGGTCGGCGGATCTTCGAGCAGGATCACCGCTTCGCTGCGGTGCGAGCGCTCGAAGAACTTCCCGTCCAGCGAATAATAGGTCTCATAGCCGATGTAGCGGGCACCGATCCGGCTGGAAATGTAGAAGCCCCAATGCGTGTCATTGTAGGCGACGTTCGGCTCGAAATAGTCCGCCTGCAAATATTCGTCCTGGGGCGGAACCGGCTCCTCGCTCGGCAGCGGCGGCTCGGACGAGGGCTGCTCGGAAATCACCGTGTCGGGGATAGGCACGCTGGGCTCGACAGTGCGCGAGAAGAAGGGCGCTGCGGCAAACACCGCCACCGCAATCACGACCGCCGCGACACCGGCCAGCCCGCCCCAGAGCAGCAGCGGCCGCCGCACCGGCGCGTTCGGGGGCGCGCCATGCCGCTCATGCTTGGGCACCGTAAAGGGTGTGGTGGCGCCCGACTTTGCATGCTCGATCCGGTCGTTGACGGCCGCCAGCAATTGCCGGAACCCGGCCGCGCCCGCATCGCCGTTCCAGCGCTTGAGATCTAGCATGTGGATGCTGTGGTAGAGCATAGGCAGCGCGTCGATGGCGACGTCGTCGATCAGTACAGGCAGGGTCGAGTGCCGCTTGCGCGCAATCTCGGCTTCGGCGCGCACCCAGTCCGACGCCACGGAATGCCGCGACCACAAGACGATCGCCACGGGCGCCTCGTGCAGCGCCTGGTGAATCTGATCCTCGAACCGCCGGCCGCCTTCCATTTCGGCGTCCCACCAGACGTCATAGCCCTGCGCCTCGAGGTGCCCGGCGAGCGTGCGCGCGAGTTCGAGGTCGCGACGGCTGTAGGAAATGAAGATCTGCGTCACCGGCGTCCGTCCCCCAGCAAGCGCCGGTCAGCCGAAGACCCGCAGGGGCGCAGTCGAAGCGCCGCCGGGCAATGAGATGAGCAACAGGTAATCCCCCAACACGATCAGGGTAATGGGCCATGGCCGTGCGGATCGTGCAAGTGCAAATGGCGGAGACGGAGCAGCGCCTGGGAAGCCCTAGAGTCCGATATCCATTTCGCGCGGCGGGTCCAGCAGGCGCGATTCCTCCGCCGGTTCACCCAGTTGCAGTGTCGCAAGGAACGCCTGCAGGCGGATGGCAGCGGCAAAACTGTCGGCGGTCTTGCTGTAGCCGATGATCTGCAGCGCCCCGAGCGCCGGATCGGAATAATAGTTGTTCTGGAACATCAGCAGCATGCCATCGACTTTGACGTTGTAGACGATGACGTCGAACTCCCGGCCCAAAATGCTGGCATGGCGTTCGCTGAGCACCTGCACATCGGCCTCTGCCCCATCGGCGCCCTTGATGGCATTGTCGATGATGGCGTCGCGAAACGCCTGCTGGCTGAACGACTCCTGCTCGGTGACCAGCATGAGGCCGAAGGAATCGTCCTCGAGGCCGAAGACGAATTCCTGCGCGCCCGTGCCCGCCACCTCGACGAAATCGTGCGCCACGCAGGCTTCGAGCGCGATGGTGCGGCTCTCGATCGGGCGGCAGCCAGCCGTGGCCACGCCGCTCAGCGCAATCGGCGGCTTCGCGAGCAGCGCATCGAGTTCAGCGAAGTCGCGGCTCGGCGTCCGGTCGATGCCGAGATCGGCCAGTTCCCTTGTCGAGAACACATACATCGAGTCCGGCGGCGTGCGGAGCATCTCGGAAACGACCTCATGCCGCACGCCGAATTCGTTCAGCGCGTCGAGCACGTCGGACAGCGCGATCTGCGTGCCCACCACATCGAAATCGTCATCGGGGCCATAGACCTGATGCACGCCCAGCTCGCCCACCGCCTTGCGGTTGGCGCCGGCGAGAAACACATAGGCGCAGGCCGAGTAGCAGCCCGAGCCGGCCGGCACATAGGTATCGAGCCCGCGCTCGCTGATCTCGTGCGCGATGAGCAGCGCCTGCTCGACAAGACCGCCATCGCTGTTGAGCACCAGTGTCGTCACCTCGGGCCGCTTGCGCAGCGCGCGAAGGAAATCGAGCGCCGCGGCATCTTCGATGGTGCGGTCGAGATAGAGGGTGCGCGGATCGTCATCGCTCAGCCGGAACGGCCCGATCGTCTCCGCCTGCACGGGCAGCGCGGCCAGCGCCATGAGGACCAGCGCCGCGAGGATTTTCCACTTTGCGACCAATCTCGCTCCCTGACGCCCGAAGGGGGAGCGGATCACTGGCCCGCTCCCTGTTGCCTGCGGCGGGCGCTTAGCCGCCGATCTGCACCGTGCTGGCGAAGACGCCGGTCTTGAAGGCGGCGGCGGTGGCGGATTCGGACAGGCTGTAGCCGAGGATCTGCACCGAGCCGAAGCCGGGCTTGCTCAGATAGTAGTTCTGGAAGGTCAACGGCGAGCCCTGGAAATCGACATTGTATTCGACCACGCTCCACGGTTCGCCCGAGATGGTCTCGATGCGCTCGCCCACCACCTGGACCTTGGAGGCATCGCCGCCATTGCCGTTGATGGCGTTCTGGACGATGGCGTCGCGGAACTGCGCCATGGTGAACACCTCTTTTTCGGTGATGACCATGATGCCGAACATGTCGTCGGCCGTGCCGAAGACGAATTCCTGGGCGCCGGTGCCCGGCGTGGCGTTCCATTCGCTCTCGACGCAGGCCGTCAGCTGGACGGTCTGGCTGGCGATGTCGGTGCAGGCATAGGCCGACGCCGCGGACAGCAGCAGGATGCCGGCGCCGGCGAGCAGAGATTTGTACATGTGAGTCCCCCTGGAGAAAGCCGCGTGGCAGTGGGCCACGGCGGCGCATGTGGTGCAATAGCTATCGCCTATAGGCGGTTTTTGTGAAGCCGGTGCGGCTTTTGCGGCAGACCGGTGACTATTGTGTAGCGGCGCTGAGGAATTCCAGCAGCAGCGGGTTGAACAGCTCCGGCCGCTCCAGATTGGGCAGATGCGCCGTCCCCTCGATGATGGTGGCAAAGGCGTTGGGCAACTCGTCGCTCAGCCCCTCATGGCGGGTGAGGATGTAGTTGAAGTCGAGATCCCCAGCGACCAGCAGCGCCGGCGCCCCGATCTGCCCGACCCGGTCCCGGGCCGACGGACGCTGCTGCTCCTGCGTCAGCGACGGGCCGTTCGCCAGCGCTTTGGCGTTCATGTCGAAGAACAGCTCGCGCACGGCGCCCGTGACGCGGCCATTGGCCGAGCGCGGCCCATCGAGCCAGGCATGGGCATCGGCCTTGTTCTGGAACTCGGGATCGCCGCGCTCCTCGGCATCGTCGAGCACGTCGGACATCTGCTGGTCGGTATCCGACAGCAGATAATCGCCGCCGGTGATCGCGGTGCCCGAGAGCACGAGGCCGACGGTGCGGCCGGGATGGCGCAGCGCGAAGTCGATGGCGAGGCCGCCGCCCATCGAGCAGCCGACCAGCACCGCCGCGTGAATCCCGGCGGTCGTCAGCAGCGCTTCGAGATCGTCGAGATGGCTGAACGGCTCATCGGGCGATTGCGCCGCACCAAAGCCGCGCCGCGTATAGGCGATGGCGCGGTAGCCCTCGGCCGCCACGGCCGCCACCTGCGCCGCCCACATGCGGTGGTCGCAGACGCCCGCATGGAGGAAGATCACGGGGATGCCGTCGGCCGGGCCCGCCTCGATGGCGGGGAGCGTCGCGGCGCCGATACGGATGGAGAGGGAGTTCGTCACGCAAGATCCCCTGCACCGGAAACATCCCTGCTAGGGGACATCGATTCGGCGCGCCGGGAAAGCCGGTCGCGCCGCTTCGCTCAGCGCCAGCCGAGGCCCGGCGCCACCAGCTTGACGACGCTCTCGATGACGTGCGCGTTGTACTCGACGCCCAGCTGGTTGGGGACGGTCAGCAGCAGCGTATCGGCTTCCTGAATGCCCTCGTCGCCCTTGAGCTGCTCGATCAGCCGGTCGGGCGTATCGGCATAGGAGCGGCCGAAGGCGGCGCGCTTGGTCGGCTCGATATAGCCGAAATGGTCCTCGCTGTCGGAGCGGCCGAAATAGGCCTGGTCGAGATCGTTGACGAGCGGGAAAATCGAGCGCGACACCGAGATGCGCGGCGTGCGGGTATGGCCGGCTTCCTTCCACGCCTCCTTGTAGGCACGGATCTGTTCGGCCTGCTGCACATGGAACGGCTTTCCAGTTTCGTCAAAGACGAGAGTGGAACTCTGGAGGTTCATCCCCATCTTGGCCGCCCACTGCACCGTCGGCGTCGACGCGGCGCCCCACCAGATGCGCTCGCGCAAGCCTTCCGAATGCGGCTCCAGCCGCAAGAGGCCCGGCGGATTGGGGAACATCGGGCGCGGATTGGGCTGCGCAAACCCCTCGCCGCCGAGCAGGTCGAGAAACACTTCGGCATGGCCGCGCGCCATGTCGGCATCGGTCTGCCCCTCGGCCGGAACATAGCCGAAATGCTTGAAGCCATCGATCACCTGCTCGGGCGAACCGCGCGAGATGCCCAGCTGCAGGCGGCCACCGGCGATGAGGTCGGCGGCGCCGGCATCCTCGGCCATGTAGAGCGGGTTCTCGTAGCGCATGTCGATCACGGCGGTGCCAAGCTCGATGCGCTTGGTCTTCGCCCCGGCCGCGGCGAGCAGCGGGAACGGCGAGGCCAGCTGGCGGGCAAAATGATGGACGCGGAAATACGCGCCGTCGGCGCCCACTTCCTCGGCCGCCACGGCAAGGTCGATCGACTGCAGCAGCGCATCCGACGCCGAGCGCGTGCCCGAATGCGGCGAGGGCGACCAGTGGCCGAAGGAGAGGAAACCGATGGATTTCATGGCGGGAGTCCCGTTTGCGATGGCTTGCGCGCTATATAGGTCGCCCCGATGCGATTGGCGACAGGCGCCCGGTCACGCGCCGAAGATGAACCGGTCGAGATAGGTGTTGCGGAATTTCCCGGCAGGATCGTGGCGCGCTGCGAGCGCCCGGAACGCTTCAAGCCTGGGGTAAAGCGGCATCACCGCCGATGGCGGCAGCACGTAGAGCTTGCCCCAATGCGGCCGCGGCTTGAACGGCGCCAGCGCCGCCTCGAGCGCCAGCAGCGCCGGGCGCACCACAGCCCAGTCGCGGACGAGCGAGAAATGGAAGCCGACGCTGTCCGCCCCATGATTGGTGCTGAGCCAGAACTCGTCGCCCTTGATCGTCCGGATTTCGCTGACGACCAGCGCCGGATGCAGCGCTGCCTCGATCGCCTTGATGGCCCGCATGGCGGCGGGTGCATCGGCGCGGGCGACGAAATACTCGGCCTGGTATTCATAGCCAATGGCAGGTATGGCGCCGATCCGCGCATGCGGCAGCCGGTCATACCAGGTGCCGGCAACGCCCTGCTGTGCCGTCGTGCCCGCCGGGTCCTTGCCCCACACCGGACTGCTTTCGCCCGGCGCCGGTTGCCCGCCGAAGAGGGTCGGCGGGGCCGTCTCGCCCTCGCGTTGTTTGAGCCAGGCCTGATCGACCAGATCGCCGTTCCAATGGGTGAACAGGCTGAGGCTGTAGGCGCTGCCCATCACCGCATCGAAATTGCCCACGACGTCGTCGAAGGGCAGCTTGTGATAGACGCTCTGCCGGATGTCGAAGCGCGGCACCAGATCGAGCGTCAGGCTCACGACCACGCCCAGCGCGCCAAGGCTGACCACGGCGCCGTCGAAATCCGGCTCGCCGCGCCTCAGCTGCACGATATCGCCGGTGGCGGTGACGATGTCGAGCGCCGCGACGGACGACGCGAGATTGCGGTTGCCATCGCCCGACCCATGCGTCGCTGTGCTCACCGCGCCGACAATTGTGAAATCGGGAATCGAGGGCAGATTGAACAGCGCCCAGCCGGCCGCATCGAGCACCGGGCAGAGTTCGGCGTATGTCGTCCCGCCATCGACCGTCACCGTCCGCGCAGCCGCATCGATTCGGATCCGCCGTTCGAGCCCGCGCAGCGAAAGGATCGCGCCCGGCGTATCGACAATGTCGTTGAACGAGTGCCGCGCCCCGGCCACCCGCAGTTTTGGGGTCTGCCGGACAAGCTCCTGCAACGCCGGGATATCGGCCGGAAAATGCGAGGAAAGGGCGCCGAAAGCGAACTGTTCGGACCAATTATGGGTGATTTTGTGCATCGGGCGGGGGTGCGGCGGCCTGGGGCGGGACGCGGCAGCCCGCGGCCCGGACTGCAGCAGATCAAATCGTTAGCGCGGCGGCAGGCGGCTGTCACGCCGTCGTTCTTTTGTGGGTAAGCCGGGCAGCGGGCGGTCGTCCCCGGCGGGGCGTGCTATAGGCGGGCTTTCCGCACGAGACTTGCCCCGCCCACATGAATATTGCCGTCGACATGGGAACCGCCACGAGCGGCAGCGTCGCGGGGCTCGATCTCGAGGAATTGCTGGCGACGCGCCTCCTGGTGCAGGGCAATTCCGGCTCCGGCAAATCCCATCTGCTTCGCCGCCTGCTCGAACAGAGCGCGGCGCATGTGCAGCAGATCATCATCGATCCGGAGGGCGATTTCGTCAGCCTTGCCGGCAAATACGGCCATCTGGTCATCGACGGCGCCCGCACCGAATCCGAGCTGACCCGCATCGCCGGCCGCGTCCGCCAGCATCGCGTCTCCGCCGTGCTCAATCTCGAAGGGCTGGATGTGGAGCAGCAGATGCGCTGCGCCGCCGCCTTCCTCGGCGGGCTGTTCGAGGCCGAGCGCGATTTCTGGTATCCGGTGCTGGTGGTGGTGGACGAAGCGCAGCTCTTTGCGCCCGCCGTCGCCGGTGAAGTCTCGGACGAAGCGCGCAAGCTCTCCCTCGGCGCCATGACCAACCTCATGTGCCGCGGCCGCAAGCGCGGCCTTGCCGGGGTGATCGCGACGCAGCGGCTGGCCAAGCTCGCCAAGAACGTCGCGGCCGAAGCGTCGAACTTCCTCATGGGCCGCACCTTCCTCGATATCGACATGGCGCGCGCCGCCGATCTGCTCGGCATGGACCGGCGGCAGGCCGAGATGTTCCGCGAGCTGGCGCGCGGGCATTTCGTAGCGCTCGGCCCGGCGCTGTCGCGCCGCCCGCTGCCCGTGGTGATCGGGCCGGTCGAAACCAGCGCGCAATCGGCTAACCCGAAGCTGAAGCCGCTGCCCGATGTGCCCGAGGACGTGGAATCGCTGATCTTCACCGCGAGCCCCGAGGAAATGGCGCGCCCGGTGCGCCGCCCGGCCGCCCCGGTGATCACGCCCACCGCCGATATCCTTGCCCAATTGAGCAAGCCGCGGCTGGTCGAGCCGGTGGCCGACGCCGAGCCGATCGACGCAGCCGAGCGCGACGCGCTGATCGACAAGGTGATGCGCGAAGTGCTCGACGATCCCGAGACCGGCTTCCGCTCGGTGGCGGTGCTGTATCAGGATTTCCTCGTCCGCTGCCGCATCCATCGCGTGCCGGGCGAGCCGCTGGCGCTGCCCGCGTTCCGCCGCCGCCTCGCGGTGGGCCGCGCCAATGTCGCGGCCGATATCGCGGCCGGCGAGGACTGGCGGCAGGTGCTGGAATTGTCGGAGCGGCTGCCCGACGATGTGCAGAGCGTTTTCCTCACCATCGCGCAGGCGGCGGTGACGCAGACCCCCTGCCCGCCCGACGCGGCGCTGGCCCGCATCTATGGCACCCATTCGGTGAGCCGCGCCCGGCGCCTGCTCACCTATTTCGAGGAGCGCAACCTCGTGGTGGTGCGCACCGATTTCCATGGCCGCCGCATCGTCGCCTTCCCCGATCTCGGCATCGAGACGGCACCGGGCGACCCCAACGCGCCCGACCAGCTGCAGGCCGCCGAGTAAGCCGGCAACAGCGCGTCAGGCGATAGCCTGTCCCTCACCCGCCCTTGACGCAGATCAAGGCAGCGCCTGCGCGGGCGCTGTCAGATTTGGGCACGAGGAGGGACTGATCATGGGACTCACCAGACTGCTGTTGCTCTGCGGTGTCGCGGCGACCGTGCTCTATGCCGGTATGGACATCGTCGCGGGCGCGCTGTTTTACCCCGGCTACGACTTCACCACCCAGCAGGTCAGCGAACTGTCGGCGATCGGCGCGCCCTCGCGCGATTTCTGGATGGCCATGAGCTACCCCTTTGCGCTGCTGCTGCTCGCCTTCGCCGCCGGCGTATGGTCCACCGGCGCCGGAAAGATGAGCCTCAGGATTGCTGCGGTGCTGATCGCGCTCTTTGCCGCCAACGCCCTCGCCTGGGGGTGGCTGGCGCCGATGCACATGCGGAACACCGAGTTCACCGGCACCGACACCATGCATCTGGTGTTTGCGGTGTCGGCCATTGTGCTCATCCTCGCCTTCATCGGCTTCGGCGCGGCAGCGCTGGGCCGCGGCTTCCGCCTCTACTCGGCAATCACACTGGTCCTGATGCTGGGCGCCGGCGCCTGGGTGGGCACGCAGGTGGCCGCGATTGCCGCCGGCGGGCCGACGCCGGGCGCGGGCCTGGTCGAGCGGCTCAGCGTCCACGGGCCGATGCTCTGGCTCGCGGTCTTTGCCCTGGCGCTGCTGCCATTGACGCGCCAGCACCCCACCGGCTAGCGGCGGCCGTCGCTGCCGCCTGACGCGCTTTGTGATCGTGCCGTTAAGGTTTTGTTAACCAGCGGCGCGCAGCCTTGTGCGTGCTTTCTTGGTCGGTTTGGGGGCTTGGAAAGGTGTTAGAACCATGTATCTCAGCGGCCCCGAACCGCGCCAGTTTGTTGACGCCCTTGTTGGCCTCACTGCAGCCCAGGTCGAACGGGAACTGATCCTGTCGACGCTGCACCTCTCCGGCGGCAACCGGACGCACACTGCAAAGATGCTCGGCATCTCCATCCGCACGCTGCGGAACAAGCTGAGCCAATATGCCCGCGAAGGCATCCACATCGATATCGGGGCAGACGCCCTGTAACAGCTTGCTGCGGAGCGGCGGGGTCGCCCCCACATCTATTGGCCCCACTGGATAGCCGTTCCGCAGCAACCCAATTGCTCAGCGATAGATGTCGCCACGGTTGCCGACCGTCAGCACCATCGCGACAAGCTCGCCGAGTTCAGTGGGGCGCCCACCGCTTCTCCCACATGTCAGCGGTCGTCGCGACTTGACGCCGAGATTGGCATCCCGGAACGGCATTCTCCACGAACGCTCCCCGTTTGCCCTCCAATCGTAGTGAGGGACTGAGCACCAAACGCGGCATGCGCGAGTCTATGAGCACGTCCCTTACGATGGTATATATGGCCGCATTCTTGAGCACGCTCGATTCAGAATCGCTTGGTGGAACACTAGGCTGTCGCCACCTCGTGGCAGCCGGCTTGAGAATCTCGATCGTGAACTAGCCCTAGCAACTATCCTAGAGATCGTCGCAGGCGACGTTGATATCGTTTGCTTGGGCGAAGTCGGCGATTCCGACCTTGACGATATTGGCCAGCGAATTGGCGTCACCTACGCCGTTATACCCCTCATTAGTAGCGAGCGCGGCCGACGGTTCCACATGGCACTTTTGGTGCGGCGGGAACGGATCGTAGTGCATAGCACGACTTTCCTCACGTCCCGAGCCGCCGACGCGGAATACCGCATTGCCGTTTTGGCATCCTGCCTAGTGGACGATCTGAGCTTCGACCTATTCGTCGTGCACTGGGCAAGCAGGCTCTACGCGAAGCAGGATGGCTTCGAACGGGGATTCTTCGGGCACGCTCTGCGCCAAGCTGTTGACGAAAGACTCCAAGTCGGACGACAAAACTTAATCTTGATAGGCGACTTTAACGACGAACCGTTTGACGCATCTCTCAACGACTACCTCTTGGCAACTAGAGATCCGATACTTGCACTTCGCAGGTCGCACCTTCTGTACAATCCCTTTTGGAAACGAATGGCCCCGGTGCGGGGCTACGATGCGACCGATACACACCCACCCGAGACGTTTGGGACCTACTACCACGCTCAGGGGCGAACTTCTAAGTGGCGAACGCTCGATCAGATGTTGGTGTCGTCGTCTTTCGTGGGAGGATCCGAGTGGCACCTTAGCGAGGATGAGACAGACGTATGGCGCACGAGCGCCGTAACTCCTCACCTTTCAAGCACCAGTAGCTTACTCGATCATCTTCCTATCATTGGAACCTTTGTGAGGTACGAAAATGGCTGACTTCAAGGAGAACATCGAACGGGGCCTGCGAGCACATCAGGTCACGCTCAGGCATCGTGCGGAAATCTCAGAAGTCCTCAACGAGCTAAACGAACAGATGCTCGCGAGCACTAACGGAAAAGTGGGGGCGAAGGTCAAGGACCTGAGGCTGAGCATCGTCGAAAGCGTTGAACTTGGAAACGAGATGTCTTCGGCAATCGTTGCTGTGAGTACTGCGTACCCAGACATCTTCAAGCGGATAGCGTTCATTGTCATTCCGCCTTCCGCGTATCCGGTGACCCTCGTGTATAACCGCGATAGGATTGCATGTAAGGATCGGCCCAGCTTCGAAGCGACGCTTGGCAGCATCCTTGCCCAGCCACCTACTGGAAAGGCGATACTAGATATCATGGAATACGTTCCCCAGAACGTTAGTCGGCTAGCGGAACCGCCGTCGACTACCAACGCTGAGGAACCTAGCTAGGCAAGAGAACCTCCTTCTCTACAGCGGCTCATACGTGGCCCATGACGCTGCTGGGCCAAGCCATCGGGTTTTGTTGGCTTCATAACTGTAAAGTCCCTCTAAAAACTCGAGTGCCGATTGCCTTCATAGTCCAGCCGCGCGCACATCGCGTCACCTCTTCCCAATCCCCTCGCCTTTTGCGACAACGCGCTTCCTCCCCCTAACCCCGGCATCTCCATGAAAATCGGCGGCCTGTTGTTGTGCTTTGCGGGCATGGCGTGCCTGTGCGCCATGGATGCGGTGGCCAAGGGGCTTGGACCGCATCTCAATGCGTTCCAGATCGGCCTTGTGCGCTATGGCGGCGCGGCGCTGTGGATGCTGCTCTATATCGCGCTGAGCGGCGCGGCCTGGCCCAAGCGCGCTAATTGGCGGCGGCATCTGGTGCGCGCCGCGCTGATGGTGGTGACGGCGTGCCTGTTCTTCTACGCCGTCACGCATCTGCCGCTCGCCATGGTGACGGCGCTGGCGATGACCGCGCCGATCTATGTGTCGCTGCTCGGCATCACCTTCCTCGGCGAGCGTCCCTCCGCCGGCCTTGCCATTGCCATCGGCCTCGGCATTGCCGGCTCGGCGGTGATCATCTTCGGCGGGGAGCTGACGGCGGGCGGCGATCTCAGCGGCTGGATCGCCGGGCTGCTCGCGCCTATCACCTATGCGGCCGCCATCGTGCTGCTGAAACATCATTCCGATACCGAGGGCGCCGAGGCGATGACGCTGAGCACGGCGGCCTTTGCGGCGCTGATCCTCGTGCCTGTCGCCCTGCCCGGCTTTGCGTTGCCGCCGCAGGCGGCCTGGCCGCTGCTGCCGCTGATCGGCTTCCTCGGCGCCGCCGGCTTCGTGCTGCTGACGCTCGGGCTGCGCACCACCGCCGCCTCGACCTTCGCCGTGGTCGATTACGCGAGCCTGCTCTGGGCGGCACTGCTGGGCTATGTGTTCTTCAGCGAAGTGCCCGAGACGCGCTTCTGGATCGGCGGCGCGCTGATCGTCTGCGCCTGCGTCGTCGTGATGCGCAACACCCGGAGGGCCGCGACCACCGGCTCAGCCTGACGCTAGCTCCTCGCCGGACACTCGCCCGCATAGGCAGCAATTGATCTGGCGCGGTCGCCGTCAAAAATGCTGCGCCAGAGTTCGGTCGTGTAGGCGTGCATCCGGCCGAGATTGGCCGGGTCGGCGCGGCTGGGTCCGGCGCCCGTGACAAACTCGTCGCTCGCCTTGCGGGAGTTCGTGTCGACGTCGAACATCAGGAAGGCCAGCACGTTGTCGCCCTCACTCGCTTCCGGCCGCGGCAGGCTGCCGTGGTAGATTGCCTGCTGCTTGCCATTGCTGGCGGCGATCGCCTGGACGTCGCGCGGCTTGTCGCCCCGCGCATGCACCGGCTCGCCATTGACGAAGAGCTGCGTCAGCGCGCCGGCCGCATCGAAATTGGCCGAGATGTTCCAGCGCCAGACATAGAATTTGCAGAGGTTGATGTCGTAGACCCACTTCTCGACACCGGCGAGATCGGGGTGCTTGTAGCGCTTGGCACCGGCACCATCGAACGTCGCATGCAAGGCGGCACGGTCGCTGCCCAGCGGGAACGCCCGCTTGAGCGAGGCCGCCATCGCATCGAGCGTCTTGATCGTGTGGAAGCTGAAATCGGCGGCCCGCCCCGGCGCCGCCATCGCCAGCAAGGCGACAATAGACAATATCGCAGCAAGTAAACGCATGACATTCACCCCCATGAATGCCTGCACATTAGGTCTGCCGGCGCCTGTTGTTCAAGCGCCGGCAGAACAGTCGTTGCGCGAGGTCTAGCGCTCCAGCGGCTTATACGTCGCGCGCTTCGGGTTGACCGAGTCCGCGCCCAGCCGGCGGATCTTGTCCGCTTCATAGTCCGCGAAATTGCCCTCGAACCACTCGAAGTGCGAATTGCCTTCATAGGCCAGCATGTGCGTGGCGAGACGGTCGAGGAACATGCGGTCGTGGCTGATGATCACGGCGCAACCGGCGAATTCCTCCAGCGCCTCTTCGAGCGCGGCGAGGGTTTCGGTGTCGAGATCGTTGGTCGGCTCGTCGAGGAGGAGGACGTTCGCGCCCGACTTCAGCATCTTGGCAAGATGCACGCGGTTGCGCTGGCCACCCGAGAGATTGCCCACCTTCTGCTGCTGGTCGGCGCCCTTGAAGTTGAACGCCGAGGTGTAGGCACGCGAGTTCATTTCGCGCTTGCCCAGCATCAGCAATTCATTGCCGCCGGAAATTTCTTCCCACACGGTCTTGTTCGGGCTGAGCGTATCGCGGCTCTGGTCGACATAGCCAAGGTGCACGCTCTCGGCGATGGTGATCTTGCCGCTGTCGGGCTGCTCCTGCCCGGTGAGCAGGCGGAAGAGCGTCGTTTTACCGACGCCGTTCGGACCGATCACGCCGACGATGCCGCCGGGCGGCAGCTTGAAGCTGAGATTGTCGATCAGCAGGCGATCATCATAGGATTTCGAGACGCCCTCGATATCGATGACGTTCTGGCCCAGCCGCTCGCCGGGCGGAATGATGATCTGGGCGGTCGAGGACTGCGTGCGCGCCTCGTTGACCTTGACCAGTTCGTCATAGGCCCGGATACGCGCCTTGGACTTGGCCATGCGCGCCTGCGGCGACTGGCCCATCCATTCGCGCTCGCGATCCAGCACCTTGGCCCGCGCCGCGTCCTCGCTCTGCTCCTGCGCAAAACGCTTCGACTTGGCGTCGAGATAGGCCGAGTAATTGCCCTCATACGGCACGCTGCGGCCGCGATCGAGCTCGAGGATCCAGCCGGTGACATTGTCGAGGAAGTAGCGGTCGTGGGTGATGATCAGCACCGCGCCTTCGAACTCGCGCAGATGCCGTTCGAGCCAGGCCGTGGTCTCGGCGTCGAGATGGTTGGTCGGCTCGTCAAGGAGCAGCAGATCGGGCTTGGACAGCAGCAGCGCGCACAGCGCCACGCGGCGCTTCTCGCCGCCCGACAGATTGTCGATCGAGGCATCGCCCGGCGGGCAGCCCAGCGCTTCCATGGCGACGCCCACCTGGGCTTCGAGGTCCCAGAGGTTCTGGCTGTCGATGATGTCCTGGAGCTTGGTCGCCTCGTCGGCGGTCTCGTCGGAATAGTTCATCATCAACTCGTTGTAGCGGTCGATGATGTCCTTCTTTTCCTTGACCCCGGTCATGACGTTGCCGAGCACGTTCAGCTGCGGATCGAGCTGCGGCTCCTGCGCCAAATAGCCAACCTTGGCGCCCTGCGCGACCCAGGCCTCGCCGGTAAACTCGGTATCGATGCCGGCCATGATCTTGAGCAGCGTCGACTTACCCGAGCCGTTCGGGCCGAGCACGCCGATCTTGGCGTCCGGGTAGAAACTGAGATGGATATTGTCGAGCACCTTCTTGCCGCCGGAGTAGGCCTTCGACATTCCGTGCATGTGATAGATGAACTGACGCGCCATAGAGCGATAACCTGCCGCTGGATAAGGGATTTGGCGCCGTATGTAGGTGAACCGCGCCTGAGGGGCAACTGCCGGGCCCCGACTGGACGCTTTGGTCGCATTCCGCCTAGCTGCCTCGCTGAATTATCGTTAATATGACCGCAGCAGGCGCGGACTCAACGGCGCCCCCAGGGAGTGCCTCATGCCGTCGCCATTCACCCGCAAATTCCGCGAACTCCTGCCCGGCCAGCGGTCGGAGCTGACGCTCATCAATGCCGATGGCACGGGCCGCGAGGTGATCTTCGTCGCCGACGAAATCATCGAGGCGCCCAACTGGCACCCGGATGGCTATCTGGTGTTCAACGCCGGCGGCGAGATCTGGCGCATCAATGCCGACGGCTCGGGGCTCAAGCGGATCGAGACCGGCACCATCCGCGATCTCAACAATGACCATGTGATCTCGCCCGACGGCCGGACCATCTATCTGAGCAATTCGGGCGACTTCGCGCTTTATGCCGTGGGCATCGAGGGCGGCACGCCGCGCAAGGTCTCCAATGACCATGCCGGCGAATACAAATTCATGCATTTCCTGCATGGCATCTCGCCGGACGGCAAGACGCTCTCCTATGTCGGCATCGAGGGGCCGGAGGGCCAGCGCCGCATCAACCTCTTCACCATCCCGGCGGCGGGCGGGCCCGACACGCGGCTCTCCGATGTGAGCTACCCCAATGACGGGCCGGAATATTCGCCGGACGGCCAGTGGATCTATTTCAGCTCGGAGCGCAACGCCACGCAGCCGGGCCACGCCCAATGCTACCGCATGCGCCCCGACGGCACGGGCATCGAGCAGCTGACCCATGACGAGCGCGTCAACTGGTTCCCCCACCCCTCGCCCGACGGCCAGCTCTACGCCTATATCAGCTACCCGCAGGGGACGCTCGGCCATCCCGCCGACAAGGCCGTCCGCATCATGCTGATGCCGCCCGATGGCAGCTGGCACAAGCAGCTCGACGCCTTCAATGGCGGCCAGGGCACCATCAACGTCAACTCCTGGTCGCCCGACAGCCAGCGCTTCGCCTATGTCACCTACCCAATCACGACCTAGATCGCCGTTCCGAAACGGCCCTCATGGCATGACCCCGAACCAGCCTTCGCTGATGGCGAAATTGACGAGGCTCGCGCGGCTCCTCGTGCCAAGCTTGTCATAAGCCCGCGCACGGTAGGTTTCGACCGTCTTGATGCCGATCGAGAGCTTGCGCGATATCTCCTTGTTGCTGAAGCCCTGGGCCACCAGCCGGACGACCATCTCCTCGCGCTCGCTCAGTTCCTCCACCGGCCGCGACAACGCCCGCGAGCCCGGCAGTACCTTGTTGGCGATGCCCGGATCGACGAAGACGTCGCCGCCCCTGATGCAGCGCAGCGCCCTGAGCAGATCGTCGGCCGCCGTGCGCTTCAGCACGAAGCCGTTGGCGCCGGCCTTGAAGAACTCGCGCACATAGGTGCTCTCCTCATGCAGTGTCAAAGCGAGGAGCAGGAGGCTGGGCATGGCGGCGCGCAGTTGGCTCACCAGCGCGATGCCGGAGCCGCCCGGCAGCGACCCGTCGACGATGACGATCGCGGGCGCTGCGCCAAGCACGCCGGCCAGCCCGGATGCATAGTCGCCGGCATGGCCGACGACGTGATACTCGCCCTCGGCTTCGAGCAGGGCGCGCAGGCCCACGACCACGACCGGATGATCGTCAATTAGGTAGACCGGACAGGGAGCGCCCATGGGATACCTCCTCACGCATAGGAAGGTTGACGAACAGCGTGGTGCCGGCCCCCGGGCTGCTTTCGACTTCGAGAGTGCCACCAATCGTGAACAGCCGCTCGGAGATCCCGGTCAGCCCGAAATGACGCCCGGCAGTCGCCGGTCGCACCGGGGGCGTGAACCCCAAGCCGTCGTCCTCGACGACAATCCGTAGCTGGCCGTCATTCAGCCGGGCGGTCAGGCTGATCGAGCGCGCGTTTGCATGCTTGGCAACATTCGTGAGGGCCTCCTGCACGACGCGGTAGGCCACCAGTTCCGATGTTTCCGGCAGGCGCTCGGGCAGATCGTCAAGATGCACGTCGACACTGATGGCGAGCCGCTCACCCCAGCCATGCGCCAGTTCCTCAAGCGCGTGGCGCAGGCCGAAATCGACCAGCACCAGCGGCCGCAGGTCGGCGGTGATGGCGCGGACATGCTTGCTCATCATCTCGACGGTCCGCCGGAACCCGGCGACCTTGGCCTTGCGGTCCGCGTCCGGGGCGGTGGATTCAAGGCTCTTCAAGCCGATCGACAGGGCTGCCAGATCCTGCCCCAGTTCATCATGCAGTTCGCGCGCGATCCGCAGCCTTTCGCTTTCCTGCGCGCTGATGACGCCCCGCAGGGCGTTGGTGTTGGCTTCCTCGCTGAAGCGGCGGTCGGATACGTCGCTGAACACAATCACCACCGAGGATAACGTCCCCGTACTGTCCGACGTCGGGGCCGCGCTGACGGAGAGCCATATCCGCTCGCCGTCGCCGACGCTGACGAGCATGTCTTCGCCATGGATGGTCTCGCCAGTCCGCAAGGCGCGCTGGCATGGCCACCGGTCGACCGTATAGAGCTCGCCGGCAGGACTGAAGGCGTCGAAATCCGTGTGCATCGACAGGTGCGGCGCGTTCGCGCTGCGGAACATCTTTTCGTAATTGTCGTTGCACATCACCAGATCGCGCGCGGGTGTCAGCACGCAAACGGCCGCCGGCATGTGCTGCAGGACCGCCGCCAATTGCCGCTCGTGCTCAAGCACCTCCTGCTGGGCGGTGAATCTCTCGTAATCGGACTTGATCTCGCGGCGGGCCGCGACAATCAGCACCGCGCCGGTCAACAGGTTTATCGCAAGAGCGAGGGCGAGGACGACATCGTCGTAGCGGTAGCCCCAGAACGGCATTGTACCGTCGGCGTTGCGGACCAGATAGGCGCAGGCGACGGCCGAACTGAGGACAAGGGAGGCGGCGCCGAACCACAGATGACGCATGGGAATTCGGTCACTAAGGCGCGGAGGCTGACCCGCTCGCTCAACACGCATCGACAATACCTTCACTGAAGCCGGCACGTCCTCACACGCAGCTTACCACCGGCGCCTCAGCCTAAGATAGGCGCAAAACGGTGTCTGTCAGGCATTCCCCCAAGCCGTCGGATTTTGCCTCGCACGGCCTCCGAAATGGCCCCGGCCATCACGTCCTGACAAAGCCCGATTTCACCGGGCGCGTGATCGCCGATGATCAGACGCGGTCACCATGTGGTGATCACCACCCAGTGAAAATGGAGTCGTCAAATTGAAAGCACTGCTTCTCGCGGGCGTCGCCGTTATCGCCCTTTCGGGCTACGCCGCCGCCGCCTCAGTTGGCAGCGGCAATGGCAACGGCAATGGCAACGTTGGTGTTGGCAACGGCAATGGCAACGGCAACAGCAACATTGGCGCGTTCAACGGCAATTGGAACGGCAATGGCAACGTTGGTATCGGCAACGGCAATTCCAACGGCAACGGGAACATCGGCGTCTGGAACGGCAATTCCAACGGCAACCTGAACCTCGGCGCCTTCAACGGCAACGGCAACGGCAACTACAACTTCGGGTTCAACAACGGCAATTTGAACGGCAACATGAACCACTAGCAGGCGCCCCCGGAGACGCCAGCCCCAAGGCCTGCGGCCCACCCCCCCGCACCAGGCTGGCGCCTTCGCTCGATGCAACCGGGAGAATTACCATGAACATCGCGATCATTTCAGCAACCTGCAGTCTCCTGCTGTTCGCGCCGCTTCAGGTCGGAGCCGCCGGGATTGGCAATGGCAACGGCAATGGCAACGGCAATATCGGCATCAACAACGGCAATATGAACGGCAATTTCAACATCGGGATCGGCAACGGCAACGGTAACGGCAATGGCAATGGCGCTCCCACCACGAACGGCAATCTGGGCGCGTTCAACACCGGCACCGGCAACATCGGCGCCTTCAATAGCGGAACGGGCAATGTCGGGGCGTTCAATGGCCTGGGCAATACCTCGCCGACCAGTGGCAATAACAACATCGGTGCCTTCAACGGCAACTGGAACGGCGGCATGTACAACGGCAATAACAACATTGGCGCGTTCAACGGCAACTACAATGGCAACGGCAATACGCCGACGCCCTAGGCGTTGAATATGCGCACCGCCGATGGCTCGACGCCCTCGCCGGTGGGTCAGCGATGGTGCCCCATGCACACGCGGACTCCGGCACGGCAACGATAACATCGGCGTCTGGAACGGCAATTTGGACGGCAACATGAAGCCCAGGGGCACCCGGGAGATCGCCGCATGGCTCGCGGCCCTCACCGCACCAGACCGGTGCTCGCTTCAACCGGGAGAACGAAGATGAACATCGCGATCATTTCAGCAACATGCAGTCTCCTCCTCCTCGCACCGCTGCAGGCCCAGGCCGCCGGGATCGGCAATGGCAATGGCAACGGCAATGGCAACATCGGCGTCGGCAACGGCAATTTTAACGGCAGCTTCAACGTCGGCACCGGCAACGGGAACGGCAATGGCAACGGCAATATCGGCATCGGTAATGGCAACTGGAACGGCCGTTTCAATGTCGGCATCGGTAATGGCAACGGCAATGGCAACGGCAATGGCGCGTTCAACACCGGCACCGGCAACATCGGCGCGTTCAACAGCGGCACCGGCAACATCGGCGCGTTCAACAGCGGCACGGGCAATATCGGGGCGTTCAACGGCCTCGGGAACAGCTCGCCGACCAGCGGCAACTACAACATCGGCGCCTTCAACGGCAACTTCAATGGCGGCACGTACAACGGCAACGGCAACATTGGCGCCTTCAACGGCAACTTCAACGGCATCGGCAACACGACCGTGCTGCCCTAGGAGGCTGACATGAGCCCTGTGCAAAAATGGGTGAGCGTGGCCCTCATCTTCGGCACGCTCGCCGCGGCTTCAGCGATCATGCCCCCCGCCCATGCGGGGCCCGGCAACAACAACGGCAATGGCAATGTCGGGAATGGCAACGGCAACGGCAATTCCGGCAGCAATAACGGCAACAACAATGTCGGCAGCAACAATGGCAACAACAATGCCGGCAACGGCAACGGCAACGGCGTTGTGGGAGACAATCAGGGGAACGGCAACGAGAAGGGTACGAGCCGCCCGGCGGGGCTGAAGCTCTGGAACACCGACAGCGGGATCAACGACTATGCGGTGAGCTTTTGTGCGGCGTGGGTCGCCAGCCACACGACCGGCCACAGCGCGAACATTTCGGCTGCGCGCCCCCTCAAAGCCGCCCTGCCCTTTCCCTGTCTGTGGTGGTATTGGCCAGCCGATCTGATCTCGGCCCGGCCGCGATAGGCAGCGAACAGGCGGCACTGGTCGCTAGAGCGCGGTTTCAGCCGCTCGGGTGCCGGCCGCCTTCATAGAGCACCAGCCCGCGATAGACGGATGTATGCGCCGGCGTCGGGATGCCCAGTTCGGCGCCCAGCGCATGGACGCGCCCTGACAGCCAGGGCAGCTCGAGCCGGCGGCCCTGCAGGAGATCCACCGCCATCGACGCATAGGCGCCGGGCGCGATCTTGCCCAGCTGCCCGAACGCGACCTCCGCGACATCGGGCGGCAGGTGCACCCCCCTGGCGAGGGCGATGGTCGCCGTCTCCGTCACGAGGTCCTTCAGCAGGCCGCGCGTCAGCGGATGGGCCCACACCTCGCCGATCGGCTTGCGCAACAGCGCGGTCACGCCCGAGAAGGCGGTGAGGCCGACGAATTTGCGCCAGATGAAATCGACCGCCGGGTCGGCGATCTCGCAGACCAGCCCCGTCGCCGCTTCGCAGGCCGCCTTGAACGCCGCGATCCGCGCATCGCCACCCAGCCCCTCGATCAGCATGCGGTTCTCCACCCCGGCATCGTCGATGACGCCCGGCCGCGCCACATGCGCCGAGATGTAATAGGCGCCGCGCACCACCTGCTCGCGCGGCATGTAGCGCGCGAGGAGATCGGCGCTGTCGATGCCGTTCTGGAACGTCACGACGAGCGTCTGCGGTCCGATCATCGGCCGCATCGCCTGCGCCGCGCTTTCGGTGTCCCAGAGTTTGACACTGAAGATCACGAGATCGACCACACCGATGCTCGCCGGATCGGCGGTGGCCGTGACATGCGGCAGATGCACATCGCCGCGCCCGCTGCGAATGGTGAGGCCGGTCTCGCGCAGCGCCGCCAGATGCGCGCCGCGGGCGATGAAGGCAACCTCCTGCCCCGCCGCGGCCAGCCGCCCGCCGGTATAGGCGCCGATGCCGCCCGCCCCCATGATCGCGATCTTCATGGCATGCCCCTTATGCGGCCCAATCGGCCCGACCCTACGCTCGCCGCCCGCGCCCCCGCAAGCTGGCGGCCTACTCGGCTGCCGGCGCCTGCTTGCGTTGCAGCACCGCGGCGAAGAAGCCGTCGGTGTTGTGCTGCGCCGGGGTCAGCGACAGATAGTCGGGATGCGCGGAGCTGAGGCCGGGCGCCACTTCGCCGAGCTTCACCAGCTCGAAATCCGGCGAGGCCGCGAGGAAGGCTTCCACCTGCGCTTCGTTCTCCTCGGGCAGCATCGAGCAGGTCGCATAGACCAGCCGCCCGCCCGGCTTCACCAGCCGCGCCGCACTCATGAGGATGCGCGCCTGCAGCGGCACGAGATTGTCGAGCCCCTGCCCCTCGCCCAGCGCCCGCCAGCGCGCATCGGGATTGCGCCGCCAGGTGCCGGTGCCGGTGCAGGGCGCATCGACCAGCACGCGGTCATAGCCGAGCTTGTGCCGCTTCACCCAGCGATCGGTCTCGCTCGAGAGCAGCCGCGTCTCGACATTGTGGAAGCAGGCGCGGCGGAACCGCTCGGCGCTGCGCTTCAACCGCGCCTCGCTCACATCGCACGCAACGATATGACCGCGATTGTTCATCGCCGCCGCCAGCGCCAGCGTCTTGCCGCCGGCCCCGGCGCAGAAATCGGCCACCCGCTCGCCCGGCCGCGCGCCGACCAGCATGGCCACCAGCTGCGAGCCCTCGTCCTGGATTTCGACCGCGCCGCTCCGCAGCATCGGCAGGCCCGACAGCGACACGCGCTCCGGTAGCCTGATGCCAAGGGGCGCGAGTTTCAACGGCGTCGGCTGGAAGCCGAGATCGCGCAGCGCCGCGACCATCTCGTCGCGCGTCGCCTTCAGCGGATTGACGCGCAGGTCGAGCGGCGGGGCGGTGAGCAGCGCCGCCATCTCGCGCGCGAACGCATCGCCGAAGCGGCGGCGCAGCGGCTCGACTGCCCAGTCCGGACATTCGACGCGCAGTTCTTCCGGCATCGAAGGGCTGTCGATATCGGCGCCCCGCAATTTTGTCACCAGCGCGAGCTCGTCCGCGCTCAGCGCTGCGGGCGCCTCGCGGCCGCCACTGAACAGTTTTGCGATCTGCTCCGGCGCCCGCCCGCTCAGCGCCAGCCAGGCAAGCAGCCGGTTGCGCGCACCGTCGTCGGCCCCCTGCTGCGCCAGCCACCAGCCCAGCCGTCCCTGATGCCTGAGCAGCGCATAGCAAAGCTCGATGATCTGCCCGCGATCCCCCTCCCCGATATCCCGGTGCTGCCGCACCCACCCCGACACGACAGCATCGGCCGGCCGCGCCAGCGTCGCGATGTCCTGCATCAGATCAAGGGTGGCGGTGAGGATGGCGGAGGGGGTCACGGGCGATGATCAACCAAGGGAAAGACGGCGCAACATATATGTGACGCGCGAACAAGCCGCCATGTTCTTCGTCGCCGCGAATAGTTGG
This sequence comes from Hyphomicrobiales bacterium, assembly GCA_004144345.1. Classification (GTDB taxonomy): domain Bacteria; phylum Pseudomonadota; class Alphaproteobacteria; order Rhizobiales; family Devosiaceae; genus Devosia_A. Next base: position 29,870 of record SEEL01000035.1, read on the forward strand.
GCACGAATCTCTCACGCTTCAGTCAAAACTCTCGATGATTGACTTGGTTAGCGCCGCGAAGTCGCGCAGCACCACCGCCACTGGCCGCCCTTTTATGGCGGTCGGTTCCGCGAAGTTAATATCGAGTCCTAGGTTGGCCTCTAGGAACGTACCCTTTCCCACTCGCATGAAGGGTTGCCTTTGGCCCGCAGTGAGTGAACCAGTCCCCAGCCATTCAAGCGACGTGACGGTGCCGTTAACAATGCCAAGGGAGCCGATGCCCGTGGCCGTGACGATTAGGCGCTGATGCTTGCGAGTAAGATCGATTGCATGGAGCGCGTGGAGAAGTGGGTTCCCATCGGCCCAAGGCTTGAAGCTTGCCATGGTCCCTTGGTCCTTCGGCGACAACTTCTTTAGCTTGTTTCGAATCCCATCCTTCTCGAACGTGGTCTTGTCTCGTGCGACACAAAAGTAGACCTTGTCGGCAGACTGCCCATTGCGCGCAGCTAATACGCAGGCAAGTTCGTCAAGGGTCGCCCGCATCTCGTGTGCAATCAGACCCGCCTGAATGGAGAACAGCTTCGGCAGCGGCTTTGTGAGTTCGATGAAGAACGTGCCACCACCAGTAGCAGAATCTACATCCTGGGAAATTGCGTGCGCGCCCGATGCGATGAACCGGTCAATCTCGGCAGCCAGAACAGTGATCTGCCCGTAGCAGTACCCGACGCGCATCTTTGCATCTTGGAGATCGGAAGCCATTGCCACCTGTCAGCGGTGTTGGCACGAGGCGATGAGCGCCGCCACCCACGCAGAATTACTACTGGTGCGGTTCTGGCTGCACGTCGAGTGGGAAGGAGCACTTGGCCACACTCGTTAGCACCTGTATCTGGCTACTTTGGACGCTTTTCCCGACATCATGTCGTATTTACTTGACATAGAGTCCGCTAACCCATACATCACGTCCCATCGAACAATGGGGATGGCCATGACGAGCAAGGAACTCAGTGCGTGGGTGATGGCGCTTAGCGCCGTGGTGATTTCGGGCTGGGTGGCGTGGGAGGCGAGCCGGGGCTTGCCGGCGAGCGTCAGCGAGGCGGCGTGGAAAATGCTGTGGGCGATCGGCGCGTCGATCGTGCTCAACATCATCGCCGTCATCATCGGCACCATCGCCGTCAGCATCGCGCGGCGCGAGGAAATGAAGGACGAGCGCGCCGACGAGCGCGACAAGGCGATCAACGACCGCTCGATGCGCAACGCCTATTTCGTGCTCTCGCTGGGCCTGCTCGGCGTGCTGTTCTGGCAGGCTTTCGGGCTCGAGGCGGTGCTCGCCCCCTATGCGCTGTTCGGCATCTCGATGCTGGCGGGCGCGAGCTTCGCCGTGTCGCAGATCGTCTATTACCGGATCAGCTGACCCATGGGGAAAGGCGAGCCGAAGATTTCGAATATCGTGCGCACGCTGCGCTTCCATGCCGGCGAGATGACGCAGGCGGCGCTGGCCGAAAAGGTCGGCGTCACCCGCCAGACCATCGTCGCCATCGAGCAGGGGCGCTACTCGCCCTCGCTCGAAGTCGCCTTCCGCATTGCGCGGGTGTTCGGCGTGCCGCTTGAAACGGCATTCCAGTACGACGACTAGACATTGACCCATCGGCCATCCGCCGCCCCTGCCCGCGCAGGGATCGATGGCGCACGCCCCGACGACAGGAGATTGACCATGAAGGCCGCCTACCTCACCGCCTATGGCGGACCGGACGTCCTCGCCATCCGCGACATCCCCGCCCCGGTGCTTGCGCCGCATGACGTGCTGATCCGCCAGCACGCCTCGACCGTCTCGCCCGCCGATTGCGCCATGCGCTCGGGCAACCCGGCACTGATCCGGCTGTTCACCGGCCTCACCCGGCCCAGGCAACCCGTGCCCGGCGGCGCCGTGGCCGGCGTGGTGGAAGCGGTCGGCGCGGCGGTGACGCGCTACCGCCCCGGCGATCGGGTGTTCGGCACCACCGACCCCCACCCCAACGCCATGGCCGAGCTGGTCGCCCTGCCCGAGGAGGGCGCCTTGGCGCTGTTGCCCGAGAGGGCCAGTTACGCCGACGCGGCGGCGCTGAGCTACAGCTTTCTCACCGCCATGCCCTATCTGCGCGACGAGGCACAGCTCAAGCCCGGCCAGTCGATCCTGATCCACGGCGCGGCGGGCAGCATCGGCGTGGTCGCGGTACAGCTGGCGCGGCAGATGGGCGCCATCGTCACCGCCACCTGCAGCACGCATCGCCTGGCGCTGGTCGAAAGCCTCGGCCCCGACCGCACCATCGACCGCACGGCGGAGGATTTCACCGCGACCAGCGCCGCCTATGACGTGATCTTCGACACCGTCGGCAAATCCAGCTTCGCCGCCTGCCGCGAGGCGCTGAAGCCGGGCGGCATCTATCTCACCACCACGCCCTCGCTCGCTATCGCCACCAACATGCTGCGCGGCACGCAGGCCGACGGCAAGCGCGCGAAGATGGCGACGACGGGCTTGCGCAAGACCGCTGACAAGGCCAGGGACATCGAGCTGCTGCGCACGATGCTGGCCGCAGGCACGCTGCGCGCCGTGATCGACCGGACCTATCCACTCGAGCGCATCGCCGAGGCGCATGCCTATGTTGAGACCGGCACCAAGGCCGGCGACGTCGTCATCGAGATCACCCCGTCGCTCAGCGCCTGATGGAACGGCGGCGGCATCGTGACGTTGCGCCTGCTCATTAGGAGAAGCCCCATGTCCCGAGCCGCCCTGATCCTGGCCGCCGCCGCGCTGCTGAGCACGCCTGCTCTGGCGCAATCGCCCACCGCCAGCGTCACGCTGCTCGACCAGTCCGGCACCAATCTGGGCACGCTGACGCTGACCGAGATGGATGGCGGCATCCACATCTCCGGCGAGCTCAGCGGCGTGCCCAATGGCGAACACGGCTTCCACATTCACGAGACGGGCGTCTGCGATGCCTCGGCGAAATTCGAATCCGCCGGCGCGCATTTCGAGCCGGGCGACAACAAGCATGGCAGCGAGAACCCCGAAGGCCCGCATGCCGGCGACCTCACCAATGTCGATGCCGACGACAATGGGATGGCGACCGTCGAGATCCACAGCATAAACGTGACGCTGGCGGCCGGTCCCAACAGCGTGCTCGACGCCGACGGTTCGGCCATCGTGCTGCATGCCGATCCGGATGATTATTTGACCGACCCCGGCGGCAATGCCGGCGACCGCTTCGCCTGCGGCATCATCGAAAGCGCCAGCTAGGCGGCGCTCACCCCTGCTCCACTTCGTCGAGCAGCCATTTGTTGATCGGCCACAGCGCCGCATAGTGCTTGGCGCACAGCGCCGCGAGCCCCGGCTTCGCGGCGACCGTCACCGGCAGATCGATATGCGCGTATAGCCCCTCATGCAGCAGATACTCGGCCCGGTCCAGGTCGGTCGAAAAGCCGCGCGGCATGAGCTTGCGGTTCTTGCCGGCGATCTCGTATTTGCCCGCATCCTTCACCGCCGCAACGGCCGCCAGCAGCGCCCTGCCCGACCGCGGATGGATCACCGACTGCCGATAGGCATCGAGCTGTTCGCCCTGCATCATGTAGAGCCCGACGCCGAGCTGCACATGTTTGGGTGTCAGCTCGAACCAGAAGCCCGGCACGTCCCAGCGGCGCCTGCCGCCATGCCAGAACCACAGCCCCAGATGCTCCTTGTAGGGCCGCTTGTCCTTCGAGAACCGGATGTCGCGATTGATCCGGCTCAGCGAGCCATTGACCTTGGCGTTGAACTGCACCTCGAGCGAGATGGCGCGCAGCAGCGGCCCCATCGTCTCGACGAACTCCCGCGCCGGTTCCACATAGCCGGCCTCGTAGAGCGCGCGATTGTCATCGAACCACGCCTTCTCATTGTGCGCCGCAATCCCGGTGAGAAATTGCAGCGTCGCTGGCGGAAAGCCGGAAAAGCTCACGACGCCTTCTTCTTGCGCGACGCTGCCGCGTTCGCCGCCTTCACGTGCTTGGCCAGCACGGCATTGATCCGCGTCTGCCAGCCTTCGCCGTCGGCCTTGAAGTAAGCAAGGATGTCCGGATCGAGCCGGAGGTTGGTCGGCACCTTGGTGACGGCCGCCTTCGGGCGCCCCGGCATCTTCCAACCCATCTGCCGTGCCAGTTCCGGAAACGGAATGGCCTTGGCAAAATCCTCTTCGGTCCAGAGCGGATTTTCCTCGTCCGGCGTCCCGTATTGCGGCTGCTTCACTCTAGCCAATGTCGAAACTCCTTCTCATGCCCGCGGCGCACGCTGATGATGCGATAGATGGCGCCGCGCCGCGTGAACACCACCACCGTGCGCTCATCGCCTGCGCGATGAAAAGCGGTCCAGCGCGGCTCGCCGAAATCACCCGGCACGGTCCGGATGATAGCGGCGGCCCAATCGAGGTCGAGAACCACCTCGAACGCCACGCCATGCTTGGCGAGATTGCTCGCCGCCTTGTCCGCGTCCCAGTCGAATTCCATCGGGGCACCCACTTAATGTAGATACAGAAACGACGGCAGTCAACATTATCGTAGATACAGCAATTAGGTCTCGATCCACACCGGCACCGACTTGAACGCCGGTGTCTTGCTGCGCGCGTCGACGGCCGTGCCGCACAGCACATTGGCCTCGGGGTAATAGGCCATGGCCGAGCCGCGCGGCAGATCGAACGCGGTGGCGACGCCCGCCATCCTGCCCTGGTCCGAGGCGATGGTGATGCGGTCGCCATCGAGCACGCCGGCCGCGCTCATATCGGCGCGGTTGAGGAAGATCGCGTCGCGCGGCGCCTTGTTGCGATAGGAATCGCGCTCCTCATAGATGATCGAGTTGAACTGCCCCTCCGAGCGCACCGTCGCCAGCGTCAGCTTCTGCCGGTCGATGGCGGGAATGGGCACCACGACAAAATGCGCCTTGCCGTCGGGCGTGCCGAACTCGGGCTTGTGCAGCACGCGATGGCGGATGTGGAACTCCTGCTTCGCCAAATCGATATCGGCCAGCTGCTCAAGCCCCGGCACCACCGCGGCGATCACCTGGCGGACTTCGCGATGCTCCTTGAACTTCTCGAACGGGATCGGACTATCAGGCATCAGCCGCTGCGCGAGGTCAGAGAGGATCACCGTCTCCGGCCGCACATTGTCGAGTCTGTCGATCCCCCCGTCCGACAGGCGCACGAAGTTGAACATCGATTCCTGCGTCGTCGGCGACCATTCCTCGTCCCGCGCCGTCACCGGCAGGATCAGCGCCTCGCCCTCCCCGAGCCCGTGCACATGGCCGCGGTTGAGCGTCGTGGTGAGGAACAGCTTGAAGCCGATCGCCGCCATGGCGCGCGTCGAGAAGTCCGTGTCCGGCGTCGCGCCCCAGAGGTTGCCACCCATGATCACGGCCGCATCGATGTCGCCGCGTTCCGCCGCCTTGAGCCCGGCCATCGTATCGACGCCCTTGTCGCGCGGCAGCGTGATGCCGAAGGCCTGCTCCATCGCCGCGAACACTTCCGCCGACACCACCGGCTTGACGCCGATCGTGCCGATGCCCTGCACATTGGAATGGCCGCGCAGCGGCAGCAGGCCGGCGAACGGCCGGCCGATCATGCCGCGCAGCAGCGCCAGATTGGCGATGGCCTCGACATTAGCGGTGCCGTGGAGATGATGCGTCATCCCCATGCCCCAGGCGAACACGACATTCTTGCGCTTGGCATAGATGCGTGCGACACGGAAAATGTCGTCGCGCTCGATGCCGCAGGCGGCCGAGATTTCCTCCCAGCTCAGCGCCTCGAGATCGGCGCGGAAGGTGTCGAACGCCACCGCGTGGGCAGCGAGAAACGCGCTATCCTCCGCACCCAGTTCCAGCACGGCCTTGGCCAGCCCCTTGAACAGCGCGATATCGGTGCCGGTGCGCGGCTGCAGATAGTCCGACGCAATCTCGTCGCCGCCGCGCAGCATCGAGCCCGGGCTCTTGGGCACGGCGAAGCGGACGAGGCCCGGCTCCTTGGCCGGATTGATCACCACCACATCGCCGCCCGCATCGCGGCAATGCTTCAGCATGTGGATGAAGCGTGGATGGTTGGACGACGGATTGGCGCCGATGACGAAGATCAGATCGGCGCCGGTGAGGTCGTTGAGCTCGACCGTCGCCGTGCCCTTGCCGATGGTGGTCGCCAGCCCCTCGCTCGTCGCCTGGTGGCAGTAATAGGAGCAATTGTTGACATTGTTGGTGCCCCAGGCCCGCGCCATCAGCTGGAACACGAAGCCCGCCTCGTTCGACGAGCGGCCGGAGGAATAAAAGAACGTTCTGTTCGGCGTGAGCGGCTTCAGCTTTTCTGCCGCGTGATCGAGCGCCCAGTCCCAGCTGACCGGCAGATAATGCGTGCTGCGCGGTCCCTTGTAGAGCGGCGTGTTCAGCCGGCCGAGCTTTTCCATCTCGCGGCCGCTGAGCCGCGACAGTTCGCCGATCGAATGGTGGAAGGCCTCATGCGGAATGCCCGGCTGGATATCGGTCGATTGCGCCTGCACCGATTTGTTGCAGACCGACGGAAACTCGCCCAGCTCATTGGTCATGCCGCCCAGTTGCCCGCCCATGCCATAGGCGCAGGCCTTGCAGGTGTTGCGCGCCGTCAGCGCCTTGGCCGATTTGCCCACGCCCATCTTGAGGATGGTGTCGGCGGCATAAAGCAGCTTCCTTGCCCCGCCCCCAACCACCCGCGGCCGCTGATCGTCGATCGTCATTCAATGCACTCCGAGAGTCGGAGCTTAGCCGAGACTTCGTCTCACGTAACTAGCAGTCGGGACTCCCGCGGTTGGCCAAACGGCTGCCGCGCGCCCCGCGCGCGTAACCGCCTGGTCCAGAGCACCAGGAGAGAGAGAAGGCGCGGATCGGGGCAAGATCCGCGCCTTCTGGCCATCTACGCTGGGGAGGAAATCCGGGCCGGGGGGAGGCCTAGATCACGTAGACGATAAGCACGCTGCCATCATGGTCGGCAGCGATGACGTCGCTGGGGCTATAACCCTGCGACTGGAGGGCCGCGCTCACCTTGGCCTGCGCCGCGAGGAAAGCCTGGAGCCGCGCGATGTTCGCATCGCCGCCCACGCTCATCGCGACCTTTTCCATTTGGCCTTCGCACAGGTCGACCTTCACCACCTTGAGCTGGCTGGCACTGGCCCAACTGTTGAAGGTCGCGCGGCTGTAATTGTGGCGGTTGACCAGCTGCTTCAGCTCATTGGCGCTGAGCGACAGGCAGGCATCGTCACCGGCCGCCGCGATCAGGCTCCCGCCCGACCCGCCATTGCCGCCACCACCGCCATTGCCGCCGTTACCACCATTGCCACCGCCGCCAGTACCACCGCCGCCGGCGCCACCGCTGCCGCCGCCGATGGCCACGTTCACGTCAGTGCCGCCAAGCAGTCCCGTACCAAGCAGGCCGCCATTGCCGGTGCCGATGTTTATATCGGCGATGGAGTCGCCATTGAGGACATCGGCACTGATGTCGGTGCCGAGTACATTGGCCGCCACCAGCTCGTCGGTCCCGCCCAGATCGAGCAGGCCGCCATTGCCGAGATCGAGCAGATCGTCGGTGCTGCCCAGATTGAGCAGCGCTTCATTATCATCGGCGCCCAGATTGAGCAGCGGATCGGTGCCGTCGAGATCGATCAGCCGGCCGGCGCCGATGCCACCGGTGCTGCTGAGGTCAATCACATCGTCGTCACCGAGCAGCGCCAGATCGACCGCGCCATCGCCGAGATCGAGGAAGCCGGCGCCCAGATCGAGCAGGCCGCCCTCGCCGCCGAGGTCGAGCACATTGCCGGTGCCACCGAGGTCCAGCAGGTCACCGCTGCCACCCAGATTGAGCAGCGCCGCATCGTCGTCGTTACCGAGATTGAGCAGCGGGCCATTGCCATCGAGATCGATCAGCCCGTTCGTGCCGCCGAGATCGAGCACATTGCCGGTGCCGCCCAGATCGAGCAGGCCGCCCTCCCCGCCACCACTGCCGAGCACATTGCTCAGATTGACGGTCACGCCGCCATCGACGCTGGCGCCGTCATCCTCGCCGCCCGACCCGCCGAGCAGATTGCCGGTGTCGATGCCGAGCGTGGCGTCCGCATTATTGTCGTTGCCGAGATCGATCAGCGGACCGCTGCCGCCGCCGAGATTGAGCGACAGCGCGCTTGCGGGCAAAACACCGACCGCCGTCGTCAGCAGCACAATCGCTGAAAGTTTGAGATACTTCCTCACTTGCTTCTCCTACCAACGGGAGCCGCTTCGGGAGCGTCGACGCATACGCACCGCGCAGAGCGGCGATGAGAGGCAAAGATGTGGGGTGATGTTTCGTTTCAGCGCCGCTGGCGCCTTGGTTGTGCAGTCACCAACAGGAAGGACTCAATTGAGTCCTTCCGTTATGTCGTTACGTTCCAGTGCAGTCAGCACTAATACGTAGTTCTACGAATCACAGCAGATAGAGCACCGGCCGCCCGTTCTTGTCGATGTCGATGCCGATCACGCGGTTCATGTTGCTGAAGTTCAGTGCCGTCACCTGATTGCGGCAATTGGCGAGCAGTTCGCGCAGCGCATAGATGTCGTAGGAGTGGTTGGCGAGCGCCTGCTGCAGCGTGCTCCATTCGCTCTTCTTGATCACCCAGTTCGCGGCATCGGCAATCGCGAAATTGTTGAGGCACACCGCCCTGCCGTTCGACAACTGCAGATAGTCGCGCTCGGCGAGCATGCGCAGCAGCGTACGTAGCCGGCTCGAAATGCCGTCCGGGATCACGAAGCTGCCGCCGCCGCCATTGGCGCCATAGCCGCCACCGCCGCCCGGACCACCGGGACCGCCCGGCCCACCAGGGCCACCGGGGCCACCATTGCCACCGCCGCCCCCGGTGCCACCACCGCCGCCACCAGTCCCACCGCCGCCCGAGCTGCCGCCCAAT